>CAZSDY010000032.1:0-21356 GCA_964605765.1 uncultured Ectothiorhodospiraceae bacterium | reverse complement strand
TCAGTCAGAGCCCCCTGTAGAATGTGGTGAGCGTCGAACCGCATCATTGCGGTCGGGATCACTGTTCCATGTGGTTTACAATGCCCCTCGGAATCATGATGTTGGTTAACGTCATTGCCACACACGCGCAACATCGACGCGGCTGAGCTTGCCAAGTTTGCCGATCTCTCCCACCAGTGGTGGGACCGCCAAGGCCCGTTCAAGACCTTGCACCGCATCAACCCGGTGCGGCTCCGGTACCTCGAGGATCGCATCGGGCTGACGGGCAAGCGCGTGCTCGATGTGGGCTGTGGCGGCGGGCTGCTGTGCGAGGAGATGGCGCGTCACGGCGCCACGGTAACCGGACTGGATGCCGCCCTCACGCTGGTGCGCGTCGCCGGCCTGCATGGCATGGAGTCGGAACTGGATGTGGCGTATGTGCACGCGACCGCCGAGACACTCGCCGAGTCGCATCCCGGCGAGTACGACGTCGTCACCTGCATGGAGCTCCTCGAGCACGTGCCGGATCCGCGGTCCCTGGTCGGCGCCTGCGCCGCGCTCGCGCGCCCCGGTGGGCACGTGGTGTTCTCGACCATCAGCCGCACGCTCAAGGCGTGGCTGTATGCCGTCGTTGCCGCGGAATACGTGCTGGGGCTCATCCCCAGGGGAACGCACGATTACCAGAAGCTGGTGCGACCGTCCGAGCTCGCGGCCTGGGGACGTGCCGCGGACCTCGAGCTGGTCGAGATATGCGGCTTGCGCTACGACCCCGTCTCGCAGCGGGCGCGCCTCGCCGCAGACCCCGGGGTCAACTATCTCGCGTGGATGAAGCGCCCGTGAACGCGGGCGGCGTTGCCAGGCCATTCGACCCTGCCATGGTGCTGTTCGACCTGGATGGCACGCTGGCCGACACGGCGCCGGATCTCGCCGCCGCGCTGAATGCCCTGCGCGGCGAGAAGGGACTGGCTCCACTCGCCTTCCAGCGCATTCGTCCCATCGTCTCGCTCGGCTCTCCAGCCATGCTGGCACTCGCCTTCGAGCAGCGCCCTGGTCATCCCGATTACTCCGTCCTGCGGGAGCGCTTTCTCGACCTGTATCGGGCGGACATCGCGACACGCACGCGGCTCTTTCCGGGTATATCGCTGGTGCTCGACGCGCTGGAAACAATCGCTCTGCCATGGGGTATCGTCACCAACAAGCCGGCCTTTCTCACCGTGCCGCTGGTCGAGACGCTTGGCCTCGCCGGGCGCGCACGGTGCATCGTGAGCGGTGACACCCTGGGCCGGAGAAAACCCCATCCGGACCAGCTCCTGCACGCCTGCGAGGAGACTCGCGTGGCCGCGCCGAGCTGCGTGTACATCGGTGATGCCCGCAATGACGTGGAAGCCGGCAGACGTGCCGGGATGAAGACCCTCGTGGCGCTGTTCGGCTACATACCTCGGGGCGAGGACCCGTACGCCTGGGGTGCGGACGGCACGATCTCGAGTGCCGGGGAGTTGTTTTCCTGGCTGGGTCTGGACAACCACCCAGATGGCGCGGCGCTCGCCCGGAGCCGGCCATGATGCACGACTACAAGGCCGCGCCCGACGCGCTCGCCGGACGCACGATCCTCATCACCGGTGCCGGCGCCGGCATAGGACGGGCGGTTGCCATCGCGTGCGCCGAGCATGGCGCCAGCGTGGTGCTCCTCGGGCGCACGGTGAAGAAGCTCGAGGCTGTCTACGATCGGATCGCCGGCGCCGGCCACGCGCAGCCGGCGATCTACCCCATGGATCTGCTCGGAGCCAATGCGGACCATTACGATGAGCTGGCCGAGCGGCTGGGCACCGAGCTGGGGGGACTCGACGGCGTGCTGAACAATGCCGGGCTGCTGGGCAAGTTGTCGCCCATCGAGTGCTATGATCTGCAAACCTGGGCCGAGGTGATCCAGGTGAATCTCAACGCGCCCTTCCTGTTGACGCGCGCCTGCCTGCCCTTGCTCAAGCGCTCACCCGATGCCTCCGTGGTGTTCGTCTCCTCCAGCGTGGGCCGCAGGTCACGGGCCTACTGGGGCGCCTATGCGGTATCCAAGTTTGCCTGCGAGGGGTTGATGCAGACGCTCGCCGACGAGCTGGAAGGGAGCACGGTCCGTGTCAACAGCATCAACCCGGGCGCGGTCAGGACCGCCATGCGCGCGGGCGCCTATCCCGCCGAAGATCCGGCCACGCTGCCTGTCCCACGCGCGATCGCAAGCGCGTTCCTGTTTCTGCTCGGCCCCGAGAGCCGCGGCCTGACCGGGCGCGCCCTCGACGCGCAGCCGCCAGGGGTTGAGACGTTCAGCGCTCGTCGATCGCACCCTCATTGCCCAGGAAACTGATGAACGCCTGTTCATCGAGCACCGTGACGCCGAGCGCGGCCGCCTTGCCGAGCTTGGCGCCGGGATCGGTCCCGGCGACCACGTAATCCGTCTTCTTCGATACGCTGCCGGTGACCTTGGCGCCGCGGCCCTCGAGCGCCCGCCTCGCTTCCTCGCGGGACAGGGATCCGAGTGTGCCGGTGAGAACGAAGGTGCAGCCGGACAGCGGTTGCCCGCGTGCGGGCGGCGGCGCGGCTGCATCGCTTATCTGCAGGATGTCACGCAGCCGGGCAATCACCTCGAGATTGTGCGCTTGCGAGAAAAAGGACCTGATCTCGCTCGCAACCACAGGCCCCACGTCGGTCACCGTTTGCAGCGTCTCCAGATCCGCCCGCATGAGCACATCCAGTGCACCGAAGTGCAGGGCGAGTGCCAGCGCGGTCGCCTCTCCCACATCCGGAATGCCGAGCGCGTACAAGAAGCGCGCCAGTGTCGTGCGGCGGCTCGCCCGCAGCGCGCGCACGAGATTGCAGGCCGATTTCTTCCCCATCCTGTCGAGCGACTCCAGAGCGCCGCTGTCGAGATCGAACAGATCCGCGACGCTCGCCACCATCCGGCGATCGACGAGCTGCCCGACGAGCTTTTCACCCAGTCCCTCGATGTCGAGTGCGCGGCGGCTCGCGAAATGCCGGATCGCCTGGCGGCGCTGGGCCGGACAATAGAGCCCCCCGGTGCAACGCGTCACCGCTTCACCAGCCACCCGCAGGGCATCGGACCCGCATACCGGACAGGTGTCGGGCATGGCGTAGCGCACGGCGCTCTCGGGGCGCTCGTCGAGCAGCACACGCACGACCTCGGGGATCACGTCGCCGGCGCGGCGCACGATAACCCGATCGCCCACGCGTACGTCCTTGCGCTCGACCTCGTCACGATTGTGCAGCGTGGCGTTGGTCACCATGACACCACCCACGTGCACCGGCTCCAGGCGCGCCACCGGCGTGAGCGCGCCGCTGCGCCCCACCTGCACATCAATCGCCGCGACGCGGGTGAGTTGCTCCCGGGCGGGGAACTTGTGTGCAAGCGCCCAGCGCGGTGCCCGTGCAACCTGGCCCAACTGCGCCTGCAAGGCACGTGAATCGACCTTGTAGACCACACCGTCGATATCGTAGGCGAGGCCTTCGCGTCGCCGCGCGAGCGCTTCATGGAAATCCAGGCATCCCTCGATTCCGTCTACGACAGCGCGCTCCGCGCACACCGGCAACCCCCATTCGGCGAGCCGTTGCAGCACCGCGGAATGGCGATCCGGCAGCGCCGCTCCTTCTGCGAATCCCACCGCGTACACGAACATCGCCAATGGCCGGGCCGCCGTGACCAGCGGGTCGAGCTGGCGCAAACTGCCCGCCGCCGCATTGCGCGGATTGGCAAACACTTTCTCCTCACGGGCCCGCTGCGCACGATTCAACGCCTCGAACGCGGCTCGGGTCATGTAGACCTCGCCGCGCACCTCCAGAACGCGCGGATAACCCCTGCCGAGCAGGCGCAGCGGAACGACGCGGATGGTTCGCACGTTGCGCGTCACGTTCTCGCCACGCGACCCATCGCCTCGCGTAGCGGCCCGACTGAGGCGCCCGCGCTCGTAACGCAGGCTAACGGCCAACCCATCGAGCTTCGTCTCCGCCGCATAGTCCATTTTCTCGACCTCCAGGCGATCGCGGACCCTGCGATCGAACTCCCGCACCTCCGCCTCGTCGAAAGCGTTGCCGAGTGACAGCATGGGGACGTCATGCATGACCGCGGCAAACTGCCCGGCCGGTTCGCCTCCCACGCGCTGGGTGGGTGAATCGGGGTCGAGCAGCGCGGGAAACTCGGCTTCGAGCGCTTCGAGCTCGCGCATCATCCGGTCGTACTCGGCATCGGGGACGCTCGGATCGTCGAGCACGTAGTAGCTGTGATTGTGCTGCTCGATCAGATGTCGAAGCTCGGTGGCGCGGCGCCGCGCCTGACTCGGAACTCGCGATCCCACCGTGCCGTCTGTCAGGTCAAACTCGAGCGCTCGAGCCGTTGCTGGCGGCAGAATTCCACCACTCGGTCGCGCATATGATTGATAGATTGGCCGGTCAGCTTGTTCCGGGTTTCGTCGCGCAGCTCGCCGTCGAGCCGACCCGCAAGCGCCTCCCCCGTACGAACCATGGCGTCGAAGGTTTCCACGGCACCCTCCTCGCCGGCGCTGCGCATGAACAATGCCAGTCCGGGCGTCGTCAATTCGCCCATGCGATCGAGGTCGAAGGTACCCGGGTTGAGCACGTTGACCGCACTGAACAGGGGTTGCGCCGGCACGCCGCCCGTGCCGAAATGATGGAAGATCTGCGTCGGCGCCGGCTGGAACCCGGCCGACTCGAGCGCCGCTTGGATCTCGGTGCCGGCGAAACGACAGTGTCTCCTCGCCATGACGCTCAAGGCGACGATCAGTCCTTCGTGGGGCACGCTCCGCTTGCCGGAATGCGGCCCTTGCGCGGCCAGCGAGCGCAAGCCGCGCATCCCTTTGCGTACTGCGCCACCATCGGCGCCACGCGGAACAATGAAATCCAGCCCGTCGAGATCGGGCTGCTCCGCGTCGGGTGCATGAACACTCAAAGCGCCAAGTGCATCGACGGGCACGTCCGGCTCAGCCGACCCGAATCCGTCGAGCTCATCGAGCAGGGCCGCCACATCCGATTCCTCGATAGCGGCAGTGCCATCGACCGCGCGATCCCCTGCGGAGCGGGCCGGCCACTGCGCGCGCCGTGCATGGCTGGCAGAAACGCTACGGTGCGATTCGCTCAGATCATCGAGGTAGCTCGGTTGCCCGAGCGCGTCTTCGTCTTCATCGGCTTGCGGGCGCCGCCAGCGTGTCTCGTACAAGTACACGGCACCGATGAAGATGAGACCGAGTATGAGCAGAGTGATGCGCAGACTGTTCATGTCACGCGCGCCGCACCCTCGCGAGCGCTTATACCGCGGCCAGCTCGACCGCCTGTTCCACGTCCACGGCAACCAGCCGGGAGATACCCGGTTCGTTCATCGTCACGCCGATGAGATGCTCGGTGATCTCCATCGTCGACTTGTTGTGCGTGACGAGCATGAACTGGACGCGATCCGTCATGCTCTTGACGAGGTCACAGAAGCGGCCGACATTGGCGTCGTCGAGCGGCGCATCCACCTCGTCCATGAGGCAGAACGGCGCCGGATTGAGCCCGAATATCGAAAACACCAGTGCAATGGCGCACAGGGCCTTCTCGCCGCCGGACAACAGGTGAATGCTGGTGTTGCGCTTGCCGGGCGGACGAGCCAGGAAGGTTATTCCGGTACTCAGCAGATCCTCGCCCGTCATCTGCAGACACGCCGTGCCACCCCCGAACAACCGCGGGAACATATCGGAAAGCCCCGCGTTCACCTTCTCGTAGGTATCCTTGAAGCGCGCCCTGGTCTCGCGATCAATCTTGCGTATGGCTTGTCCCAGCGTCTCCAGCGCCTCGACGAGATCGGCATGCTGCGCATCCAGGTAGGTCTTGCGCTGCGCCTGCTGACCGAACTCATCGATGGCCGCCAGATTGATGGGTCCGAGGCGGGCAATGCGCCGCTCCATCCGCTCCAGGCGTTCCTGCCAGTCCTGCTCGGTCGCCTCGTCCGGCAAGCTCATGAGCGCCTGCTCGAGCGTGGACCCGCTCTCCGCAATCTGCTCTACGACAGTCGAACGGCGGATGACGGCCTCCCGCGTGTGCATGCGCACCTCCTCCAGACCCGCACGCTCGGTCGCCACCCGGTTCTCCATCAGGCCGCGACTGCGCTCTGACTCGCGCAGCGCCGCCTCCGCCGACTCCACATCCGTCCTGGACGACTCATGGGCGCGCTCCAGCTCACGCCTGAGGCCGAGCTTCTCTACCAGCGTGGCCTTTGCCTCGCGCAACGGCGCCTGTGAGGCCTGCAATGCCTGCTCCAAGGCGCTACGCCGTGAGGTGATCCGCGCCAGCCGTTCCTGGCCCCTTGCACCCGCCGAGCGCAATGACGACAGCTTGGCTCCCATGGATTCCACGCGCAACCCGGCCTCGTAGTGCTCGTCTCGAACGCGCTGCCAGCGCTCCTTCACACCGTCCAGCCCGGCTTGGCGGGACTGGCGCTCGGCATTGAGCGCGTCACGCTGCGCGTCGATCTCGCTCAGTCGGGCGAACGCGTCGCGCAGGTGCTGCCTGGCCGCCTCCAGCGCCGCGTGGTCCTCGTGCGATCGCCCGCGAAGCTCTTCCAGATCCCCACCAATCCCCGCTGCACGCGAGCGCGCCTGATCGAACTCGGCCTGCTTCGCGCCGAGCGATGCCCTCAGCGCGGCGACGCGGCGATGCTGCTCGCCGACCCGCCGGCCCTGCTCGGCCGCCGCCTCCTCACACGTACGCAACTCGCGCATGCCGGCATCGAGCCGCGCACTGTCGCGCTCCACGCGGGCGCGGGTGTCATCGACCAGCACCGCCAGACGCTTGATTTCCAGCTCCCGGCACAGGACACCCGCCTCGTCTACCGGCGTGGCCGCGAAGCGTAGCCAGTTTGGTCCCACCCACACGCCGGCGCGAGTGACCGCCGACTCCCCGGGCCCGAGGCGGGCGCGCAGCGCGAGCGCGTCACTCACATCGTCGACCGCGTAAACACCGTTCATCAAGGCCGCCACGGCGCCCGGCGTGGAAATCTTGTCCAGCAAGCGGCCCGCCATTGCCGCATGGCCCGGCGCGCTGTCGATCACCGGCTCCACGTCGACGAACCCCAGCGCGCCCTCTTCGAGGTCCACGACCTCGCGCGCATGCGCGCCGACGTCGTCCACGCACACCGACTCCAGGTGCGCGCCGAGAACGGTTTCCACGGCGCGCTCCCAGCCGTGCTGCACGTCCAGCCGCTCGGCGAGGCGCAGCGCCGCCCCCAGGTCGCGCTCGCCGAGCCATGCGGCTACCGCACCCGTGCCTTTTCCCAAGGCCTCTTCCTGCGCTGCCTGCAGCGAGGCCAGCCTGCCCCGTGCCTCCTGATGGGACTCCCTGGACTCATTGAGCGCCGCCGAAATGCGGCCCGATTCCTCGCGAAGACCCGGGATACGGGCCTGGCGATCCTCCAGCCCCGCTTCCAGCTCGCGCAGCCGGACCTGTTCGTCCTTCAATTCGTTTCCTACCCGTGCGAGCACGTCATCCAGCCCGGAGGAGTCGAGCCCGTGGAGCTCGTGCTCGAGCTTCCGGACCCTGCACCGCACGCTCTCGATCTGCTCCTCGAGGTGCGTGATCCGCACGCGCTCGGCATGCACCGTCTCCGACGGTTCCGCGCGCTCGCGATCGAGCGCTTCGCAGGCCTCATGCAAGGTCAGCATGGCCCGTTCCGTCTCACCGAGCTCGGAGCGCACTTGCCCCTCGGTCTCGCGCAGGCGCGCGAGCTCGGGCTGCTGCTCGGCAATGCTTCGGCTCAATACATCCATCTCGCGGGCATCACTTTCGGCATGCGCGCTCGCCTCATCGAGCTCGGACTGCTCCTGCTCCAGCTCGCGTCCGAGGTCTGCTCGTCGGGTGCGCAGATGGGCAATCGATTCCTCGATGCGCGCGAGCTCGGCACTCGCGTCGAGCACACGATGATAGGACTCGTTGAACCGGTCCACCGCGTGGGTATGCGCCGCGCGCTCTTTCTCCAGCGTGCTCTCGAGGCGCCGCTGATCGGCAAGCGCGGACTCGAGCACGTTCTGCTGCCTGGTGACCTGCTCCTCGGCGCCGTGCGCCTCTGCATCCAGCGCCTTCCAGCGCAAACCGAGGCGCTCGGCCTTCAGCGCACGCTCCTCGTGCTTGAGCAGCTTGAACTTCTCCGCCATCTCGGCCTGCCGTTTGAGGTGCTGCAGGCGCTTCTCCAGCTCCTCACGGATATCAGCCACGCGATCCAGGTTCTCCTGTGCACGCGCCATCCTGCTCTCGGTCTCCCGGCGCCGCTCCTTGTATTTGGAAATACCCGCCGCCTCCTCGAGAAACTCGCGCAGCTCATCCGGCTTGGCCTCGATGATTCGCGAAATCATCCCCTGCTCGATGATCGCGTAGCTTCGCGGACCCAGCCCCGTACCGATGAAGACGTCGGTCACGTCGCGGCGCCGGCAGCGCGCACCGTTCAGGAAGTAGATTGACTGCGCCGCATCGCGGGTGACCTGGCGCTTGATCGAGATCTCGGCGTAGCCCGCGAAGCGGCCGCCCAGGCCGCCATCGGAGTTGTCGAAGATCAGCTCCACGGAGGCCTGACCCAGCGGCTTGCGTGCGTTCGAGCCGCTGAACACGACATCGGCCATGGAAGCGCCGCGCAGGTGCTTGGCCGAGATTTCGCCCATCACCCAGCGAACAGCGTCTATGATGTTCGACTTGCCACACCCGTTCGGGCCGACCACACCGACGAGATCACCGGGGAACTCGATAGTGATAGGATCAACGAAGGATTTGAAACCCGCCAGCTTGATCTTGCGGAGTCGCATTTATGGCTGCGAGTACAGGGATTCTGATGGCATCGCGTGATACTTTACACTAATCCGTGGTGCGAGACACGTATCTTTTGGCGCCGCAAGAAGGGACGTTCCGGCCATGGCTTCAACCACCCTGGAAACCTTTGACAACCCCAGTCCCGAACGCGATTACACGATCCGGATACGGGTTCCCGAGTTCACCTGCTTGTGCCCCAAGACCGGGCAGCCCGACTTTGCGACCATCCTGATTGCCTATGTCCCGGACCGCAAGTGCATCGAGTTGAAGGCCTTGAAGCTCTATGTCTGGGCATACCGCGACCAGGGGGCGTTTCACGAGGCGGTGACGAATCGAATCCTGCACGATCTGGTGGCGGCCTGCGAGCCGCGTTTCATGCGTGTCAGCGCGCAATTCAACGTGCGCGGGGGAATCTACACCACGGTCGTGGCGGAACATCGTGCGGTGGGTTGGGCGCCGCCCGACGTCGTGACATTGCCGCAGGACTGATCCGGTGCGAGATGGTCCGCTGAGCGGTGCACGATATCTGCTGCGCGGGTTCGCGCTGATATTGGAGCCTGGCATGCGCCGCTTCGTCGTCATTCCGCTCATCGTCAACGCCATGCTGTTCGCGTCGCTGGTCTATCTGCTGTTTCTCGGTACCGAGGAGCTGGGTGCAATGCTCGAAGGCTGGCTCCCGGATATCCTGGACTGGTTGAAATACCTGCTGTGGCCGATTTTCCTGATATCGGCCGCGCTGATTGTCGTGTTCGGTTTCACCCTCGCCGGCAATCTGATCTCCGCGCCCTTCAACGGATTTCTCGCCGAGGCCGTGGAACGCCGTCTCACGGGCCAGGCGCTGCGATCGAGCCCCGGCTGGCCCGCGCTCGCCGCGGAGATCAAGCGCTCGCTCCTGTCCGAGTGCCGCAAGCTGCTGTACACGGCCGTGCGTGCCATCCCCATCCTCATTCTTCTGTGGGTCCCTCTCATCAACGTGCCGGCATCCGTGCTGTGGCTGGTACTCGGGGCCTGGCTCATGTCATTGCAGTACGCGGATTATCCCATGGCCAACCACGGGCTCGGCTTTCCCGAGCAGCGCGCACTGCTCGCCAGGCACCGCTTGCTCAGCTTGAGCTTCGGCGCCTCGATCATGCTCGCGCTCATGGTCCCGGTGCTCAACTTCGTGGTGATCCCGGCGAGCGTGGCCGGCGCCACCGTGATGTGGGTGGAGCGGTTGCGCGGTGACACGGACCACGCGCGATGACGCGACCACGACGGCGTTACCCCTGGATTTTGGCTTGCCGAAGAGGCTCGATTGCAGGACACTTCAACATTGCTTCCGGTGGCGCTTTCTGTTATTAAACCGCGCTCGCTGAAGCGCGTCTTCGACGCCGCGAGTGCTGATCTGGTAGACAGGGCATTGACGTGAAATCCAAAGCCAAGAGAGCATCGGGGAAGGTCGCCACCCGCAAGAAGGTGGTGGCGACGAGATCGGGCGCCACGAAGAAGGCGTCTGCCAGGAAACCGGCGGCGGCCAGGAAAAAGGCCACGGGCAAAAAGAAGCCGATAGCGAGGAAAGCCGGCGCCGCAAAGAAGTCACCTGCCCTGAAGCCGGCGGTGGCCAAGAAGAAGGCCGTGCACAAGGGTCAGCCGGCCACCGCAAAGAAGGGACCTGCCGCGAAATCATCGGTAGCCAGGAAGAAGGCCGTGCCTAAGAAGAGCGCGACCGCCAGGAAGGCCGTGGCCCGCCCGGCCGCGGCGCGACCAGGCGCGACGCCTGAAAGAAAGGCGGCGCCGTCATCGACGCGCAGAAAGACCGCCAGGAAACCGGCGCCGCGCAGGAAGGGTGCGGCCCTTTCCGCGGTTGCCGCGGACAACGCATCACTGGTCAACTTCACGCCGTACAAGGAAAAGCGCGGCGAAGAGTACATGAACGATCGTCAGATGGATCACTTTCGCGCCATTCTGCACGCCTGGAAGCGCCAACTGATGGAAGAAGTGGACCGGACCCTCAATCACATGCAGGATGAGGCGGCGAACTTTCCCGACCCCAATGATCGCGCCACTCAGGAATCGGAATTCACGCTGGAACTCCGGACCCGCGACCGGGAACGCAAGTTGATCAAGAAGATCGACGAGGCGGTCGCATCACTGGGGACCGATGAGTACGGATTCTGCGAGGCATGCGGCGTGGAGATTGGCATCCGGCGCCTCGAGGCGAGGCCTACCGCAACGCTTTGCATCGATTGCAAGGTGCTCGACGAGATCCGCGAACGACAGATGGGCTGACGCTCGCGGGCCCTCCAGGTGGCCTGGGGCGGGAACGTCGCGAACATGCCACCGTGCACGCCCCGGTGCAGCCGCTACCGCGGGCGTTTCGCACCCTCTCCCACCGGCCCCCTGCACCTGGGATCGCTGCTCGCCGCGGTGGCGAGCTATCTGCGTGCCCGCCACCGCGGCGGCGAATGGCTGCTGCGCATCGACGATCTGGATCCGCCGCGCGAGATGGCGGGCGCCGCCGACGACATGCTGCGCATGCTGGCCCGTTTCGAGATGCACTGGGACGGGGATGTCGTATACCAGAGCAAGCGCCAGGACCTCTACATTGACGCGCTCGAGCGCCTCGCGCGCCGCGGCCTCACGTTTCCCTGCGCATGTGCGAGGGCGGAAATCGGACACGGCGCCTACCCCGGCACCTGCCGCGCCGGTCTTGCGCCCGGCAAGCAGGCGCGTAGCGTACGCCTGCGCGCGGCTGGCCGGATCGGCTTCCACGACGCGATCCAGGGCGACTACGCGCAGGACCTTGGCGAGGTCGTCGGCGACTTCGTGGTTCAGCGTGCGGACGGCCTCGTCGCCTATCATCTCGCGACGGTCGTGGATGACGCAGCGCAGGGCATCACCGAGATCGTGCGCGGCAGCGATCTGCTGGCGTCCACGCCGCGCCAGATCCACCTTCAGAGATGCCTGGGCCTGCCCACGCCCGCCTACGCCCACGTGCCCGTGCTGGTGAATCGCGCCGGACAGAAGCTCGGCAAGCAAACGCATGCCAGGGCGCTCGATCCGCGCAAGGTCGAGGCGCTGCTGTGCCGTGTGCTCGACCTGCTCGGTCAGCGACCGCCCGTGGAAATCGCGGGCGCCGCGCTCAACGAGATATGGGGTTGGGCCATTGCCCACTGGGATCCGGCCAGGGTGCCCGTGAGCGGCGCGCTCTGCGTCTGAGCGACATGCCGATTCTCAGGGTTCACGCCGCACCAGCGCACAGCGCTTCTCGTAGGCCTCCCGCGCGATGCCTATGTCCTCCACGAAAGCTGCCAGCTCGTCCAGGAACAGGGCCTGCGGTCCGTCCACCAGCGCCTTCGAGGGGTCCGGATGAAAGTCGGCCAGGACGAGGTTTGCCCCGGCAATGACGCCTTGCGCCGTCGCATGGAATACGTCGAGCAGGCCGTCGGGGGCGCGTTCCCTCGACCCGACCGAATGCGAGGGGTCAATGCACACCGGCATGCGGGTGAGGCGCTTGACCACCGGCACATGCGAAAAATCGACGAAGTTCCTGTGCGGATCGCCCATGATCGTTTTCATGCCGCGCAGCGCGAAGATCACCTTTCGGTTACCTTCGCTGGCCAGATACTCGGTGGCGTTGAGAGATTCGTCCAGCGTGATGCCGAATCCACGCTTGACGAGGACGGGGAAATCGCGCTGGCGGCCGAGGATCTTCAACAGCTCGAAGTTCTGTATGTTGCGCGTGCCGAGTTGCAACATCACGCCCGTCGGCGCGCCGGCGCGCCGCAGCGCATCACGGATCTCGTCGATATGCGATTCGTGCGTGACTTCCATGGCAATGATCTTGATGCCGTACTTGCCCGCGAGATCGAAGACATAGGGCAGGCAGGTGCTGCCGTGGCCCTGAAACGCATAGGGGCTGGTGCGCGGCTTGTAGGCACCCATGCGCGTGCATTCGAGTCCCAGCGCGGCGAGCGAGCGCATCATCTGCTCGACGTGTTCCCGCGTGCTCACCGCGCACAGACCGGCGAACACGTTCAGATTGTCCTGCGCGAAGCGCACCCCGTTGTAGGTGAACTCCAGCGAGCGGTGATCGGCGTGATGACGACCCAGGATGCGGTACTCGCGCGATACGCGTACCACGCGCTCGACGCACGGCAGTGTCTGTATCTCCTCGAGGTCCAGCGCGGAAGTATTGCCCACCAGATACACTTCCGTGAGCTTCTGCTCGACGCCCTGAATGTCGTGCACGTGCGTTTCGATGCCGGAAAGTCCGATTAGATGATCTGTCAGCGCCACATAGGCTGCCGAGCGCTTGTCCGTGTCGGGGTAGAGGATAAGGATCATGGTTGGCCTCTCGATTCACTCGCCTTGTGGGCACCGGTCGCCCGCGAAACCCGGGCCGTCGAGCCGCCCGCGAGCCTAGCACGAAACGCCGCGCAATGGCTGACCCGCCGGCGCGGGGCGGCACAGCTCGCTGAAGAACTCCGGACAACGGCCGCTATGGGCTATTATTGACGGGAACCGGATACGAAGAGGCCCTGCACCTGAAACATATCACCAAGACGCTGTTGTTGACCCTGTTGGCGAGCCTTGCCGGGCCCTGCGGTGCAGCACACAAGCTAACGGTGCTCGGCCTGTTCAAGGACAAGGCAATCGTACGAATCGACGGCAAGCAGCGCGTGCTCGCGGCCGGCGCTACCAGTCCGGAGGGTGTCACACTCGTCTCGGCCACCAGCGAGGAGGCCATCATCGAAGTCGACGGCGAGATCCGGCACCTTCGCCTCGGCACCCACATCGGCACCCGCTACGCCAAGCCCAAATCGGGCCCTGCCGTTCAGATCTGGCCCGATGGAGGAGGCATGTACAGCGTCGGCGGAAGCATCAACGGCTATCCCGTGCAATTCCTGGTCGATACCGGCGCGACCCTGGTGGCAATGAACAAGAACGAAGCACGGCGCTTAGGGATCGATTATCTGGTCGAGGGCGAACGCGGCCAGTCATCCACCGCCTCAGGGGTAGTCGAAACCTACTATCTGCGCCTCAAAAAGGTCAAGGTAGGCAATGTCGCGCTCACCAATGTGGACGCGGCCGTCATTGATGGGGACTTCCCGGCCACTGTGCTGCTCGGCAACTCCTTTCTCAACCGCCTGCAGATGCGGCGCCAGGGAAAGATGCTGGAACTGAAGAAAAAGTACTGAGCAGCCGACCCCATGCTCGGCCCGCCGGCTTGCTCTACGGACGATATTCTCGCCAAGACGCAACGGGACGGCAGGATGGTAATGCCCCGATGAACGATCGCATCACCCCTGCCGTCCCATCGCCCGCATTCACGAAGATCAAGCTTTTCTTGGCGTGCCCGGCGACTTCGCGAGAGCAATCATCGTCCCGGAAACCCAATGATTGCACCGGGGAACCCCGCGTTCAGACCTGCGCGAGACGTCGCAACGCGGGCACCCGTCGCTCCATGAGCGCGAATCCCCCGAACAGCAGCGCCCCGAAAAACACGTTGCCGAGCACCGTGTTGTGAAAGAACGGAATGGCCGCCACGTAGCACGCCACCAGCCCCTCGATGCTGAGCGCGTACATCCCCGAGGTGAACCACACGCCGAAGTTCGTCACCACGAAGAATATGACCGCGCTCGCCAGCAGGCCCGCCGCCACCGTCACGGTACCCACCCGATCCTTCAGTAGCATGCCGACGGCCACGGCAATGGCCATGCAGACGTATACCAGCACGATGCCCGAGTGAAAGCCGATGATCATGTCGCTCAGCAACATGGCCATCAGCGGAACGAGAAACGCGAGAGCGCGCTGCTGGAAGTGTGCGCCGGCAAACAGGGCCATGGCCGCTATCGGTGCGAAGTTCGGCGGATGCGGCACCAGACGCAGGAATCCCGCGAGCAGGATCATGCCGACCATCAGGACGATTCGTGAATTTGTCATCTCTGTTTCACCTCGTAGTGTACTTTCCCAATGTTAAGGCCCCCGGAAGCGCGAAGCTTAGCCCACGGGCGCCAACCCTCTCAAGGAGAATGCCGCCCCGCGGCCGGCCGCCAGAATACCTCACCCGCGTCGCGGCGTGCCAGCACTCTCGCCATCACGAACAGCAGATCCGAGAGACGGTTGAGGTAGCGCCGGCTGACCGAATTGACCGGTGCGGTCTCCCCGAGCGCGACGAGCCGGCGCTCCGCGCGCCGGCACACGGTTCTCGCGACGTGACAGGCGACCGCCGCCGCACCACCGCCCGGCAGAATGAATTCCTTGAGTGGGGGCAGGTTCTCGTTGAGCAGATCGAGCGAGCGCTCGATCGAATCCACGTGCTGCGCGGTGAGCGTGTCGTATCCGGGGATGGCAAGCTCGCCACCGACGTCGAACAAGGCGTGCTGCACCTCGGTGAGTGCACTCGAGATCTCGGCGGGCAAGTCATGCAACAGAATCGTTCCGATATGGCTGTTGAGCTCGTCCACATCACCCATGACGTCGATGCGCAGGCTGCTCTTTTGCACACGCGTGCCATCAGCGAGCCCCGTCGTGCCCTCGTCACCGGTACGCGTGTAGATCTTGGACAAGCGGTGCCCCACTGCTGCCTCCTCAGCGTAAGCTGAAAACGATGCGTATTCTGAATCGCTCCGCATCGCTCAAATACCGGCGCGCCGGCTGGAAGGGTGCGACGCCTGCGACCGCAAGCGTGGCCGCCTCGTCGAGCCCGGCGAAGCCGCTCGATTGCAACACGTTCACCTCGTCCACTCGACCGTCCGGATGCAGGCTGAATCCGACGGTAGCCGCGCCCTCGCGCTGCTGGCGCCTGGCAAGCATCGGGTAACGTTTGCTCCGCTCGATAGCCTGGTGCAACAACGAGACCAGCGCCACCGAATCCGCCGCCGGCACACGGCCTGCATCCGAGATCGCAGGCGCAGGCGCACGCGCATCCGCGTCCGTGTCCATTTCCCACCCGGCATCGTGCCGCGCTCGCCCGCTTGCCGCCGGCACACCGTGGGGCGTACGCAACGCCACCTCGCCCGTCGCCATCGTCCGTCGCAGGCTGCGCAAGTTCGGTTTTTCGAGTGGGATCGGCGCCGCCGCACGGGCTCGCCCGGTCTCGAGCACCGGCTGCTGCCGGCTCCTGGAACGGGAGGCCGGGTGGTACGGTGCGGGCAACCAGTTGCTTGCCACCGCCAGCGCGCGCAGGTGTTGCGGCACTGCGCCGGGTGGTTGAAGGCTCGCGACCCGTGACGCCGTCATTCGCCGCGGTGGCGCGGCGAGCACACGATACGTTTCCGCACGCGACACGAGATCACCCGCGGCGACGGGCTCGGGTACCGAGCTCGGCGGTGCGTGTTCCAGGCCTGCGCTCAGGCGCTGCGCATCCGGCACGGGGGGCAACACCGTGGGTGGCGCGGGTGGCGTAGCGGACGCGTAGCGAGCCGGCGCCGGGTCAGCCTGCAAAAGACCGTGGGGCATCGCGTCCCAGACGCTCGCCACCTGCACCCGCATCACGGCGCCCGGGCGCCGAGCCTCGCGCCATTGCGAGGGCAGTGCGGTGACCGCCCACGCATGGGCGCCGGCCGATACGGCGAGCCAGGCGAGCAGGCGGCGAGAATGCGGGGCGAACATTTCAATCGTAATCGTAACGCACCGCGAGCCAGAAATTGCGCTCCGGCGCAGGGAAAAACGATTCTAACTCAACGGGCGCAAAGGTGGGGGGCGGAAACAGCGTGGCCCTGGCACCGAAATCGCTGTAGCGCTTGTCGAGCAGATTGTTGACGCGTGCCGAGAGAGTAAAACCCTTGTAGCGATACGCGGTGGCGAGATTCACCACCCCGTAGCCCGGCAATTCGTCGAGCACGTGATCGAAATCGCCGGAGAACACGCGTTCACCGACAGCCTGCAACTCGGCGTGCACGTCCCAGTGCGCCATCATCCGATAGTCGATCGCCGCGCGCGCGATGTTCTCGGCCACGAAGGGGATGCGCTTGCCCGCGAGTGCACCGCGGGTCACTCGAGCATCGACGAAACTGTAATTGGCCGATACGCGCAAAGCCTCGAGTGCCTGCCAGGCGCCTTCCAGGATCACGCCGTCGCGGCGCGTGGATTCCAGGTTGATATTGGCGGGGAAGCCGAACGCACCGGCGCCGGGCGCGACGGCAATTTCCCGATCCAGGTCCAGCCGGTAGACGACCGCCTTGGCGCCGTGCGGACCGTGGCGCCACTCGACACCTGCCTCGTAGGAGGTCCCGGTCTGGGTGCGCAAGATCACCCCCGGAGGCGGGTCGAAGAACTCATCGACCTTGGCGAAGCGCACGTTCTCGTCACGGCGCACGAACAACCGCCAGTCATGCGACGGGCGATAGGTGAGGCCCACCTCCTTGGCGATCTTCGTGTCGTCCAGATCGATCCCCGCGGGAAAGGTGAAATCGTCGATGAGATCGTTCTTGACCGTCATGCGCCGCGCGCCGAGCGTGAGCGAGACCCCCGGCCACACGGGCGCCACGAGCTGCGCGTAGGTGCCGCGCGTGATCTGCTCGTTGCGCTGCTTGCCGACCACGCTGTCAATCTTGTAATCCGCATACTCGATATCGTGACCCAGCGTGACGAGCAGGTCGCCCCACTGCGTGGAATAAGCCCCGACCAAGCGCGGCGTGAAGCCGAGCAGGTGGCGGTTCTGGAAGTTGGACTCGGTGCCCGGAAACGACCTGAAGCTCAGCACGAACTCGGCCTCGCTCTCGCGGTTCGTGAGCTCAGCCTCCAGCGACCAGTGATCGAGCAGGGATTGGCGCAGCCCGAAACGCTGAACATCGGTGTCGGTATTGGAAAAATCATCCGCGAAGGCCGCCTGACGCGGATCGGCCGCCACCTCGCCCGCCAACAAGGCGCCGGGGGTACCGAGCTGCTCGTCGACATGTTGCAGATCGACGAATACCGAACCGAACGCGTGCTCGTAGCCGAAGCGTGCCACGAGATTCTCGTAATCGAGCACGTTGTTGTCACGGTAATTGTCCGTCTCGCGCTTCTCCAGGCTCAGGCGGTAGGACAAGCCATTGTCGAGACGCTGGCTCGCCCCCGCCTGGAGCTGGTAGGCGTTGTAGCTGCCGAGCCCGGCCTCGGCAAACACGCTGAGCGCTCTCGGCGTACGCGTGATGATGTTGATCACGCCGCCGACCGCCTGATCACCGAACAGCGTGCCCGCACTGCCCTGGATGATCTCGATGCGCTCGATGTCTTTCAGCGCCACGCTGTTCAGGTCCGGCACACCGATATCGATATTGTTCAGGCGCCGCCCGTCGACCATTACCAGTGTGTTGGCATTGGCGCTCTCGCCGAATCCCCTCAGCCCAACCGCCGTGCGGCTGCCGTCGCCGAAGGGATCGGAAACTTGCACCGAGCCACGCCCGCGAAGCACGTCGGCAATGTGACGCGCGCCGCTCGATTCGATGTCCTGGCGCGTGATCACCGTGATGCTGGCGGGAATGCTCACCGTGCTCTGTGCCGATCGCGTGGCACTCACCACCACCTCGGGAACCACCTCGCCGCTGGCTGCCGCGGCCTGTGAAACGAGTGTCAGCAAAGCGGCGAGTGCCGCCGCATTGTGCGCACGGCGCGCGTGGCCCGAACGCTGTGTAGGGATATGAAACATGCCTGCCCCTCCGTCACCGTCCCCGCGCACACCCGCGCGCGGGCAGTTCTAAGGTTCAAGCGAAGGGACGATGGGGCACGTCATGCAACGACTCAGCCGACCAACAACGCCCTCCGCAGCTCGACACAGCTTTCGTGCTTCAGGCCGGTCTCCGGGCTCGCGAGTGGCCCCGGGGGGCCCGCCGAATCACCTTCCCGCGCTCAATCGCGCAGTGGCACATTGACCGGCGTTGACTCGCCTACCGTTGCGGGGGCAGCGTCGGACTGGCGCGGCGGAAACCGCGCGCACCGACTTCCCGTTTCACCTGCACTGAACGAGGGTCAGCAGCAGGCACCTGAAGCGGCTGGCTTGATGAAGAGTCTATGAGCGCATGCAGGCGGCGTCAACGGGAGAAATAGGCGACAATGCATTCCGCCTCACCCACGCGCATGGAAAGACTCACGAACCGATGCCCCAGCTCATGCCGCAGCCCGACCTCGCCACACTGATCGAGGAATACCTCGACGATTGCGACGCCTCGTGGGGCATCGGTGTGCCGGGCGCGGTGGCGGAGTTCTTCCAAGACGCCGGGGAAGCGCGCGCGGGACCGGCGCTCGGCAGGCGCACGCCGCGCGGCGCCATCGCCATCTATCCGCATGCCGCGATGCGCGCACTGGCGATCGAGACCCCGAGCCGTGCGCCCGAGCGCTGGCTGCAGCGTCTCGCGATGACGCTGCCCGCCGCGGCGGCTCGGCGCGAGACGCACCGGTCGATCCGCGAGCTCGGCCCCGACCCCGGCACGCTCACGCCGGGCACCGACCGGGAAGTACTGTTCGACCTGGGGCTCGGCATCGCACACGTCTCGACCTGCATTCGCACGGCACAGCCCCACCTGCTTGCCCGCATGCGCGCCCACGAAGGCGAAGCACTGCTGGGCGGCAACGGCGAGGTGCTCGGTGCGCTCATCGAGTCGAGCCCGGCGCGCGTGTTCATCTCCAATATCGCGCGCATCGAGGTGTATCAGCCGATCGCGGCGACGACCACTCCCGAGGGGCCGCACACGCATCTGTTGCCGCACCTGCTGCGCGAGCACACCACGTGCACGGGGACCGGCCCGGTGAGCTGCCTCGACCTCTACCCGGCCAACCCGCTGCTCGACAAGCTTGGCCGCGCGATACCTTTCGACGCCGGCAAGCACGCGCGCTTCCAACGTCTCGTGGCGCGCTACGCGCCACCCGCCGTCGCGCAATGCAAACGCCGTGTGCGGCGGGCGCTGGCGCAGGGCATTCGTCCCGATGACTTCGACCCCCCGCGAGACGATGGGGCACGAGCCGCGCTGCGCATCGCAATCCGTCAGGCGGCGCAAGACACGACCGCGGCCGAGCTCATCGAGGCCTGGCGCTCGGCATTTGATATCGATCCGCAATGATGTGAATCTACGCGCCCGGAAATGGAGATGTCGAAGATGACCCCATGGGTACGCGAGCATGATTGACCGATGCTTCGCCGAGAGCAGCGATGATGGCACCCTGGCACTGCAGCCGGTTGAGACACGACGATTCGCGTCGTGGCTGAGCGGCCAGCAAGACCACGTGAAACACTGGCTGGAGTCGGCCGGATTTCGTGCCGCGCGTGACACCTTCTGCATCGTGCCCGGGCGTGACGGGCGTCCCTCGATGGCGGTGGCGGGTATCACCAGCAGCGACGATCCCTGGTGCCTGGGCACGCTGCCGGTGGCCCTGCCGTCCGGCAGCTATCGCCTGGACGCCGACTGGCCGCCACAGCAGAAAACCCGCGCCAGTATCGGCTGGGGGCTCGGCGCCTACCAATTCACGCGCTACAAGCAGGCAAGCAAGTCACCCGCCAGGTTGGTGCTCGATGCGGCGTGTGATGCGCACGCCATAGACAACCATGTGCGCAGCCTTTCCCTGGTGCGAGACCTGATCAATACGCCGGCCGAGGACATGATGCCCGCGCAGCTTGCGGATGCGGTGCTCGGCGTCGCCACCGGGTTCGGTGCAACGGTGACGCAGATTGCGGGAGACGAGCTGCTCGACGCGAATTATCCGGCGATCCACGCCGTCGGGCGCGCCAGCACCCACGCCCCCAGGCTGATCGATCTGCGCTGGGGAGACCCGGCCCACCCGCGCCTCACGCTGGTCGGCAAGGGCGTTTGCTTCGACAGCGGCGGACTGGACCTCAAGAGCGCCAAGGGCATGCGCCTGATGAAAAAGGACATGGGCGGTGCCGCCCACGCCATAGGGCTCGCACGGCTCGTCATGAGCGACTCGCTTGCGGTGCGCCTGCGCCTCCTGGTGCCGGCGGTAGACAACGCCGTGGCGGGTAACGCCTACCGGCCGGGCGATATCATCCGCACCCGCGCCGGGATCAACGTGGAAATCGACAACACGGACGCCGAGGGCAGGGTCGTGCTGTGCGATGCCCTGGCCGAGGGCTGCCGCGAGGCACCCGAGCTGTTGCTCGACTTCGCCACGCTGACCGGCGCGGCGCGAGTGGCGCTCGGCACCGAGTTGCCCGCGCTTTTCTGCAACCGCGACGAGATCGCCGACGGGTTGCTGGGCGCGGCGCGCGCCGCGGGCGATCCCGTATGGCGCCTGCCCTTGCACACCCCGTACCGTGATCTCCTGGACAGCAAGGCCGCCGACATCGTGAATGCGGCGAGCAGCCCGTACGGCGGCGCCATCACCGCGGCCCTGTTCCTCGAAGAGTTCGTGGACGAATCCGTGCCATGGGCACATTTCGATGTGATGGCCTGGAACGTGAGAAATCGCCCGGGCCGCCCCGAAGGCGGGGAGGCCATGGGTCTCATCTCGAGCTTCGAGTACCTGCGCGCGCGCTTCGCCGCCTGAGTCAGACAGGCTCTTAGGGCTCGCGAAATAATAACTCCATGTTTTGGGGCGTCGAGGCGCCTGCC
>CAZSDY010000031.1:0-21416 GCA_964605765.1 uncultured Ectothiorhodospiraceae bacterium | reverse complement strand
CGACCGCAATGATGCGGTTCGACGCTCACCACATTCTACAGGGGGCTCTGACTGAACCCTCGAAGCCGCGGACGCAGACACGCACCGGCAGTGCATGTCGCGAAGCGGGCGGAAGCAGCCTGATACCGGCACGGCGTGGAACCTGTGTCTTAATTCCCCTTCAGCCGACCGCGCCACGCCGCGGCGCTGCCGAGCAGCTTGTGCTCATCGAGGGTCGTGAGGGTGCGGTCTTTCAGCACATGGCGGCCCGCGATCCAGACATCGCTCACCTGGTGCCGGCTCGACGAGTACACGATCTGCGAAACCGGATCGAAGGTCGGTTGCGTTTCCACCTGGGCCAGATCGATGGCCACGATATCGGCAGCCTTCCCGGGACGCAGAGACCCGATCGATGTCTCCAGCCCGAGTGCGCGGGCTGCGTTCAGGGTGGCCATTTCGAGCGCCTGGTGCGCGGGTAGCGCGTTCGCCCGCCCGGCAACGCATTTGGCCAGCAGCGCCGCTGTTCGCATCTCGCCGAGCATGTTCAGATCGTTGTTGCTGGCCGCGCCGTCGGTGCCGAGCGCCACGTTCACACCGCTCTCGAGCAGGCTTGCCGCCGGGCACAGGCCGCTCGCGAGCTTCAGGTTGGATTCAGGACAGTGGATGACGCGGGCGCCGCGCTCGGCGATTACTTCCATCTCTTCGGCGAGCAGTTGTGTCATGTGCACGGCCAGCAGTCGCGGGGACAACAGCCCCAGTCTGTCCAGACGGGCGAGCGGTCGTTCTCCGCTCATCGCCACCGATCGTGCCACCTCGTCACTCGTCTCTTGCAGGTGCATGTGGATGGGCAGCTCGAGCTCCTCGGCCAGCATGCCGATACGCTCGAGCGGCGCGTCTTGCACCGTGTAGGGCGCATGCGGTGCGAAGGCCGTGTAGACGAGGGCGTCATTCTTGAGCTGGTCGTGAACATCGGTGCCCTTGGCGATGTACTCGTCGGCGTCGCGCGCCCATACGCTCGGTGTTTGCAGCACGATGAGGCCGACGACCACACGGATGCCCGCCGCCGAGGCCGTCCTGGCGACCTCGTCAGGGAAAAAATACATGTCGTTGAAGCAGGTGGTGCCGCTGCGCAGCATCTCCGCGATCGCGAGCTCGGTGCCGTCGCGCACGAACGCATCGCTCACCCAGCGGCTCTCGGCAGGCCAGATATGCGCGTTGAGCCAGTCCATCAGCGCGAGATCGTCGGCCAAGCCCTTGAACAGGTTCATGGCCGCGTGGGTATGCGCGTTGATGAGCCCCGGAATGAGGGCATGGCCCGCAAGCTCGTGCACCAGCGCGGGCGCGTAGCGCCTCTCGGCATCGCCGCGTGGCACAATGTCCAGTATCAGGCCGTCCCGGATAGCCAGCGCATGGTCTTCCAGTAGCCTGCCGCTCGGTTCCACCGGTATGATCCAGCGTGCCTGAATGAGGGTGTCGATAGGCTGCATGCGCGCGTTTCGGACTGCCGATCCCGCGCGCATGATATAGGGGTGGGTGAATGCAATCCAATGGCTACGATTCGATACGGCCCCTGAGGTGGCGCAGCGACGCACTCGAGTTGCTCGACCAGCGCCGCCTGCCGCAGCACCGGGAGACGCTCGTCGTGCGCAGTGCCGCTGAGACCGCCGCCGCGATCAAGGAGATGGTGGTGCGTGGCGCGCCGGCGATAGGCATCGCGGCCGCCTACGGCGTGGTGCTCTCGGCGCGGGCCCGCTATGCAAGCTCGCGCGACCGGTGGCGCGAGGGCGTGGCCCGTGACATGCATGAACTGGGTGCGGCGCGCCCCACCGCGGTCAATCTCGGTTGGGCAATTGCGCGCATGCGCGAGCACATGGCGGACATTGCGGGGGATCCCGTGGCGCCGCTGCTCGGTGCGGCCAACGCCATGCTCGAGGCCGATATCGCCGCCAACAAGCGCATGGGGGCGCTCGGTGCGCGGTTTATCGCGCGTGGCTCCGGCGTGCTCACGCACTGCAATGCGGGTGCACTGGCGACCGGTGGTTACGGCACCGCGCTGGGAGTGATTCGCAGCGCCTGGGCCGCGGGCGCCATCGACCACGTGTATGCCGGTGAGACACGCCCGTGGCTGCAGGGCGCGCGGCTGACCGCATGGGAGTTGCTCGAGGAGCACATTCCGGTGAGTCTCATCACCGACGGCGCCGCGGCCTATGCCATGCGCTCGGCCAAGGTCCAGTGGGTCATCGTGGGTGCCGATCGCATTGCGGCCAACGGCGACGTCGCGAACAAGATCGGTACCTATTCTCTTGCCCTGGCTGCCCGTCATCACGGCATCGGGTTCATGGTCGTCGCGCCGACGGCCAGCGTCGATCCGGACACCGCGTGCGGTGCCGAGATACCCATCGAGATGCGCAGCGCGGACGAGCTCTTGCGCCTTGCCGGCGAACGCCTGGCCGCGCCCGGCGCCAGCGCCTGGAATCCGGTATTCGACGTGACGCCCGCGGCGCTGGTCGACGTGCTCGTGACCGAGTGCGGCGTCGTCGAGAATCCGGGCGCACCGGGTATTGCAAAGCTCATGGCCGGAGCCGCGCGCGCTGCGCTGCCATAGTTCCGGGCGGTTCCGGCACGGGTGCGGCGAACTCACGCTTCATGGTAAACTTCAGCGTTTGGTCCGTTAACGCTAAGCTCTTGTTTCAAATGGCGGAATGGCGGTTCCGGCGATGCCGCCCGTGGTGCTTCCACGGGTCTGGGGCCGCCGACGATGCGCGGCGCGCGGCGCGCGCCTGTTCAACCGGGATGTCGGGGGGGTAATTCGAGCTCACATGGGCGATTTCGCGAAAGAAGTCCTGCAGGTCAATATCGAAGGGGAAATGAAGCAATCCTACCTCGATTACGCGATGAGCGTGATCGTGGGCAGGGCGTTGCCCGACGTACGTGACGGCCTCAAGCCTGTGCACAGGCGGGTGCTCTACGCCATGAGCGAGCTGGGCAACGACTGGAACAAACCGTACAAGAAATCCGCCAGGGTCGTGGGTGACGTCATCGGCAAGTATCACCCGCACGGTGAGAGCGCGGTCTACGATGCGCTGGTGAGGATGGCGCAATCATTCTCCATGCGCGTGATGCTGATAGACGGCCAGGGCAACTTCGGCTCCGTGGACGGCGACTCGCCCGCGGCCATGCGCTACACGGAAGTGCGCATGGCACGGATTGCCCACGAGATGCTGGCCGACATCGACAAGCAGACAGTCGACTTCGTTCCCAATTACGATGAGTCGGAGCGCGAGCCCTGCGTGTTCCCTGCGCGCTTGCCGAATCTGCTGGTCAACGGCTCGTCGGGGATAGCCGTGGGCATGGCGACCAATATGCCCCCGCATAATCTTTCGGAGGTGGTGAGCGCGTGTCTCGCGTGTCTCGACGAGCCCGATATCACCATCCCGAGGTTGATGGAGCATATCCCGGGTCCCGACTTTCCGACCGGCGCTATCATCAGCGGCACGTACGGCGTGCGCCAGGCCTATCACACGGGGCGCGGGCGCATCTACGTGAGGGCGCGGGTGCGCATCGAATCCGAGGCGGACAGCCCCAATCGCAAACCCCGGCTCATCGTCACGGAGCTGCCCTTTCAGGTCAACAAGGCGCGGTTGCTCGAGAAGATCGCCGAGCTGGTCAAGGAAAAGAGGATCGAAGGCATCGCGGAGCTGCGTGACGAGTCCGACAGGGAAGGCATGCGCATGGTCATCGAGCTGCGCCGCGGCGAGGTGCCCGATATCCTGCTCAACAACCTCTACCAGCACACGCAGCTCCAGTCCGTATTCGGCATCAACATGGTCGGGCTGGTGGATGGTCAGCCCCGTGTGCTGGATCTCAAGCAGATCATCGAGGTTTTCATCCGCCACCGCCGCGAGGTCGTGGCGCGCCGCACGCTTTTCGAGCTGGGCCGAGCGCGTGAGCGCGCCCACGTGCTGGAGGGCCTGGGTGTCGCGCTCGCCAACATCGACGCGGTGATCGATCTCATCAAGCGATCACCCAACCCGGCCGAGGCGAAGGCGCGATTGACCGCACACACCTGGCCCCCGGGAAGCGTATCCGACATGTTGGCGCGCGCCGGTGCGCAAGCCTCCCGTCCGGAAGGTCTGGCGGCGGGGCTGGGGCTCAGCGATGCGGGATACCGTCTGTCGGAGCGCCAGGCGAAGGCCATACTCGATCTGCAGCTGCAACGCCTGACGGGACTGGAGCAGGACAAGATTCTCACCGAATTCGACGAGATTCTGACGAAGATCGCCGATCTCATGCAGATCCTTTCCGATCCGGACCGCTTGCGGCACGTCATTCGCGACGAGCTGGTGGCGTTGCGCGGTCAGTTCGGCGACGCCCGGCGAACCGAGATCGTCGAGGACCACGAGAGCTTTCACCCCGAGGACTTCATCGCGCCGGAGGAGGTGGTCGTCACCTTGTCCCACGCGGGCTATGTCAAGTGGCAGCCAATCGCCGACTATGCGGCCCAGAAGCGCGGCGGCAAGGGAAAATCCGCCACCCGCATGAAGGAAGAGGATTTTATCGACAACCTGTTCGTTGCCAACACGCACGACACGATCCTGTGTTTTTCCAGTCTTGGCAAGGTGTACTGGATCAAGGTGTACCAGGTGCCGCAGGCGAGTCGAATTTCTCGCGGCAGGCCGATCGTCAATCTGTTGCCGCTCGATGAAGACGAGCGGATCAGCGCTACGCTGCCGGTCGAGAATTTCGACTCGCCAGGGTTCGTCTTCATGGCAACCCGTTCGGGAACGGTCAAGAAGACGCCACTCAGGGAGTTTTCACGGCCGCGCACGAGCGGCATCATCGCGCTGGACCTGGCGCCCGGCGATCGGCTCGTCGGCGTCACCATCACCGACGGGACGCGCGAGGTGTTGCTGGCGAGCAGCGCCGGCAAGCTCATCCGCTTCCCGGCGGACCAGGTGCGCGCCATGGGGCGCACGGCCCGCGGTGTGCGCGGCATGCGCCTGGGCCAGGGTGAGCACGTCATATCGCTCATGCTCGCCGGTGAAGGCGACGTGCTCATGGCCACCGAGCACGGTTTCGGCAAGTGCACGCTCATGGAAGAGTTTCACACGCAGCGCCGCGGCGGGCGCGGCGTGATCGCGATCCGCACCAGCAAGAGAAACGGCCCCCTCATCTGCGCGTTGCCCGCCGAGCGATCCGACGAGATCATGCTGATCACCGACGCGGGCAAGCTGGTGCGCACACGCGTTGCCGAGATCAACGTGCAGGGTCGCGCCACGCAGGGGGTAAAGCTCATCACGCTCGGTCGTGAGGAGCGACTCGTGGGACTCGACAGGGTGGTGGACGAAGAGTGAGCGGGGTATTGCACGGATGAGCAGCGTCGACGAGCAGCTCGAGGCGATACGCCGCGAGATCGATACAATCGACCGGCGCTTGCTGCGATTCATCAACGACCGCGCGCGCGCGAATCAGAAGGTCGCCGGGATCAAGGCGGCAGAAGGTTCGGCGACCGAGTACTACCGGCCGGAACGCGAGGCACAACTGCGCCGCGCGCTGGTGGAGGCGAACGAGGGTCCCTTGTCGAACCGGGAGGTGGAGCGTCTGTTTCGGGAAATCGTCTCCGCCTGCCGGGCCTTGCAGAGGCCGATGTGCATCGGCTTCCTGGGCCCCGACGGGACGTTTACGGAGGCGGCCGTGTACCGGCACTTCGGACGATCGGTGCAGGCGGCATCGATGGAGTCCATCGACGCGGTGTTCAGGTCGGTGGATGCGGGCGCTTGCGACTATGGCGTCGTGCCGGCGGAGAACTCCACCGAGGGCGTCGTGAATCACACGCTGGACATGCTCGTGCAGTCGCAGCTCGCCATCTGCGGTGAGGTGGAGCTCAGGATCCATCATTTTCTGCTCAGTGCGGGTGCCGACCCATCGCGGATCGAGCGCATCTACTCGCACCCGCAGTCGTTCGCACAGTGCCGCAAGTGGCTCGACGCGAACATGCCCGCTGCAGAGCGCTATCCGGTCAGCAGTAATGCGGACGCGGCGAAACGGGCCCTGGACGAGCCGCCGAGCGCTGCGATTGCGGGCGCGATGGCGGCCGACACCTACGGGTTGGGCGTCCTGGCGCGGAACATCGAGGATGAATCGGACAACACGACGCGGTTCCTCGTCATCGGGACGCGGCCGGTGGGTCCCAGCGGGGTGGACAAGACATCCCTGCTGCTCTCGGCGAAGAACCGTCCCGGCGCCCTGTACGGGTTGCTCCGCCCGTTCGCCGAGCGCGGCGTGAGCATGACACGCATCGAGTCCAGGCCCTCGCGCATGGGGGTTTGGGAGTACGTGTTCTTTGTCGATATCGAGGGCCATGTGTCGGATGCCAACGTGGCCGGGGCACTGGCCGAGATCGAGACGCATGCCGCGCTGGTCAAGGTGCTCGGCTCCTATCCCCGGGCGAGCGGATAGCGGCGCCCGCCATGAGCTGCGACTTCCTGCAACTGGCCACGCGCGGTGTGCGCGGTCTGCGTCCCTATGAGCCGGGCAAACCCATCGAGGAACTCGAGCGCGAGCTGGGCATCAGCGATATCGTCAAGCTCGCTTCCAACGAGAATCCACTGGGTCCGGGGCGCAAGGCCCGGGCCGCGCTTGGCCGTTGCCTGGGCGATGTGTCGCGCTACCCGGACGGCAACGGCCATGGCCTGAAGGCGGCGCTCGCCGAGCGCCTGGGCGTGCCGCGCGAAGCGCTGACGCTCGGCAACGGTTCCAACGACGTGCTGGAACTCATCGTGCGCGCCTTTGTGACGCCCGAGCACGAGGTGGTCTACTCGCAGCACGCTTTTGCGGTTTATGCTCTGGCGACGCAGGCCGTCGGGGCGCGGGCGGTGGTGACGCCGGCGCGCGCCTGGGGACATGACCTGGCCGCGATGGCGAAGGCCGTGTCGCAGCGCACGCGCGTGGTGTTCGTGGCCAACCCCAACAACCCCTCGGGCACCTGGGTAGGGGCGCGCGCGCTCGGTGATTTCGCCGCGCGACTCCCCGAGAACGTGCTGCTCGTGATCGATGAAGCCTACGCGGAGTACGTCGTCGACGATGATTATCCGCGCTGCACGGCGTGGATCGATGCACGGCCCAACATCATCGTGACGCGTACCTTCTCCAAGGTGCACGGGCTCGCGGGGTTGCGGGTAGGCTACTGCGTATCCGATCCGGCTGTCGCCGAGGTGCTCAATCGTGTACGCCAGCCCTTCAACGTGAATGCGCCGGCGCTGGCCGCCGCCGGCGCCGCGCTCGACGACGAGGCACATATTCGCGAGAGTGTCGCACTCAATGCCGCGGGCCTCGAGAAGCTCAGCGCTGCGTTCGCGCGCATGGGTCTGGCGAGCATTTCATCGGCGGGCAATTTCGTCTCGGTCGATGTCGGCAGGCCCGCCGACACGGTGTATAGAGGGTTGCTTGGCGAGGGTGTAATCGTTCGACCCATCGCATCATACGGCATGCCGAACCACCTCAGGGTCACGGTTGGGCTCGATGAGGAAAACGAGCGGTTTTTGCGTGCGCTCGAGCGCGTGCTTTCCCGCCTGACGTCATGATCGAACGCCTTTGCATCATCGGCGTAGGCCTCATCGGCGGCTCGCTGGCGCGTGCGCTTCGCGAGAGCGGCCATGTGTCCGAGATCGTCGGCTGCAGCCGGCATCGCGCCAATCTGCAACACGCGCTTGCTCTCGGTGTCATCGACCGGCTCGATACCGATATCGGGCGTGCCGCCGACGGCGCCGACATGATCGTCGTTGCCGTGCCGCTTGGCGCCAACCGCGCGGTGTTGCAGCGCCTCGATGGGTGCATTCAGCCGGGAGCGGTTGTCACCGACGCGGGCAGCGCCAAGGGTAGCGTCATTGCCGACGCAACGGCGGCTTTCGGTGCGCCACCGCCCTATTTCGTGCCCGGGCATCCCATTGCCGGCACCGAGCGCAGCGGGGTGGAGGCCTCCTTCGCGTCGCTGTTTCGCCGGCGCAAGGTCATCCTGACGCCCGTGGCGCAGACCGACCCCGGGGCGTTGTCACGGGTGCGCGAGATGTGGTGTGCCACGGGCGCCGAGGTGTCGTGCATGGACCCTGATCGGCACGACCGGATTCTGGCGGCGACGAGTCACCTGCCGCATGTTCTTGCCTATACGCTGGTCGATCTGCTCGGGGGCATGGCGGAGCACGAGGACATCTTCAGGTACGCTGCCGGCGGGTTTCACGATTTCACGCGCATCGCATCGAGCGATCCGACAATGTGGCACGACATCTGCGTGAGCAACCGCGCGGCGCTGCTCGACGCGCTGGCGGCGTTCCAGTGTGAGCTCGAAGGGGTCATCGAGGCCGTGCGCACGGCCGAGAGCGATCGGATCAAGGTGTTGTTCGAGCGCGCCAAGCGGCTGCGCGACGAGCATGCGACGGGCACCGGCGGCTCACGAGCCGCGGAGTGAGTGGTGCGTAGGCGGCAGCTCGAATTCAGGGTGTCGCCGGGTGGGTGCCTCTCCGGGCGCATCCGGGTGCCGGGCGACAAATCGATATCCCATCGCGCGATCATGCTCGGCGCCGTTGCCGAGGGCCACACCACCATACGCGGGTTCCTGGAAGGCGAGGATGCGCTTGCGACGATACGAGCCTTTCGCGACATGGGCGTTGGCATCGATGGTCCGCGCGACGCGACCGTGCTCATCCACGGGGTGGGGCTGCGGGGCTTGCGCGGCGCGCGCTCCGCGCTGGATCTCGGCAACTCGGGTACCGGCATGCGCCTGCTTGCCGGCCTCCTGGCAGGGCAGGACTTCGACTCCGTGCTCACGGGTGACGACTCGCTGATGGCGCGTCCGATGGGACGAGTCGCCGCGCCGCTGGAGCGCATGGGGGCCATTATAGAGATGAGCCCCGGCGCTACGCCGCCCATCCGTATTCGCGCCCCGGGCCGGGCGCTGCGCACTGTCGACTACGACATGCCGGTGGCGAGTGCCCAGGTGAAATCCTGCGTGCTCCTGGCGGGGCTCTATGCCGATGGCGAGATCTGTGTGCGCGAACCGGCACCGACGCGTGACCACACCGAACGGATGCTGAGATGCTTCGGCTACGAGGTGCGCAGAGCCGGCCCTGCGGTGTGCTTGAGCGGTGGTGGCACCTTGCATGGCGCCGATATCGAGGTGCCCGGTGACTTTTCCTCGGCCGCGTTCTTCCTGGTCGGAGCCAGCGTCTCGCCCGGATCCGACCTGCTGATCGAGAACGTCGGTATCAACCCGACGCGCACCGGCGCATTGGATATCCTGCGTCTGATGGGCGCCGACATCGCGGTCATGAACCCGCGAACGGCGGGCGCAGAGCCGGTTGCAGACCTTCGTGTGCGCCACGCGCCGCTACGCGGGATCAGTGTTCCCACATCCCTTGTGCCGCGCGCCATCGATGAGTTTCCCGCATTGTTCGTGGCGGCTGCCTGCGCGCGCGGTACGACGGTGGTGGCCGGCGCCGAGGAGTTGCGCGTCAAGGAAAGCGACCGCATCTCGGTAATGGCGAGCGGCCTCGGGGCACTCGGTATCGATGCGCGGCCGACCGAGACCGGGATCATCATCGAGGGCGGGCATCTGGCCGGCGGGCGTGTGCATAGTGGAGGAGATCATCGCATCGCCATGGCGTTCGCCATGGCGGGACTCAAGGCCGCGGCCTGCGTGCGCATCGACGACTGTGCCAATGTGAGCACATCGTTTCCCGGCTTCGTGCCGGTTGCCGCCGGTGCCGGCTTGATGGTGGGCGCCGATGGCGGGTGACGCGCCGGCGTGTCCGGCCCCCGTGGTCACCGTCGATGGACCGGTGGGGACGGGCAAGGGAACCATCAGCCAAAAACTGGCGAAGCGCCTCGGTTGGCGCATCCTGGATAGCGGTGCGCTTTATCGATTGCTGGCACTCGGGGCGCTTCGCGACGGCATCGCGCTCGACGACGAAGGGGCGTTGGTGGCGCTCACGCGTCGCCTGAGCGCGCGTTTCGAGGCCCGCGAAGGGGAGTCGGTGCGCGACGTTCTCGACGCGCGGGAGGTATCCGGCGAGCTGCGATCGGAGGAATGCGCCAATGCGGCATCGCGTGTGGCGGTCATCCCCGCGGTTCGAACCGCTCTGCTCGGGCTGCAGCGTTCCTTTCGTGAGCCACCGGGACTGGTGGCCGACGGGCGCGATATGGGCACGGTGGTTTTCCCGGATGCCGAGGTGAAGATCTATCTCAGCGCTACCCCGGAGGAGCGCGCGCAAAGGCGCTATAAACAGTTGATAGGTAAAGGAATTGATGTTAACCTCGCGAGTCTTCTCGCGGGGATAGAGGAGCGCGACAGGCGCGACCGCGGACGAACGACGTCGCCTTTGAAACCGGCGCCGGGTGCCGTCGTAATCGACACTACTGGTTCGGATATAGTCACGGTCCTGGACCGTGTGATGGACGTTGTTTCCAGTAGCAGTCTGGGGGTCGGACGGCGACACGTGTGCTAGATTCCTGCATGTGCCGGCGCCGGACGGGATGGCGGCCGAATATGGGTATCAGTCACTCTTGGGACACAGATGGAAAGTTTTGCAGAGCTATTCGAACAGAGCGAAATCGAAAAACGCATGCGCCCCGGCGCGATCATCACGGGCAGGGTCGTCGAGATAAGTGACGAGTTCGTCACCGTCCACGCGGGTTTGAAGTCCGAGTCGAGCATTCCGATCGAGCAATTCCGCAGCGAGTCCGGCGAGGTCAAGGTGTCGGTCGGTGAGGAAGTGGAGGTGGCACTCGATACCGTCGAGGACGGTTTTGGGTCTACCCGATTGTCACGCGAGAAGGCCAAGCGCGCACAGGCGTGGAAGCTGCTCGAGGAAGCCTTCGAGGACTCAGCGACGGTCACGGGTGTCATCAACGGCAAGGTCAAGGGTGGATTCACCGTCGATGTGGCCGATATCAGGGCGTTCCTGCCCGGCTCGCTGGTGGACGTACGTCCGGTTCGCGATACGTCGTACCTGGAAGGCAAGCCGCTGGAATTCAAGGTCATCAAGCTCGATCAACGACGCAACAACGTCGTCGTATCCAGGCGCGCCGTGGTCGAGGAGGAGAATTCCGCCGAGCGTGAGGCCTTGCTGGAAAACCTGCAGGAAGGCGCCATGATCAATGGCGTCGTGAAGAACCTCACCGACTACGGTGCTTTCGTCGACCTCGGCGGCATCGATGGCCTGCTGCACATCACGGACATGGCGTGGAAGCGCGTCAAGCATCCGACCGAAGTTGTCAATGTCGGGGACGAGATCGAGGTGAAAGTCCTCAAGTTCGACCGCGAGCGCAATCGGGTCTCTCTGGGGCTCAAGCAGATGGGCGCCGATCCCTGGGTGGATATCTCGAGGCGCTATCCCGAGAGCACGCGCTTGTTCGGCAAGGTCACGAATATCGCCGAGTACGGGTGTTTTGCCGAGATCGAAGAGGGTGTAGAGGGCCTGGTGCACGTCTCCGAGATGGACTGGACGAACAAGAACGTGCACCCGAGCAAAGTCGTGCAACTGGGCGACGAGATCGAGGTCATGGTGCTCGACATCGATGAGGAACGCCGTCGCATCTCTCTGGGCATGAAGCAGTGCGTGCCCAACCCCTGGGAAGAATTTGCCGCCACCAACAGCAAGAACGACAAGGTGGTGGGCACCATCAAATCGATCACCGACTTCGGCATCTTCGTAGGTCTGGATGGCGGCATAGACGGCCTGGTGCACCTGTCGGACATCTCCTGGAACGTTTCGGGCGAAGAGTCCATCCGCAGCTACAAGAAGGGCGAGGAAATAGAGACCGTCGTGTTGTCCGTGGACGCGGAGCGTGAGCGAATCTCGCTCGGCATCAAGCAGCTGGAACAGGACCCGGTATCGGAGTTTCTGAGCAGTCACAGCAAAGGCAGCATCGTCGAAGGCGTGGCCGTGGAGGTTGACGCGAAAGGCGTGGTCGTGTCGCTGGGCGAAGGCGTGGAGGGTCATATCCGTGTCTCGGAGCTCGGCAGGGAGCGGGTCGACGATCCTCGCAAGATCGTCAAGGAGGGAGACAGGTTGGAGGCGAAGTTTCTCGGTATCGACCGTAAGAAGCGCACGATCTCCCTGTCGGTCAAGGCTAAAGAGAGCGACGAAGAGTCGGCCGCGGTTCAGGAATACAGCGCCGCCCCCACGGCCGGAAAGACGACTCTGGGCGATCTGTTGAAAGAACAAATGGACCACAAGTAACTGGGAGACAGAAGAAGGGCGGCGCGCAAGGGCACCGGTACGCGCACACTCGGGGTCGGTGAACGCACGCGCGCCGGCTCCTGCTCCGCCTGGCTCCACGTTCGGGGAAAGTGCCATGACCAAGTCCGAATTGATAGAGCGCATTGCTCAGAAGCAGATGCAGCTTGCTTATCGCGATGTCGAGCTCGCCGTGAAGACCATCCTGGAGCATATGGCGGAGCGCCTTGCCAACGGAGATCGAATAGAGATCCGGGGGTTTGGGAGTTTTTCGCTGCACCATCGGCCAGGTCGGGTAGGACGCAACCCGAAGACCGGATCGCCCGTGTCGTTGCCCGCGAAGTTCGTACCGCATTTCAAACCCGGCAAGGAGCTGCGCGAGCGCATCGACAGAAGCTGGAACGGTGCGTTGCAGGCTTCGCCCGGCGCGCCGACGCAGGAGGATGTCGCGGCGTCCGCAGCCAAGTAGTCGGCCGTGGTGCTACGCGGCCAGGCAGGTCGGCAGGTCGCGCGGTGACGGACCGTGGCCAGCGCGTGTCGTCGAGTCTGTCGGATTCGCCCATCGGATCGCTCCCGACGCCCCAACTCCGCTGCTGGCGGAATTATCGCCGAATAGGCGGGTCCATGTTCGTAAAGCCGCCGTGCTATGGCTCGAGCCCGCTTGACCTCGCTACGATTGCCTGAAACCTGCAGGCGCCAAATACTCATCTGGAGGCAGGTATGACGCGGTTCTTGTTTGTGGTGTTTCTGTTGCTCGTGGTCGTATTCGGTTTGAGCTTCGCGGTGGAAAATGCGCAAACCGTGCAGTTCAATTACTTCATCGGCGCCGCTCGGCTTCCGTTGTCCCTGTTGCTGGTATTTGCCGTGCTCGTCGGTGCGGTGCTGGGCGCGCTCGCCAGCATGTTTGCCGTCATCAGGCTCAGGAGCGAGATGCGGGCTCTGCGCAGGAGTGAAGCAATGGCCAGGGAAGAAATTCGCAATCTGCGGGCCATACCCATCAAGGACGTGCCCTGAGCATGCCGGACCTGGTGTGGATGTTGATCCCCGTTGGGCTGCTGCCCGTGGCGGCTGTCTCGGGATGGATTGCGGCGCGGCGCAGCCAGCGCGGCACCGCCGCCGCCAACTCGTCGGCGGGGCTGCAAGCGGATTATTTCAAGGGCATCAACTATCTGCTCAATGAGCAGCCCGACAAGGCCATAGAGGCGTTCATCAAGGTCCTGGAGGTGGACAGCGAGACGGTCGAGACACACCTTGCGCTGGGAAACCTGTATCGCCGGCGCGGCGAGGTGGATCGTGCCATTCGTATTCACCAGAATCTCATCGCACGCCCCACCCTGAGTGGGGCGCAGCGCATCGAGGCACTGTTCGAGCTCGGCGCCGACTACATGAGCGCGGGCCTCCTGGACAGGGCTGAGAACCTGTTCCAGGAGTTGTGCGAGACGGGCACGTTCGGTGTAAAAGCGTTGCGTCAGGTGGTTGAAATTTACGAGCAGCAGAAGGACTGGGACGAGGCCATCGCCGCAGCCAAGAAGCTGGATCTGGCCACGGGAGAGACCCAGGCAAGCGTCATCGCGCACTATTACTGTGAGAAGGCGGACCTGGCATGGCAATCGCGTCAGGCGGGGGCGGCGCTGGATGCCGCGCGACGCGCGCTCGGCTGTCATCCCGCCTGTGTGCGGGCGAGCCTGCTCGAAGGCGAAATTCACTTCCACGATGCACGTTATGACGCCGCCATCGACGCTTACAAGCGTGTCGAGCAGCAGGACCCCGAATTCCTGCCGGAAGTCATCCAGTCCTTGTCCCGGTGCTATGACAAGGTGGGGCGCGGGCAAGAGATGATGCAGTATCTGGGGCACCTCATGAAACGCTACGACGGGATCAGTGTGACGCTGGCGCTCGCCGGGATGAAGCGCCTGAAAGGCGGGCCGCGCGAGGCCATCGCCTTCATCACGCAGAACTTGCGCAGCCGCCCGTCGGTGCGCGCTCTGGACCGGCTGCTCGAGCTCGAGCTGGAGACAGTGGCGGACGCACCACCCGAGCACCTGCTGATCTTGAAGCGCCTGACCACCGAGCTCCTGGAGAACAGGACCGACTACAAGTGCGGGCACTGTGGTTTCCCTGCCAAGTTCCTGCATTGGCAGTGTCCCGCGTGCAAGCATTGGAGCACCATCAAGCCGATTCAGGGCGTGGAAGGTGAGTGAGCCGCGCGTCATCGTCGCGCTGGATTTCGCTGAGACCGGGGAAGCACTGTCACTGGCGCGGCGCCTGGAGCCGGCGCGCTGCAGGCTCAAAGTGGGCAAGGCGCTTTTCACGCGCGCGGGGCCCGGCCTGGTGCGAACGCTCGTAGACCGCGGTTTTGATGTATTTCTGGACCTGAAATACCACGACATTCCCCACACCGTGTCGGGGGCATGCAGGGCGGCGGCCGAGCTCGGCGTGTGGATGGTCAATGTCCACGCCCTGGGTGGCGCGGCAATGCTGCTCGCAGCGCGTGACGGCGTGGATTCGGCGGCCCATCGACCACTGCTCGTCGCCGTGACGCTGCTCACCAGCATGGATGATGCCGCACTGCTCGAGGTCGGTCTGGGCGGTTCGTCCGTGAGGCACGTGACGCACCTCGCGGAGATGGCGCAGCGCTGCGGGCTGGACGGTGTCGTATGCTCGGCGCAGGAGATCGGGACGTTGAGGCACGCTTGTGGTGAGGCGTTGCGTCTCGTCACACCGGGCATACGCCTGCAAGGCGCCGCGCACGATGACCAGAAGCGCACGGCGACTCCCGGCGAGGCGCTGCGTATGGGCGCCGACTATCTCGTCATCGGCAGACCCATCACGGCGGCGCGCGACCCGCTGCGCGTGCTCGCCGAGATCGAGCACGAGATGAGTTGCTTGCCCTGAAGTAGAGCGATTACGGGCTGTTGCGCGGCTTCGAGAAACGGAATTCCGGTTCGAGGCTGCTGCCGCCAGAGTCTTCTCGCTGCGCCGTGCCGGTGTCAGGCTGCTTCCGCGGCTTCGAGCGGCTCACATTCTTCGCAAGCCCCCGGCTTTGCCGGGGGAGCCGTCTCCAGAGTCCGACGGGCTGCTAGGGTAACGCCTGCAGTGCGCCGCGCCGGAGCAGGCTGGTGAAGTAGCGCCGGTAGTAGGCGGCGGCGCTTGCCCCGTTGGCCGCCACATCGAAGATACGCCAGCCCTCCGGCGACCAGTAGAAGCGAAATTCGAGGCGCATCATGATCCCTTCCAGTGGCACGATCCGCGCGGTGACCGATACTTCATTGGGGCTGCGTCCGCGGCGCGGCGGATAGATGTCCACGTGTGGCAGGGGACGCGTGAAGCTCCCCAGGTTGCGCGCCAGCGCGGAGAGGAACAAGTCGGTCAGTCGAACGACCAGTGCCGCACGCTGCGCTTCGCTCATGCGCCGGTAATAGGGGCCCGCCGCCCAGCGCGACATGTAGGCGAAGTCGAAGTAGGGGGCGATCTCGCGATCCAGAAAAGCGCGTACCCCCTCGGGCCTGGCGGGCTCGGCACGCGCGAGAAACCGGGTCAGCCTGCCGAGTCCCTGGCGCAACACCTGATCCGGCGCGGGCGGGGCAGGGGGGTAATCGTCGCGATAGGCAATCCCCGCCCGTGGCATCTGGCCGGTGGTCTGCGCTGCGGCTCCCGTCAGCAGACAAAGCCCGGTTACCAGCACCCATGCGCCACGCAGCCACGCACCCCCGAGCCACGGGCAGCGCACGTTCATTCGACCTCGTCGGTGACCTTTTCGTCCTCGAACTCGAAGACCAGATGATCGTCGCTCACCGCGACCTGCAGGTGCCCGCCGGCGGCGAGCCGGCCGAACAGCAGCTCCTCGGCGAGCGGTCGCTTGATCTGATCCTGAATGACGCGCGACATGGGTCTGGCGCCCATCTGCTTGTCGAAGCCATGCTTCGCGAGCCACTCGCGTGCTTCGGGGCCTACGTCGATGGTCACGTTCTTCTCGGCGAGCTGCTCTTCGAGCTCGAAGATGAACTTGTCGACCACATGCGAGATGGTCCCTTCATCGAGCGGCTTGAATTGCACGATGGCATCGAGCCGGTTACGGAACTCGGGCGTGAACATCTTCTTGATCGCCACCAGGCTGTCGCCCGAGTGATCCTGATAGCTGAAGCCCATCGACGCGCGGCTCATGTCCTCGGCGCCGGCGTTGGTCGTCATGACCAGGCAAACATGCCTGAAGTCGGCCTTGCGCCCGTTGTTGTCCGTGAGCGTGCCGTGGTCCATGACCTGGAGCAGGAGGTTGAATACATCGGAATGGGCCTTCTCGACTTCATCGAGTAGCAGCACGGCGTGCGGCTGCTTGGTGATGGCTTCCGTCAACAGTCCACCCTGATCGAAACCGACATAGCCGGGCGGTGCACCGATGAGCCGCGACACCGTGTGCCTCTCCATGTACTCCGACATGTCGAAGCGCACCAGCTCGACACCCATCAGGCGCGCGAGCTGGCGCGTGACCTCGGTCTTGCCGACCCCCGTGGGGCCCGCAAACAGAAACGCGCCAATGGGCTTTTCCAGGTCTCTGAGCCCCGAGCGCGACATCTTGATTGCCGCGGCCAGGGTGTCTATGGCCTCGTCCTGGCCGTAAACGACCATCTTGAGGCCGTCATCCAGGTTTCTCAGCAGCTCCTTGTCCGAGGTGGATACGGTTTTCGGCGGTATCCGGGCCATTTTGGAAACAACCGCCTCGACCTCCTGCACACCGATGGTCTTCTTCCTGCGCGACGGGGGCACCAGGTTCTGGCTCGCGCCCGCTTCGTCGATGACGTCAATGGCCTTGTCGGGCAGGTAGCGATCATTGATGTAGCGCTGGGCGAGCTCTGCCGCCGAGCGCATTGCCTGGCGTGTGTACTTGAGATGGTGGTGCTCTTCGAAGCGAGACTTGAGTCCCTGCAGTATCTTGACCGTTTCGTCGATGGACGGCTCGACCACGTCGATCTTCTGGAAGCGGCGCGACAGCGCGCGGTCCTTCTCGAATATGCCGCGGTACTCCTGGTAGGTCGTCGACCCGATACACCGCAGTTCACCGTTTTGCAGCATCGGCTTGATGAGGTTGGACGCGTCCATGACGCCGCCCGATGCGGCACCCGCGCCGATGATCGTATGGATCTCGTCGATGAACAACACCGACCCGGGTTCCTTGCGAAGCTGTGCCAGCACCGCCTTGAGGCGCTTCTCGAAGTCGCCACGGTACTTGGTCCCCGCCAGCAGGGAGCCCAGATCGAGCGAATAGAGGGTGCTCCGGGCAAGGACCTCGGGGACCTCACTGTCGACGATCATCTTCGCCAGCCCTTCCGCGATGGCCGTCTTGCCGACCCCCGCTTCACCCACGTAAAGCGGGTTGTTCTTTCTGCGCCGGCAGAGTATCTGAATGGTGCGGTGCACCTCGTCACGGCGCCCGATCAGGGGGTCGATCTTGCCGAGCAGCGCCTGCTGATTGAGATTGATTGCATAGGCTTCGAGCGCGGTCCGGGTGGACAGATCCCCGCCTTTTTCGTCCTCGGGGCTCGCCGAGAAGGTGGATGCCTCATCGGGTTCCTGGATCTTTGCGATCCCGTGCGAGATGTAATTGACCACGTCGAGGCGGTTGATGTTCTGCTTGCCCAGGAAGTACACGGCCTGCGACTCGCGCTCCCCGAAGATGGCGACCAGCACGTTGGCGCCGCTCACCTCCTTCTGGCCCGAGGACTGCACGTGAAACACGGCGCGCTGCAGCACACGCTGAAAGCCGAGCGTCGGCTGCGTTTCCCGATCGTCGCGCGGCGAGAGCATCGGCGTGTTGTCGCCGATGTACGCCTTGACTTCCTGCCGGAGCTTCTCGAGTTGCGCGCCGCAGGCCCGCAACACCTTGGCGGCTTCCGGATTGTCCACCAGCGCGAGCAACAGATGCTCGACCGTCATGAATTCGTGGCGTTTCTCGCGCGCATCGCGAAACGCTGCATTCAAGGTGAACTCGAGTTCCTTACTCAGCATGGTCGTTCTCTCGCGGCCTCGTTATGCATACTCCATGACGCAAAGCAAAGGATGCTGGTTCTCACGCGAGAAGTCGTTGACCTGGGCGACCTTGGTTTCAGCAATCTCGCGCGAAAACGTGCCGCATATGCCCTTGCCCTCGGTATGCACGGCCAGCATCACACGCACCGCCTTCTCGCGGGACATGGTGAAGAAGTACTCGAGGATATGGACGACGAACTCCATCGGTGTGAAGTCGTCGTTGAGCAGCACGACGTTGTACAGCGGCGGGCGCTTGAGCTTGGGCCGCGCCTCTTCGACAGCCACGCCGTCTTGATGAATATGCTCGGGAAGGTCTGCCATAGTCTCCGATTTTAGCCCAATCAAAGCCGCGAGAGTAAGCCGAGATTCTGCGCAGTCATGCCGTGCGTCGACCTCACCCCTTGCCGTCGAAGAATGTGGGCACCAGCATCTCTATGAATCGCCGGGCGGCGGGGGAGAGGAATTTGCCGCGCCTTACCACCACGCCATAGGTCCGTCTGGGAAAATAGGACTTTAGCGAACGTGCCGCGAGAGGCTCGCTACCAGTGAGGCATACGCCACTGACGATGGATACACCCAGGCCCAACGCCACGTACTTCTTGATGACCTCCCAGCCGCCTGCCTCGAGTGTCACGTGGTATTCCACGTTGTGCTGCTGGAACACCACGTCGACCATACGCCAGGTGGCAAGGTGTCTGGGCGGCAGGATTAGGCCATACGGGCCGATATCCTCCAGGTGCACGATCTCGAGGCCGGCCAACGGATGATCCTCGGCCATGATCAGCAGGGTGTCGTACTCGAAGGTGGGGTGGTAGATGATGTCGTCCGGCAGGTCGTTCATCGAGCCGACTGCGAAATCCACCTTGTCCGCCCGCATATGGGCGAGGCCATCACGTCCGGTCAGATTGTGCAGGCGCACGCGAATGTTGGGGTAGCGCTCCTTGAAGCATTTCAGGAACTCGGGAAGGATGTAAAGAATCGTCGATTCGCCGGCCGCGATGTCCAGATCGCCCGTTTCAACACTGCCGCAGCGCTCCGCGAAAACGTCGGGGAGCCTGTCCATGCCTTCGACCAGCGGGGAGGCCAGCTCGTAGAGGATGCGTCCTTCCGGGGTCAGGTCGATGCGCGGGCCGCGGCGCTCGAACACGACCACGTTGAGCTCATGCTCCAGGGCGCGTACCTGCAGGCTCACCGAGGGTTGGCTCAGGAACATGCGTTCGGCCGCCTTTGAGATGCTGCGGGTCTGCGCGGCGTAGCAGAAGGCGCGTAGTTGCTTGAGCCGGTTGCGCTTGTAGTAGAAGCGTTTGGTGGATGTTCCCATATCGCGAGCCCTTAGTATTAACACAGGCAATAATGAGCATTGAAACAATTGCCCTGTCAAATGCTTCTGCATACCGGTATATTTTTCAACGACTTGCGATGTAGTCTGTGAACAGCGGGGGGATCGGTGGCAAGTTCGGGCGGATGCTGCATTTGTGCGGCCGGCACCGCGGACTTGCCCCGGGACGCCGGCGGATTCATAAAAACGCGAGAAATATCACAGTATTGCGTGATTGAGGTATGTTGAATGGCGCCATGCGTGGCCCGGGGCGAGTGCGAAGCGCGCTTGCGCAGCGAGCCCCGCGAAAAGGCGCACAAACTTGCCCTGCAGGGCACGGCACTCATGGAGAAGGCGGAGATGACTCAAGACACTGAAGCTCAGACACTGCGGCAGAAATGGGCGGATAGCCCCCGTTGGCAAGGCGTGCAGCGTGGATACAGCGCTGACGATGTTGTAAGGCTGCGGGGCAGTGTACGGGTCGAGCACACGCTGGCGAGGCTTGGCGCGGAGAAGCTGTGGCGGCGTGTCCAGGAGCGCGATTACGTGAAGTCGCTGGGTGCGATGACCGGCAATCAGGCGGTTCAAATGGCGAAAGTCGGGATGGACGCCGTCTATCTCAGCGGCTGGCAGGTAGCCGCGGACGCCAACAACGCGGGCCAGATGTATCCCGACCAGAGCCTGTATCCGGCGGACAGCGTGCCGGCCGTCGTGCGGCGCGTCAACAACGCACTGCAGCGCGCCGATCAGATCCACCACGCCGAGGGTGACGCCGGCGTCGACTGGTTCTTGCCCGTCATGGCGGACGCCGAGGCGGGGTTCGGCGGCGTTCTCAACGCCTTCGAGCTCATGAAGGACATGATCGATGCTGGAGCGGCGGGCGTGCACTTCGAGGATCAGCTCGCCTCGGCCAAGAAGTGCGGGCACATGGGCGGCAAGGTGCTGGTGCCGACGCGCGAGGCAGTGCAGAAGCTCATTGCGGCGCGTCTGGCGGCCGACGTCGCGGGTGTGCCGACCCTGGTGCTCGCGCGCACCGATGCCTTGGCCGCGGCTCTCGTTACCAATGATATCGATCCGCATGACCACCGCTTCATGACCGGGGAGCGCACGGCGGAGGGGTTCTACGTTACTCGTCCGGGCATGGCGCAAGCCGTCTCCAGAGCGCTCGCTTATGCCCCGTACGTGGACCTGCTCTGGTGCGAGACGGCCACGCCGGATCTGGGGCAGGCACGCGAATTTGCCGAGGCCGTGCACCAGGAGTTCCCGGGCAAGATGCTCGCATACAACTGTTCACCGTCGTTCAACTGGAAGCGAAACCTGGACGACCGGACCATCGCCACATTTCAGCGCGAGCTGGCGTCGATGGGGTATAAGTTCCAGTTCATCACACTGGCGGGTTTCCATGCCTTGAACTACAGCATGTTCGACCTCGCCGACAGGTTCAGCAAGCGCGGCATGCCGGCCTTCGTGGATCTTCAGGAGCGCGAGTTCGAGGCCGAGGCGCGCGGCTACACGGCCACGCGGCACCAGCGCGAGGTCGGTGCGGGCTACTTTGACGCCGTCACGCAGGTCGTCACCGGCGGGACTTCCTCGATTACTGCATTGTCGGGTTCGACCGAGGAGGAGCAGTTCGAGGACGAGGAGACGCAGGAGAAGGCCGCGGCCAGCGCTTGAACGGCCTGTAGGATGCGGTTGGCGTTGCTCACCGCATCTTGTGGAGGTTACGGGCTTCGACGTATGCCCCCCGAGTATCAGGCTGCGTCCGCGTCTTCGAGGGGTCGGAGCTCGCCGAGGCGCACCGCGTGGACGCGATGCACCTCGGCTCGGTCTGACCCCGGTGGTCGAAGGCCCGGGGCCGGGGC
>CAZSDY010000030.1:0-21581 GCA_964605765.1 uncultured Ectothiorhodospiraceae bacterium | reverse complement strand
ACAAGAAAATCTTACCACCCGTCAACCCAGCCTGCTTGACCTCGATCGGATTCGAAAGAATGCTCTGAGTGGCTGGCGGGCGGATGTTAAAGTGCGCGGACGAACCCTGGTCTGGCAAGCCCGATGACGTGGCCAGCGCCGCGGTTTTCCGACGAGCGACGAGTGCGTGTACATGATGGGTGCCGGATTGCGCTGTTCGGAGTACCGAGCGGCGCAGCGGCATGCCCGAATACCCAGCGAGGCGTGACTCTGTGCGTAATGGAAGACGTGGCCCCAGGGAGACGGTTGACGTCGTTGTTGCCGGGGTGCCGCGTTCGCTGCACGCGCCGTTCGCGGACGGGCGCTGGCTCCGGCCCGCGCATGTAGCGGGCATCGAGGGCGTGTCACCCGGAATTCGCCTGGTGCACACCTCGCGCGCCGATCTGGAGCAGGGAAAACTGCCCGTGAACGGCGCCGAAGTGCTGTTGCTGGAAGCGGGCAGCGACGCGGGATACGACTTTGAGATCCCGGCCGCCTGCGTCGCACGACTCGTCACGCCGCGCCTGCGCTGGGTGCAGGCTTGCAGCAGCGGTATCGGCCATCTCCTCGACATGCAGGTGCTGCCGCCCGGCATCGCGCTCAGCAACGCCGCCGGCGTGCATTCGCAAGCGCTCGCCGAGAGCGTGCTGGCGGCCGTGCTGTTTCACGCCAAGCGTCTCGCCGAGCGCCTGGACGACCAGCGCGCCAGGCGCTGGCGCATGCTGCATTGCATCGAGCTGGAGCACAAGACACTGTGCATCCTCGGCACGGGACACATCGGCGCGGCGGTCGCGCGGCGCGCTCGAGCTTTCGGCATGCGGGTCGTCGGTGTGCGCCGGCACCCGCGCGCGACCGACGACGTGGATGAAGTCGTCGGCCCGGACGGCCTGCACGACGTGCTCCCGCGCACCGACTACCTGGTCATCGCCTGCCCCCTGACGCCGGAGACGGACGCATTGATCGATGCGCGGGCCATGAGCACCCTCAAACGCGGCGCGTATCTCATCAACGTCTCGCGCGGGCGCATCGTGGAGGAGCAGGCCCTGCTGGGCGCACTCCGCAGCGGTCGCCTGGCAGGGGCTTTCCTCGACGCGCATCCGGTGGAGCCCTTGCCGGCCGATCATCCCTACTGGGACACACCGGGGATCACGCTCATTCCGCACGATTCACACTCGTCCCCCCGTATTGGAGACAACATCGTCGCGCTGTTCGTGGAGAACCTGTCACATTATCTCCGCGGTGAGCCGCTGCGCAATGTCGTGGACCCCGCACGCGGCTACTGATTGATCGCTGCGCACACTTCAGCCGGCACATTTACGGGGCGGGAAATTCGGAGTAGAAGGTAGCGGCTTGCGCGTCACGTCGAGACGGCCGGCCGCGACAATTTCCGGATCGCCCTGGCGTTCGGGCATACGGCCAGCCGCTTCCATGGTGCAGTTCGCGGCGCCCGCGCGTCCAGCCGCTGCGCGGGGGCGGCACGCTTGCGGGCCTGTGCACGGACGCAGCCTGGCAGGAGGGATCAGGGCATTGGGGGGACGGGGTCTGTGAGCCGAGCAATGAGTCCGAACAGTCGCACGCGGGGCATTGTCGCCTGCATCGCCACCATGAGCGCGGTGACCGTCACGCTCGGCATCGCGTGGCCGTTCCTCGCCATCGTGCTCGAGCGCCAGGGCGTTTCCCCGTGGCTCAACGGCCTGAGCGCGTCGGTGCAGATGATGGCGGTGCTCGTCGTGGCGCCGCTCGGGCCACGCCTCATCGGCGCTCTGGGCAGCGTACGCGCGATGACCGCCGGCCTCGCCGGCATGGCCGCGATGCTCTGCCTGCTGCCCGTTTTCCCCAATGTCTGGGTGTGGTTCCCGATTCGGTTCCTGCTCGGCTTCAGCGCCGAGCTCGCCTTCATGGTGGGCGATATCTGGATCAACCAGCTCGCCAACGAGAGGACCCGCGGGCGCCTGATCGGCCTGTACGGGATGTTTCTGCACGGCGGGTTCGGCATCGGTCCCATCGCCATCACACTGCTCGGCAGTGACAACTGGCTGGTGCTCTACGTGGGTGTGGCCATCCTCCTCTGCGGCCTTTTGCCGATGCTGTGGGCGCGCGGCGCGGCGCCGGCCATCGCCGGCAATCCGCGCGCCCGGTTGCTGCGCTTTTTACGCCTCGCGCCGACGCTGATGGTCGCCGGCCTGATGTTCGGCCTCATCGACAGCGGCACGTTGTCGCTCCTGCCCGTGTACGGCATCGACAAGGGGTTGGATGCCGAGAGCGCCGCTTTTCTGCTCACCATGTTCGTCGCCGGCAGCGTGATCGGCCAACTGCCGCTCGGCTGGCTGGCCGACCACATGGACCGTCACCGCCTGCTCGCATGGTGCACCTTCTTCACCATGCTGAGCATCGCCGCTCTGCCGTTCGCGATCGCCAGCGAGCGGCTCACCTGGGTGGTGATGGGGGTGATGGGCGTCGCGCTCGGCAGCTTCTATCTGCTGGCGATTACCATGGTGGGTGCGCGATTCCGTGATGCCGACCTGGTGAGCGCCAATGCAACGGTGCTCTTCGTCTGGGGGATCGGGATGATGCTGGGACCCGCCCTGAGCGGCAGCGCCATGGACGCATTGGGTCCGGATGGCATGCCGCTCGTGGGCGCCACCTTGTGCGCCGTCTTTCTCGCCTTCATCATCTGGCGAATCCGCAAGAAGAGGCACCCCTCATAGATCAGGATCGGGCCACACGCCACATGACCGGCCGCGAGCCCTGTCTTCGAGCATCGAGACATCATGGACAATTACTTTCCACACCTTTTCTCGCCCGTCGAACTGGGCAAGCTCACGGTCAAGAACCGCATCGTCTCGACCGGCCACGACACCACCATTCCGACCGCGGGCGTGCCGGACGATCGCCTGATCGCCTATCACCAGGCGCGGGCCGAGGGCGGAGCGGGGTTGATCGTCATTCAGGTGGCCGCGGTCCACCCCACCGCGCATTACACGTCACACGTCCTCACCGCGACCAGCGACGAGTGCATCCCCGGCTACCGGCGCCTCGCGCACAGCCTGCACCGCCACGACTGCACGGTGTTCGGCCAGCTTTTTCATCCCGGGCGCGAGGTCATCGATCTCGTCGAAGGCGCCGCCACCGTGGCCTACGCGCCCTCGGCGGTGCCGAGCGAGCGCTTCCACGTCTTTCCCCGCCCTCTGTCGCGGGTACTGATAAGGGAAATCGTCGACGGCTACGGCGCGGCGGCACTGCGCATGAAGAAAGCCGGCCTCGACGGCGTGGAGATCGTCGCGAGCCACGGCTATCTGCCCGCCCAGTTCCTGAACCCGCGTGTCAACCTGCGTGACGATGACTACGGCGGCAGCCCCGGGAACCGGCTGCGCTTCCTGCACCAGGTGATTGGCGCCATCCGTGACAGGGTCGGCGACATGGTCGTCGGCATGCGCATCTCGGGCAACGAGAAGGACCCGCAGGGCCTGCAGGAAGCGGAGGCTCTAGACGCCTGTGCGGCACTCGACAGCGGCGGCGGGCTCGATTACTTCAACGTGATCGCCGGCAGTTCCGCGAGCCTGAGCGGCGCGATTCACATCGTGCCCCCCATGGCGGTTTCCACCGGCTACGTGGCGCCCTGCGCCGCCACCATGAAGCAGCGTGTTTCCGTGCCGGTCATCGTCGGCGGGCGGATCAATCAACCGCAGATTGCCGAGCAGATCCTCGCCAGCGGGCAAGCCGATCTGTGTGGCATGACCCGCGCCATGATCTGTGACCCGCAGATGCCGAACAAGGCCCGGGCAGGGCACATGGAGAACATTCGCGCCTGCATCGCCTGCAACCAGGCGTGCATCGGCCATTTTCACCTGGGCTTTCCCATCTCCTGCATACAGCATCCGGAAACCGGCCGTGAGCTCAGATTCGGCAAGCGCGAGCCCGCGGCGGTTTTGAAGCGCGTCCTGGTGGCGGGTGGCGGGCCCGGCGGCATGAAGGCGGCGGCGGTCGCCGCCGAGCGCGGCCACCGCGTCACCTTGTACGAGGCAGCGCCCCGGCTCGGCGGACAGGCCCTGCTCGCCCAGCTTCTCCCCGGCCGCGCGGAGTTCGGCGGTATCGTCACGAACCTGAGCCGCGAGCTCGAACGCGCCGGCGTGTGCGTGGTCCTAAACACCCCAGTGACGGCGGATCTCGTTGCCACCGAGTCCCCCCAAGCGGTGATCGTGGCAACCGGCGCGCGGCCACGCGTGCCGGTGCTCGACGGCGCCGAGGAAGCACACGTGGTCGGCGCATGGCAGGTGCTCGGCGGCGCCAACGTCGGGCACTCCGTGGTGGTTGCCGACTGGCGTGCGGACTGGATCGGCTTGGGACTCGCCGAAAAGCTCGCTCGCGACGGCTGCCACGTGCGCCTGTACGTGAACGGCTACATCGCGGGCGAGACGATCCACCGTTATGTGCGTGACGAGAAGCTCGGTGTGCTGCACAAGCTGGGCGTGGAGATTACGCCGATGGCGCGCCTGTTCGGCGTCGATGCCGACACCGTGTACTTCCAGCACCTGACCAGCGACGAAGCGATACTGGCCGAGCACGCCGACACGCTCGTGCTCGCGCAGGGGCACGAGTCCGTGGATGCACTGGCGCGGTCACTGTCGGCGTACTCGGGCGAGGTCATCATGGTCGGCGATTGCCTCGCACCGCGCAGCGCCGAGGAGGCGGTGCTGGAAGGGCTTCACGCGGGCAGCGCACTGTGAAAACCCGCGCTGCGCAAGCGGTGAAATTGCGCCGGATTATTTACGGTGCAGGTGTTAGACTGCCCTCAGGCTGCCGCCGATGTGACGGGGTACAAGGAAGGATTCGCCGGTAGCCCAATGACGAGACACTATCAAGAGACTGCTTACACATGAACATCTATGTTGGAAATCTGGCCTACAGTGTCACAGAAGATGAACTCAGGACCTTGTTTGCGGAGTACGGCGAAGTCTCCCGGGTCAACGTGATTACCGATAAGTTTTCGGGGCGTTCCAAGGGCTTTGCCTTCGTCGAGATGCCGGACAACTCGGAAGCCGACACGGCCATCAAGGCGTTGAATGAATCCCCCATCAGCGGCCGCCCGGTGAAGGTCAATCAGGCTAAGCCGCGCGGAGATCGCCCGCAGCACAGATCGAGGTACTGATCTCCACGCCGACGCCTCGCTTGCCCCGCCCTCCCCGCACCCTATCGGAGACCCCGGCTGATGGCCGTGCCTGACCGACCCTCCTAGCGCGGGCTCCTCGTAGCCGGTTGCCGGCCCGGCCGGGCGGTCGATACCGACTCGGCCTTGCGGGCATGCTGCCACACTGTGTTCGCGATTCTCCACCGCCGCCGCAGCGGCCGACCACGAGCCGGACCGGACGGTCACCATCGGGCTGTCAGGCCTTTATTCAGCGCGCCGCGGCCGGCACGCCCGGTTCGAATCGGCACCAAGGTAATTTAGAATGGGCGCAAGCAGCTTGGCGTCCTTCAGAAAACGGTAGGGGACCAATGAACACACGACCCACCATCAAGCGCAGGGGCTTCGTCACGCTGTGTGCCTCTACGCTGGCGGCAGTCAGCGCGAGCCCCAAACTGCTTGCGCAGACCGGTGCTGCATTCAACGCACACCAGCGCGTGCAGCTCGTAGACGAGCTCGGTGAGCCGTTCAAGGCAAGCTCGCTCGAGACCGGCAAGAGCTACTTGTTCCACTATCCCTATGTCTGCACCCCGTGCTTTCTGCTCGACCTCGGTAGGCCAACCGCGGCGGAGGCGGTGCTCAACACCGCCGACCATCGCGAGTACCACTGGCGCGGGGGGGTTGGACCGCGGCGCTCCTTGGTGGCGTTCTCGGCCATCTGCGCGCATCGCATGAGTCATCCCGCGCGCAGTGTCAGCTTCATCAATTATCGGCACCAGAAGGTGAGGTTCTTGAGCAAGGACAGCAAGATCAGCAGCCGATCGGGGGTGATATTCTGCTGCTCGGAGAAGAGTGTCTATGATCCGGCCGAGGGCGCGCGCGTGCTGGGCGGGCCAGCGCCGCAGCCGCTCGCTGCCATCGTGCTGGAACATGACGAGCAGCACGACACGCTGCACGCCACCGGTACCTATGGCGGCGAGATGTTTCAGCAGTTCTTCGAGAAGTTTGGCCACCGCCTGGTGCTGGAGTATCGCACCGACGCCATCCGCGCGCTGGTGAGCGAGAGCAGCACCGTCGTGCCGCTCACAAGTTACTGTGCACGCCAGGTGTTGTGCAGCGCCTGAAGGGGTGCCCCGCGACTTACTGCCCGCCCGTGATTGCTGCGGGGATCTCGTCGTGCCCCGTGAGCTTCGCGACCGCGCCTCTCAGTTGCGCGTCCTCGCGACGCCGTGAGCCGCGCGCGTGGCGCCTACCCGCAGCTCGTACCTGGAGGCGATCTCGCCCAGTGCCGCATTCGCGTCATAGCGCCCGCTCATGCGCACCAGCGCATCATGGCGCACGGCATCGTTGAGCACTTCCACGAAGCCGCGATGTTCCCGCACGCTGAGCGGGTGCTGCTGCGAATGGATGATCCAGTAATGCTGGTCGCCGAAAAACCAGCACAGCCGCGGCTGCCGCGTGAGCAGCTTCAAGGTGTCGAAATGGGACGCACTGGCACCAGGTGTGATCAGCGTTTCCCCGGCCAGCGGATCGGCGGGCACCGTGTGCACTTCGAAGCGCAATATGACGACAGATGCGTGCTGGTGCTCGATGAGATCGGTCTCGATGCCCACGGGCACCGGCGCACCGCCCTTGGTGAGCACCCTGCGATCGTGCTTGCACTCGGGTCCTGATACCTGGAAATACACCGCCGTCTCCCACGCGTCCAAGTCAAGGCAAATCGGCGTGCACGTGACCGACGCGCCACCAGCGGCCATGGCCTCGCGAATGCGTTCGGGAAAGCGTTTCATGAGCCCGTGCCGGTCATGTTGCCGGCACCCAGGGTCGCCCCCCGGAGGGCGCGAAAAAGCAGGTGGTCACGATGGGAACGGGCAGCGCCTCTGGCAATTTCTGCGGTGAGCGATGGGTGAAAGCTCTCAGGATGGCTGGCCGCGAATGACCGTCTCTTCCTCGTCAGGATCGACTTCCGCTTGGCCGTCGTCGCGCCTCCCCGCTTGTGCCTTGATGCGGTCATACCACAGATCATGGTGCTGCCTGGCCCAGTTGACATCCACCTTGCCGCCCCACATGCCCTCGAACGTACCTTCCACGCCGGCCGTGCCGAGAAAGATGTGGCCTAGCGCGAAAAACACCCAAACCACGGTGGCAATGGCATGCAGCATGGTGTTCAACTGCATGATCTCGCGGGTCTGCTGGAAGTTGGGAAAGTCGAGGATGAGACCGGTACCGCAGGCCAGCACCCCGACAGTGGCCATCATCCAGTAAGTGAAGATCTTCTCGCCGGCGTTCACCGTGTCGGCAGGCGCATGCGACTTGCCGAAAAAGCCGCCAGCCCGCGCGAGCCACACGAAATCGCTCATCGCCGGCAGGTTGAATCGAGCAAAAGCGAGAAGCATCAACACCACACCGACCACGAACGCTGGTCCGGCATAGTTGTGAACCCCCTTGGCCACCTGCAGGAACGAACCGAAGGCCTCCAGGCCAATAATCGGGAGAATCATCGTGCGGCCGAACAGTATGCTCAATCCGGTCAACGCGAGCACCACGAACAGCACCGCCACGTACCAATGCAGCACCCGTCGCCACATGCCCCAGCGCTCCACGGTGCGCCCGCTGCGCCCGTCCTCCAGGCGGATCGGGCCGCGCGCGATGTAGAACACGGCAATGGCCAGGACCACCCCGAAAATCGCCCACCCCGCAAAGCTCAGCAATGGTCCGGTGCGCAGTCTTTGCCACTGGTAGCCGGCCGGGTTGATCAGTACGCCTGCCTCCAATCCCGCGACCTGGGTGCTGCCTACCGACGAATGACGGACCCCACGCCACAGATCCGTGCCGGGATTGGGCACGGAGATGGGACTGACGTTGTTTGCCTGCTCGTCCTGCGCCCGGGCATACGGGCTCGCCAGCAGGCACATGAAAAACAGCAGGTAAGCACAGATCGAGGCCCACTGCCGCCACACCGGCGCCCACCCATCAATGTTCATCAGCAAAGTCCACCCTGTTGGAGTACTACGTGAGGATCGCATGGCCGATTCAGACTCGCCCAGCGCAAGATCCATGGACAAACCCACAGGCGCAAAGCCCCGGCACCGCCACCCGGCTGGTGGTGGATACCGGGGCCATGGTCACATTGCAAGCCCGGTCAATCACCGAAACCGCCGTCTAATCGCCCCGTCCAAGGATTGATCAGAACAACTGCTCCGGTGCCAGAACCTTATTGCCCGTAGCTCTTCTTCACCCCTGCCTTGCCGTAGGCCACGCCCCAGCCCCAGGCAAGCGACGAGGAAGATCCACGCCAGGTGATGCGCTCGCGGAATATGTTGGACACCTGATTGCCGTCGCCGGCCAGCAGCGCCTTGGTCGAGCACATCTCCGCGCACAGCGGCAGCTTGCCCTCGGCGAGCCGGTTACGGCCATACTTGCGGTGCTCCGCGGACGAACCATCGAGCTCGGGGCCACCGGCGCAGAACGTGCACTTGTCCATCTTGCCCCGGGAGCCGAACGCACTGCTCGCCGGGAACTGCGGGGCACCGAAAGGACAGGCGTAAAAGCAGTAGCCGCAGCCGATGCAGATGTCCTTGTCGTGCAGGACCAGACCGTCGTCCGTGGTGTAGAAGCAGTCCACCGGGCATACCGCCGCGCACGGCGCATCGGAGCAGTGCATGCAGGCGACCGAGATGGAGCGCTCGCCCGGGTTGCCGTCGTTGATGGTCACCACCCGGCGGCGATTGACGCCCCACGGTACGTCGTTCTCGTTCTTGCATGCAGTCACGCAGGCATTGCACTCGATACACCGCTCCGCGTCACAGAGAAATTTCATTCTTGCCATGATTTTCTCTCCTCATTCCAGTCATGCACGGCTGATGCGGCACAGGGAAACCTTGCTTTCCTGCATCTGCGTCACCGAGTCGTAGCCATAAGTCAACGCCGTATTGGCGGCCTCGCCCAGAACAAAGGGTGCCGCCCCCTCGGGGTACTTGTCCCGAAGGTCCCTGCCCTGGAAATGCCCGCCGAAATGAAACGGCAGAAACACCACACCCGGAGCGACACGCCGCGTCACCATGGCCTTGACCTTCACCTTGCCCTTCTCGGCGCCTTCCACCCACACCGTCTGCCCATCGCGTATACCCGCGTTGTTGGCATCGACCGGGTGGATCTCGGCGAACATGTCCTGCTGCAGCTCGGCAAGCCACGGGTTGGACCGCGACTCGTCGCCGCCGCCCTCGTACTCCACGAGCCTGCCGCTGGTGAGAATCAGCGGGTAGTCCTTGCTGAAGTCCTGCGACTGGATGGACATGTACTTCGTCGGCAGCCGGTAGTGCGACTTGCGATCGGCATAGGTCGGGTAGGTCTTCGCCAGGTCACGCCGGTTGGTGTAGAGCGGCTCGCGGTGCACGGGGATCGGGTCCGGGAAGGTCCACACCTCCACGCGCGCCTTGGCGTTGCCGAACGGCGCACAGCCGTGCTTGATGGCCACACGTTGAATGCCGCCCGAGAGATCCGTCTTCCAGTTCTTGCCCTCGGCCGCCTTCTGCTCCGCGCCGGTGAGGTCGCCCCACCAGCCGAGCTTCTTCAGCAGCTTGTGGTCGAACTGCGGATAGCCGTCCTTGATCTCCGAACCTACCGGGTAGGAGCCGTCAGCCAGCAGGCTCTCGCCGTTGCGCTCGACACCGAAACGGGCCCGGAAACATAAGCCCCCCTGCGCAACGGGCATGCTCGTGTCGTACAGGTTCGGCGTACCGGGATGCTTCATGTCGGCGGTGCCCCAGCACGGCCACGGCAGGCCATAATACTCGCCGTTGCAGGGACCGCCTTCCGCCAGCAGGCTGGTGACGTTGAACGTGCCCCAGTACTTCTGCTGCTTCTTCATGCGCTCCGGGCTCTGGCCCGTGTAGCCGATGGTCCACATCCCCTTGTTGAACTCGCGGGTGATGTCCTCGATGAGCGGCTCGTCGTTCTCGACCTTGATGTGCTTGCAAAGTTGCTCCGCAAAGCCGAGCTTCTTGGCGAACTTGTACATGATCGTGTGGTCGGGCAGGGACTCGAACAGCGGCTCTATGACCTTGTCACGCCATTGCAGCGAGCGGTTCGACGCCGTCACCGATCCGTAGGTTTCGAACTGCGTGGAGGCGGGCAACAGATACACGCCGTCCGTGCGATCATGCATGACGGCGCTCACGGTGGGATAGGGATCGACCACGACCAGAAGGTCGAGCTTCTCCATCGCCTTCTTCATCTCCGGCCCGCGCGTTTGACTGTTGGGCGCATGTCCCCAGAGCACCATCGCACGGATATTGTCCTTCTGCGCGATGTTCTTCTTGTCCTCCAGCACGCCGTCGATCCAGCGCGACACCGGAATACCCTTGGTGTTCATCGGCTTCGCCGGCTTGCCCTTGGCCTTCTCGTAGCTGCCCTGATCGAAGCGCGCTGAAACCCACTCGTAATCGAGATCCCACACACGTGACCAGTGCTTCCAGGAACCGGCGGACAGCCCATAGTAGCCGGGCAACGAGTGGCTCAAAATGCAGAAGTCGGTGGCGCCCTGCACATTGTCGTGGCCGCGGAAGATGTTCGTGCCGCCGCCCGTCGTGCCCATGTTGCCGAGCGCGAGCTGGAATGTGCAGTAGGCGCGCGTGTTGTTGTTGCCGATGTGGTGCTGCGTGCCGCCCATGCACCAGATAAAGGTGCCCGGACGGCGGTCGGCCATGATCTTGGCCGCCTGCTTCACCAGCTCTGGGCGCACGCCGGTCACGTTCTCGACCTCCTCGGGCGTCCACTTCGCGACTTCCTTCCTGACCTTGTCCATGCCGTAGACGCGCTGGCGGATGAACTCCTTGTCCTCCCAGCCGTTCTCGAAGATGTGCCACAACATGCCCCAGATAATCGGCACGTCGGTGCCGGGGCGGATTTTCAGATACAGATCCGCGTGCGCCGCGGTGCGCGTGAAGCGCGGGTCGATGACGACCAGCGGCGCGTTGTTGCGCTCCTTGGCGCGGAACAGATGAATCAGCGAGACAGGATGCGCCTCGGCGGGATTACCGCCGATGATCAGCATCGACCGCGAGTTGTGGATGTCGTTGTAGGAGTTCGTCATGGCGCCGTAGCCCCACGTGTTGGCTACGCCCGCAACGGTCGTGGAGTGGCAGATTCGAGCCTGGTGATCGCCGTTGTTGCTGCCCCACATGGCATAGAACTTGCGGAACAGATACGACTGCTCGTTGTTGAACTTCGCCGAGCCAAGCCAGTAGACGGAATCGGGGCTCGAGGTCTTGCGAATGTCGAGCATCTTGTCGCCGATCTCGGTGATCGCCTGCTCCCACGAGACCTTCTGCCACTTGCCGTTGACCAGCTTGGTGGGGTACTTCAGGCGCCGTTCGCCGTGCCCGTGCTCACGCACCGAAGCGCCCTTGGCGCAATGCGCGCCCAGATTGAACGGGTGGTCGAAGGCGGGCTCCTGGCCCGTCCACACGCCGTTGACGACCTCGGCATTGATGCCACAGCCGACCGAGCAATGCGTGCACACGGTGCGCACGACCTTGGTCTTGCCGCCGGCGTCACTCGCGGCGCTTGCCTTTCTCATCATCGCCGCCGGAAACGCGCCGGCCACGGCGGCCCCGCCCAGGGTCACGCCGGAACGGTGCAGGAAGGTCCGGCGATCGACAGCCTCGCCGGCCAAGCCCGCGGGTGGCGGTGTAGGGCTACAGTCCTGTTTTCTGATTAACTTCATCGCTCGATCTCCTCATCAGACCGTCGAAAGTTCCCGGCACGCATCAGATGCGCGCCGTCTTGTAGTAGTCGTCAACGTGCTGCGTGTGCCGATAACCTCGTGGACCCGCTGCCGATTTCGCCTGCTCGGGCACAATATCCGCGGTGGCGTCCACGGCTGCCGCCGCGGCCACCGCCGCGCCGCCTGCCGCCACGCCCTTGAGGAAGTTTCGCCGGCCAGTCTTCATCTCAGGTTCGTTCATCAGTCTGCCTCCACCTTCGTCGTCTATCAGCGAGAGCGACTGCACGCCGCTCACTGTGGGTTAAACCAACATCGCAAAGTACGTCGTCTCGAACTCCATGAAGCGCTCGCCAAGCTCGCCCACGGCAGCATAGAACAGGGCGGACTTCGCGGTGCGCAGATCCCGGAAGAGCTTCGGCATCCACGGCGCCATATGAACGCCAAAGAATCGTTGCTGCTCTTCGAAATCCGTGTCTTCATCGCCGATCAGCAGGCTCATGGTCTCACACAGCGCCGCGGCGTGATCCTCGGACTCGCGAACCCCGTCCTGGCGCTCGAATCCGAGCCGCTCGAGGTCCAGGCGCAAAGCGGCGAGCGGCTTCTCGTTGAGAAAGCCTGCCATATAGTACGACCCGTACGGGACCAACTCTCCGCGTCCCACGCCGATGAACAGATCATTGTATTCTTGAACGATTGTCTGCTCGTTGGCCGCATCGGCCGCCGCCTCGAGCGCGGACCACGCGCCGGCAAGTGCCTGGCCCCCGGTATCGGCTCCGCGCAATGCCGCCAATGTGCGTAGCGCTTCGGCGTCCGGCGGACGCGCGAGCAGCGCGCCGAGCAGCGAATAGACGCTCGCACGCGAAGATTGCTCCTCGACGGGAAGAGTGTCCTCGGCCGTCCTCTCCAGCCTTGTTATTGCCGATGGCATATGCGCCAATCGCCTTGTTCTGATTCTGGGCCCGCGCACCGGGACTTCGATCCCGATCGGGCACCCGTACCGTGATGTACCAGACCTTCTGCGCGCGCGTCCCTCCGTGTGCTGGATCCGGCTACGCCCAACGAGCCAAGCGCTGTGTTCAACTCGTCGGAACGACGATGCTCTCGAAATTCTTGTTGGCAGTGATGTGGTATATTGTATACCAGACTTCTTCTCGGACACTGCTCGTTAACATCTTATCTCGCTGGGTTTCCAGGTCAAGCCCTGATCCAAATCATTTCTACTCCGGGTCACTCACGGCGCACCGCCTTCGGCAAAGAATATGTCCTTCACCCGACAGTCCTCGCACATCTGCAGGCGTTTGAGCCCATCGCCCCTGAACATCTCGTGGTCTTTCAGCCGCTCGGTGATGCGTTCGATCACGCTGCGCGTCGCGAACGGCTTGCCGCAGGTCACACAGAAAAACGGCGGCTCCTCGTTGAGCACCCGCGTCTCGCGCCGCGCCCGGGGCTCGAGCAGGAGGCGCGCATTGAGCGCAAGAGCGCTCTCGGGGCAGGCTCTCTGGCACAGCCCGCACTGCACGCAATTCCATTCCTTGAAGCCGAGCCGGGGCTCCTCCTCCCCCGCCGTCAGCGCCGCGGTGGGACACACCGCCACACAGGCCATGCACAACGTGCAGGCCGCCTTGTCTATCTCCAGCTCGCCGAAGGCGGCACCCTGTGCCAGTTCGACCGAGTGCCCGGGCGCCGCCGCCTGCTCGTAGAGGTGGTCGAGCGCCAGTTGCAGCATGGTCCGCTTCTCGTCGAATGCCGCGAATCCGGCGGGCTCGATGTCACCGGTGTCCCCGCCCGCGGACACGATCCGCACGAGCTCCTCGTCGTCGCCGCGCAGCAACAGCACGCCATCGGGCCGAAAGCCGAGCCCGGCGAGCACCCGCCGTGCGATATCCACGTGCTGGCTCAGGGCCTCGAGGGCGGCGCTCGGCGTCTCCTCGCTCGCCAGCAAGCACACGGCGCCGGCCCCATGGGCGAGCGCGCACAGCCACACGTCGAGCCCGATAGCGCCGATATCCTCGACCTGAACGGGAATGACGCGTTCCGGCATGCGCGCGGCGATGCGCTCGACCTGCGCCAGGCCACCCTCGGCGTCGTGGAAGAGCAGCACGGCGCGGCTGCCCGACTCCGCGGCGAACACGCGTATCAGCTTGCGAAGCCGATCGATGGTTTCCGAAGGTTTCGGATACGCGTAGCGGATGGCCCCGGTGGGACACACTGCCGAGCAGATGCCCACGCCGTGGCAAAGATGCGCGTCGACCGCTACACGCTCACCGATGGAGGTGATTGCACCGCTGGGGCACACGTCGAGGCAGCGCGTGCAGCCGGCGATGCCGCGCTCGCCGTGAGCGCAGATTGCGGAGTCATAGTGGAAGTACTTGGGCTTCTCGAACTCGCCCACCATGCCCGGGATCTCCTGCACGGCCCGGTACAATGCCTCCTTGTCGGTATCGGGCGCAAAGTAGCCGGGTGGCGGCAACTCGGCGCCGATGAGCGGCGGGCGGGAGAGGTCCAGGACCAGGTCGAAGCCGCGCGCACCCGGGCCCCTGTGCGGGCCTAGGTCCACGGCATTGCCGTCCCTGCTCGCGCTCACGCTGAACGCACCCAGGTGACCCGAGATGGTAACCCGATCGGCACGCACGACGGGCACATCGCCCTGCGGGTGGGGCGACGTTGCGGCCGCGTCCGTGGCGAGCACGACGCATTGCAGACGGTCACGAAGCGACTCGGCCTGCTCCAGCGCATAGCGTGCCGGGCCGATGATCAGCAAATGCCCGCGGCTGCGGTAGGAGATGAGCGAGGTGGGTGTCACCCGGACATCGGCAATCGCCGCCAGTGCCGCGAGGCGCGCCCTCCCCGCGGGCGTTTCACTCGGCAGCGCCGGCGCCTGACGCGCCTCTGCGTCCACCGTCACGTGACATCCTCGTGCGAAGCAGGGTCGGCCGCCGCAACGTCCCCGGTCGGATCGCCGCTCGGCGCTTCCTGTGGCGCGGCGGTGCGCGTCGCCGTGCTCTCGGACGTGCGCTCCGCAGGCGTCGATTCTGTTGTGTCCGCCGGCGCCTCAGCAAGCTCCGCGGCCGGCGCCGCGTCAGATTCCTGGCGCAACTCGCGCTGCTGGCGCGTATCTGCCGTGACGATGTCGCCGAGCGGCTCGAAACGCGTGAAATCCTCGTCGTAATCGTCCAGCCCGTCGCGGACGTTGAAGTCCGCGAGATGGAAGAGCCGGCGCAACGCGAGCTTGCGCAGCTTCTCCGAGACGCCCTCGGAGAGAAAGCCCGTGTAATCGCTCTCGGGCGTCAGGCTGTCGATGGCGGGCATGTCGTCGTCGCCAAGCGGCGGCGCCGCGTCCGGCGCCGCGGCTTCCGGTGGCAGTGTGCCGTCATCCGGCACTTCAAGCGCTCGCAGCGGATTTTCTTTGCGCGCCTCGAGCTTGCGCTTCGACCATCGATCCAGAAACCCCTCCCCATCAGGCATTGACCCGGCATCACCGGCGCGCCCGCCACGTTTGCCGTCACCGCGCGCCATGTCGCTCGTCCGACTGCCACTTCTTGCGCTTCCTCTTTTTCTTCTCCTCGGGCACGTAGTTCTCCACGACGTAACGCTCCACCCACAGGTACACCTCCGGCGGAATGGACACCGAGTAAACGGCGTCATCCGCGTCCATGTAGGAGGCCGCCTCATCGTAGCTGAGCGTCGCGAGGAAGGGCACGAGTTCCTCCTCGTCGTCGTCCGCCTCCTCGACGCGGCAGATCACGAAAACGCTCGGCTTCTCCCCCATCAGGTTGAGGTAGTAGCTCTCGGCTTCATCCTTGAACAACTCGAGCTCGAAGCCGGTCCACAACGTCTGCTCACCCGCCTCGCCCGCGCGCAGGGTGGTCTTCTGCGCGTGGGCCTGCGCGATGCCTTCGCCCGCCACCACGCCGCGCACCTCCCAGCGCTCCGAGACCCACTGCGAAACCCGCACGGGCTCACGCGAGACGATTACCGAAACCGGGAAAGTCGTCGGGGGCTGTGGCGCGGGGGGCTGTGGCGCGGGTGACTCTGGGGACATGGTCGAACGGGGGGCTCCATCGATGCGGGCTTCCGGGGTTTCCGGTTCAACATATCGCAAATGCCGGTGCCTGCCAACGCCGGCGCCGGTGCTTCACGCCATGTCCGGCATCCCTGATCAGGCTGGTGCGCGATGCGCTGTTTCCATTATTCTAGGCACTTGGCAAGCAACCCATAACCCTGCCAGGAGTAAGGAAATGCCGCACGCGCGCACACAACCCGGGCTCGTTGATCGCTTCGGGCGACATGTCACCTACGTGCGCTTGTCGGTGACCGATCGCTGCGATTTTCGCTGCGTGTACTGCATGAGCGAGCAGATGACCTTCCTGCCGCGCGCGCAGGTGCTCACCCTGGAAGAGCTGGCGGGCATCGGCCGGGCCTTCGTCGAGCTCGGCGTCACCAAGATCCGCCTCACCGGGGGCGAACCGCTGGTCAGGCGCAACGTCTTGTGGCTGATGGCGCAGCTCGGCAAGCTCGAAGGTCTGCACGAGCTGGTGCTCACGACCAATGGCTCGCAGCTACCGCGATTCGCGCGCGCCCTGGTCGAGGCCGGTGTACGGCGCGTGAATATCAGCCTCGACACGCTAGACCCCGAACGCTTCCGGCGAATCTCGCGCGTGGGGACGCTCGACAAGGTGATGCGCGGCATCGATGCGGCCTGCGCCGCGGGCTTCGAGCGGGTGAAGCTCAATGCGGTGATCCTCAAGAACCGTAACCACGACGAGATCCCGGCGCTGGTCGCGTTTGCGGTCGAGCGCGGCGCGGACATCACGTTCATCGAGGAGATGCCGCTCGGCGATATCGGTGATCACGATCGCGCCGAGGCGTACTATTCCAGCGACGACGTGCGCCGTGACATCGAGGCGCATTACGCGCTCGTCCCCACCGCCGAGACCAGCGGCGGGCCGGCGCGGTATTTCCGCATAGGCGATACGGGTTCGCGCGCGGGATTCATCTCCCCGCACAGCCACAATTTCTGCGAGTCGTGCAACCGGGTTCGGGTGACCGTCTCGGGGCGGCTGTTGCTGTGCCTCGGGCAGGAGCACTCGGTGGACCTGCGCCATGTGCTGCGCGCGAATCCGGGCAATGACCACGCGCTGCGCCAGGCCATCGTGGACTCCATGGCGATCAAGCCGAGGGGCCACGACTTCGACCTGTCGCGCCGGGAAGTGCTGTTTCGCCATATGAGCGTCACGGGAGGCTGAAGGGCTTGCCCGGCGCGGTGCAACCCTACCGCCCGCGCATGAGCGCGGCGGGGCTCGCCCCCACCCATGATGTGGTCGCGGTGGACGAGTTCGGCGAGCGCCGCGAGATGCAGGTCGCCGGCGAGTTTCCGCTCACGCTGAAGGTCGACGATCGCGAGGTCGTCACATTGATGACACTCGGCACTTATCCAGAAGCATTGACGCTTGGCTACCTGCGCAACCAGCGCCTGATAGAGGAAATCGAGGAAATCGAGGCTGTCGAGGTCGACTGGGATCGCGAGCAGGTCAACGTGAGCACGCGCCACGGCCAGGGTATCGTCGAGTGGGAGAAAAAGCTCTCCAAGCGTACGGTCACGACAGGCTGCGGCCAGGGCACGGTGTTCAGCTGCACGCTGGACAGCCTCTACGCGATGCGTCTGCCCGACATCACGCTCCACCAGTCACGGATCTACGCCCTGCTCGGCGAGATCTCGGCGTACAACGAGATCTACCGCAAGGCCGGCGCCGTGCACGGCTGTGCCCTGTGCAAGGACACCGATATCCTCATCTTCATCGAGGACGTGGGCCGCCACAACGCCGCCGACGCCATCTCGGGGCTGATGTGGTTGGATCGGGTCGACGGCAACGACAAGATCTTCTACACGACGGGCAGGCTCACCTCGGAGATCGTCATGAAAGCCGCGCAGATGGGGATCCCGGCCCTGCTGTCGCGCTCGGGCATCACGCACATGGGCCTCGAGCTCGCGGCCGAGCTCGGCATCATCATGATCGCGCGGGCCAAGGGCAAGCACTTTCTCGTCTACAACGGTGCCGAGCACCTCGTGTTCGACGCCCCGCCCGCCGCGCACGCGCGCTCGGCGAAGGTGCGAAGCCCCGCGCTCGGCTGAGCGTGCGCGTACGGCGCAGAGGGCTCATTCCAGCGCAATGGTATCTTCTATGCTCATCTCCACACCGAGCTGCGGCACTTGCAGGACCACGCGCGCGGTGAGCGCTTCCGAGCCTGTCAGGCGACCGTCGTCGAGCGCATCGCGCACGGCTTTTTCGAGCTCGCGCTGCGAAGTGATGCCGACTTTCTTCAGGAACTTGCGCATCTGCAGGTTGAAGATTTCTTCATTCATTGGGAACTCCTCTGGTGGGCGATTCCGCGATCGATAATAGCAGTAACCGGGTGCGCCGGACGCGTGAAATCGGCCGTGAGTTTGACTCGGCATCGGGAGGCTATGCAAGATTCCACGCTCGCCGTTCGTGCGTCGCGTTACACGTGACGGCGAGCGGCGCGGGGTCCCGGTTCGGAGCGCTTCGCGCAATGACATGGACGGTGCGGCTTGCGGCGCGGCAGGGCATCATCGAGCGCCACCCGGCGGCACACCGCGTCCCGTGTGCGCGATGACGACAGAGCGTGCGTCGTGGCGCTCGGCCATCACGGCCGTGGTGCTGGCGGGCGGACAGGCGCGGCGCATGGGCGGCGCCGACAAGGGACTCGTGGAGATCCACGGGCAGTCCATGGTGGAATATGTCGTCGACGCGTTGCGAGCGCAAGTCGGCGTGCTGCTGGTCAACGCGAACAGAAACCTCGACCTCTATGCGAAGTTGAGCGGTAGTCAGGTGATCACCGATGATATCGAGGGCTACGCCGGCCCGCTCGCCGGCATCGCGAGCGCCATGGCCTGCTGCGACACACCGTATCTGATGAGCGTGCCGTGTGATTCGCCGCTGCTCAGTCCCGACCTCGCCGAGCGCCTGCACGCCGCGCTGCGAGCCGAAGACGCCGAGTTGAGCGTCGCACACGACGGCGAGCGACTGCAGCCCGTATTCGCGCTCATGCGTCGCGACCTGCTCGCGAGCCTCACCCGCTACCTCGATAGCGGAGAGCGCAAGATCGACCGCTGGTACGCGCGCCACCGTGCGGCCGTCGCCGACATGGCGGATACGCCGCACATGTTCCTCAACGTCAACACACCCGACGAGCGTGATCGCCTGGAGAGCCTGATGCCTGAGCCGCAGGGGCGTACCGAATGCTGCTGAATGCCAGAGTGCCGGTACTTGGATTCGCCGCCTACAGCGGCACCGGCAAGACGACCCTGCTGCTCAAGCTCCTGCCCCTGCTGCAGGGGCGCGGTCACCGCATCGGCATGGTCAAGCACGCGCATCATAGCTTCGATATCGACCATGCCGGCAAGGACAGCTATGCGCTTCGTAAATCGGGCGTCGATCAGATCATCATCGGCTCGCGAACACGCTGGGCGCTCATATACGAGCACGAGGACCAGGGCGAGCCGGTGCTCGACGAACTGCTCGACGAGCTCAAGCAGAACCTGCTCGATCTCGTGCTCGTGGAAGGATTCAAGCACGAGGTGTTCCCCAAGATCGAGATCCATCGGCCGAGCCTCGGCCGCCCGCTGCTGTTCCCCGACGATCCGGAGATCATCGCCGTGGTCCACGACGAGCCTATCGGCCGCGAGACGACCTTGCCGCAACTCGATATCAACAACGCCGATGAGGTCGCTGACTTCGTCACCGATTTCATCGCGGCGTCCGGGCACCTGCCATGACGGCGCTGGGGACCGGCGGCGCCCGCGGCAAGACCGACCCGGCGCTGCTGCCCATCGCCGAGGCGCGCCGGCGCATTGCCGAGGGCGTGCGGCCCCTCGACCAGACCGAAGCCATCCCGCTCGGTGACGCCCTCAACCGCGTGCTCGCGTGTGATGTGATCTCGCCCATCGACGTCCCTGCACACACCAACTCGGCGCTTGACGGCTACGCCGTGAAAGGGACCGATCTGCCCGCCACGGGTACGCGGGTATTCGAGGTGACCGGTACCGCGTGGGCCGGCAAGCCGCTCGCCCTGGAGGTGGGCACGGGGCAGGCGGCGCGCATCATGACCGGTGCGCCTATGCCGCCCGGCACGGACACCGTCATTGCCCAGGAGCACGTGCAGATTGATGCCGCGTGCATTCGCGTCGAGGCCGGACACCACGCCGGGCAGAACGTGCGCGGTGCCGGTGAGGACTTGCGTGCAGGCCAGGTGGTGCTCGGTGCGGGCAGGCGCCTGATGCCGGCCGAGATGGGTCTTCTTTCCTCGCTCGGCCGCGATGGCGTCGAGGTCTTTCGCCGCCTGCGTGTCGCCGTGTTCTCCACCGGCGACGAATTGCGCCGCGCCGGTGAACCCATCGAGGGCGGCGGCGTTTATGACAGCAACCGCTACACCTTGCGCGGCATGCTGGCGAGAGTGGGCGCCGGGGTACTCGACATGGGCATCATCCGTGACGAGCGTGACGCCGTTGAGCGCGCGGTCGTCGACGCGTCGCGCGACGCCGATATCATCATCACCTCGGGCGGCGTATCGACGGGGGAGGCGGATTACGTCAAGGAAGTGCTGCACGCCCACGGCGAGGTGGGATTCTGGCGCGTCGCCATCAAGCCCGGCAGGCCGCTCGCCTTCGGGCACATCGGCGACGCGGTGTTCTTCGGGCTTCCCGGGAACCCCGTGGCCGTCATGGTGACCTTCTACCAGTTCCTGGAGCCCGCCCTGCGCTGCATGATGGGCGAGCGCAACCCGCCGCACCGCTCGTCGTTCAAAGTGCCCTCGGCTACCTCGCTCAGCAAGAAGGCCGGGCGCACGGAGTTCTACCGCGCGCGGCTGGAAACGAACGAAAGCGGGCGGCTCGAGGTGCGCCGCACCACGCAACAGGGCTCGGGTATACTGCGCTCCATGAGCGAGGCGAACTGCTTCATCGTGCTCCCGGACGACTGCGAGAGCGTGGCAGCCGGCTCACCGGTCGACGTGCAGCCTTTTTTTGGATTGATTTGAGATTAAATACACCATGTCCAGCACGCGTGAATTCATCCCACTCGACATTGCGATCCTGGTCGTCTCCGATTCGCGCACGGAGAAGACCGACAAGTCCGGCAAGCTGCTCGCCGAGCGCGTGGCCGGCGCCGGTCACCGCCTGGCTGCCAAGACCATCGTGCCCGACGACATCTACCGGATTCGTGCCACGGTTGCCACCTGGATCGCCGATGAAACCGTGCAGGTGGTGCTCACCACGGGCGGCACCGGCGTCACCGGGCGTGATGGCACCCCGGAGGCTGTCGGCCCCCTGCTCGACAAGGAAATCGCAGGCTTCGGCGAGATGTTCAGGGCCATTTCCTTCGAGGAGATCGGCGCCTCGTCGCTGCAATCGCGTGCCATCGCGGGCGTCGCCAACGGCACCTACGTGTTCGTCCTGCCCGGATCGGCCGGCGCATGCAAGACAGCGTGGGACAGGATCATCGCGATTCAACTCGACTACCGCTCGCGACCGTGCAACCTCGCGGAACTCCTGCCGCGCTTGCGCGAGCGATGAGAAACGGATCGAGACGCCAAGGCGCGTTGCGGCACTCCCTGTAGGAGCGGACTTCAGTCCGCTCCTACAGGGGGGCAATCGATTTGCCGGGGCGGGGAGGTCAGGATGAAAGACGCGCG
>CAZSDY010000029.1:0-21953 GCA_964605765.1 uncultured Ectothiorhodospiraceae bacterium | reverse complement strand
GTTCCGGGATCGCAGTGCCGTTGTGCGGCATGCTGATCAGCAGTGGCGTATGCCCGGCGATGTGGTCGTATGTCTTCAAGAGCACGGCTTCCCGTTCGCGATGGGTTTGCCCGCGTCATTGTAAGCCATTGTGCCATCCACGCGCAGGTATGGACGGGACAGCAAGCCATACCCGGACTCGCATGGCGACAACATCCGCCGTTGGCACGGCATTTGAGGCTCTGGAAGATTCGCGGGATGAATCCCGCTCCTACAGGGGAGCTACCCCATTGTTACGGTAAGTTTGTGGCGGTGCTTTCCACAGATAAAGGGTCTGGTCCTGGGCGGCGCCCGTCGCCGGGGCGCAGCTGTAGTCGGCACGCAGTGTCACCGCGCGCGTCACATTGACCTCGCACCACGCTTTCATGTCGCGGGGAGAGACATAGAACAGGGCGGATTCCGGGTGCGGCGTCGCGGTCGACAGCACATTGAACGCGACGACCTTGCGGGCATCGGCATACATTCGGACGATGGTGCAGTGCATCCAGTCGAGGTGGCGCCTGGTGCTCGTCACGAGATTGTTGAAGGTGCCGCAAGCCAGAAAGCAGTCGTATCCCCCGGGAAAGTCGTCGCGGCGTGCGTCGAAGTGCATGAACTCCGCGCTGCGGTCGTGGCTGAATCGCATAGCGCAGCATTCGACGAACTCGGTGACGAAATCGAGTCCGAGATAGCGCCCGCGGAAACCGCGCTCACGGCGCAGATAGTCCAGGAGATCGCCCAGACCGCAGCCGACGTCGATCACGGCGTCGTCGCGCGCCACGGCGTCGGCGAGCACGGAGAAGCGGGCCCGCTGTGCGGCCGTGGAACTCCACTGGACCGCCAGATGGTTCAGGCCGAAGCGTTCGAAGCAGTAACGGTAATGGGCGATGATCGGATCGGCTCGCAAATCGCTCATGTCGTCCATGAGCGCGATCCTTCGGTGCTCAGACGATGAAGGCATTGAGGAGGTATTGCGTGCCCTCGGTAACCGTCTCGGCCGCATGGTGGGGGGTAACACGCGCCGCAAGGTGTGGTTGTCAGCCGTGCTTGAACTCGTGGTCACGTACGGCCAGGATGCACTGGCGCAGATCAGTGCAATCGTTTGGCTTTAAAGCGCGCTCGGCTCTCCATCCCATGATCGGCTGTTCTCTCGTCTCTCGCGATCGCTTCGCACGACTAGTGCGGTTGCCAGGCCTGCACCGATGCGGATGCCTGCTCGACCGACCCCGTGTTGCAGAACGTGATCATATAGCGCCCCAGATTCTCGAACACCGTATGCACGAACTGCGGCCCGATCCACATGATATAGGGTCCCGGGTTGCAGTCCAGAAAATAGTACGAGTCGCCCTCGCCGATGATGTCCCACGCCGAGTAGTGCAGGCCCAGCATGCGGTTGGCGCGCACCACGGCATCCTCCACCGCCTCGGGGAGCTTCAGGTAGTCGAATCGCTGCGTTTCTGTGCGCGAATCAATCTGTCCATCGGTGATGATCTCGAGCGCCAGCACCACGGTATCGCCCACGATGTGCACGCGCACTGTGTGCCCGCGGAGTCGCTGCTGCATGAGCACCGGACACAGGGCGAGCTCGTGCAGGCGCTCCCTGTCTTCGTCGTGGATGAGCCGCGTCGACCCCACGCCGATAGCGGGTTTCACGACAGCCTCGCCCACCTCTTCGATGAATGCGGCGGCCGCCTGCCGGTCGTTGGTGACCAGAGTGCGCGGCGCCGGAAATCCCTCGGCGCGCAGCTTGCAGTAGAGCTGCCCCTTGGCGTTGTGGTCCAGGTAGGCGGTGGTCAGCGGGTTGATGACGAGCTTGCCCTGGTCTTTCAGGCGTTCAAAGAATGTGTAGGTGGCAGCCACGCACTCCTGCTCGCGAAGATAATCACCGCGCAGATCATTGTATGACGCGGCATTGAGCACCGGCGGCAGCACGGGGAATGTCTTCGGCGCCGTGCAGCGAATGTGGACGGCATGGATCGGCGAGAAATCGACACCGTCCCAGGCCAGTCGATCCGAGCGCATGCCGAGGCCCGAGCGGCTGTTCCCGGCAAGCTGAATGTCGAACACGTGCGTCTCGGCGCCGAGCGCGATCAGCTCGTCATGCAGGGCACCGAGCTGCTTGCTGCCGTGGTTGGCAAAAAGGGCGATCGAGCGCTTGCTCATGGAATGCGTCGAATTCAAACGAAAAACGGGAGGGGCCGGCTGGCCCCTCCCGCTGTACAGCGTATTCGCGAGAAGCGAATGTTACGAGCTGACGTTGATGGAACCGATCGAGCTGTTGTCGGACACGTCACCGCCAGTGCCACCCGCCGAGCTCCCGCCGACGCCGACACCAACGCCGACGCCGACGCCGACACCTACGCCACTGCCGAGCACGCCCGTGCCCCTGCCACCGCCGGAACCAGCACCGCCGCCCGCGCCGATGGAAGCCGAAGACGCGTCGCCGCCACTCTTGCCAGCCTGTACTTGAGCCGTGTTTGTGCTTTGGTCGTCGCCCATGATTGAAGTCTCCTTAGTCGTTGATACATTGTCCAGGTGGGTACCTGGTCATGTCGCCGTGCGACACTGAATAGTGAAGCAGCATTCGTGCCAGCTTTGGTCTTGCCGCGCTGCGTCTTCGCGAAAAGCGCGTAAGCCATTGATAACGAGCCGGTATTCATTCCCTGCTTCGTTCATCCAGTGGCGCGTGCCGGCACTCGGCACCGCGCTGAGCGGCGTTAGCAGCTCGATTCTAGACGCCATGTCCAGCCAGTCTGGACGACAGGAACCCCGTTACTGGTACTTGCTGGCCTCGTAGTCCCACAGGTCGTTCAACATGCGGCGCAGGAACACCGTGGGACGTTCGGCAAGCTGCTCGGGCGTGCCGGGATCGGGGATGAGGCCGAGCAGGGAGCGGGCAAGCGCATGCAGCAGGTGCTCACGGTACGGCACCGGCAGCCAGTCGATCAGGGGATCGGTGTCGAAGTCGAGCACCACGGGAATCCCGTCGCCTGCCAATACATAGTTGAGGTGCAGCCAAGTCGCGCCGAGCGCGCTGCAGATGCCCTTCAGGTGATGCGCGCCCATGGCATCGGGCCCGAATCCGGCAAATACTTCCAGGTACTCCCCTTGCTTCCTATCGGGTACTGCGTGTTGCACGCACAGCAGGGGCTCGTCCTCGTAGAGCCAGCAGCGTACGACAGACCCTTGTGGCGCCTTGGCGAGGAGGATGGGTGGTTTCCCGGGGTCGACGAGAGCCTCGCGCTGCTTGGCGGTGAAAAGCTGCCACGCGGCGCGCCCGGTGACCGTGCGCCAGAGTGTCTTGCCGGGCTGCGCACAGAAGGCGCGCACGTCTTCGGCGTTGTTGGCGCAGAGCAGTGGAGGTACGCGAAAGCCCGCGGCCGGTAGGCGCTCGAGCGCCGCCTGCTTGGCGAAGCACGTAATGTGCGCCGAGGGTGGATTGACCACCTGCACGCCGCGGCGCTCGAGCTCGCTCAGCACGCTGTACAGAGTGCTGAAGCGTTGCTGGTCCGCGATGTAGCCGGTCTGCCACAAGCTCCATTCAACATCCTCGCGGAGCGCGGGGATGACCGGATCCATGTAACGAAAGCCACGCACGAGGAGGGCGTCGAGGCTACTCACCTCGCACCCGCCCCAGCGGACCGTCTCGTCGTCCATGACGACGCTCGCCGCCGCTGTGAGGTCGAGTTGCCGCGTGGCGCCCGGTGCCAGCGCTTCTAGCAGGCCGATCAATGCGTCCACATGCCCGTCGGTGGGCGGCGCGAGTATGCCGATGTTCATGCGAGGAGAAGCGCGCCCCGATTCAGCGACCGGGGCGCGGGCCTATTTGGCTACGGGAGCGAAGTAACGCAGTGCGTCGTTGACGGCGAGCGTCCCGATGCGGTTGCGCTCGAAGTCGGTGCGCGCCAGGTTGAGCGCGTACTGATTCGCGATGATGCCCTGTGCGGCGAGAAGCGCCCCCTCGGCCTGCTTGTGTGAAACGGTGGCGATGACGAGCTCGGAGCGGGCTTCCAGCACGGACTTGGAAGTCGTTACGATTTCCAGGGCCGTCACGTCCCCGACCTTTTCGCGGCGCCGGATGAGCTTCTCGAAGGCTGCCAGGGCGAACTCGAGATTCTTGCGTGCAAGCTCCACGCGCTGGCGTGCCGTGTAGACGTTCGACATGGCATCGGCGACCTCCCGGCGCACCTGATTTTGGCGCTCACGGAGGTTGAGCTTGGAGTCCTCATGCGTGAACCGGGCAATGCGAAGTCCCGCCTTCAAGCTTCGATTGCCCCAGGGGCGAATGAACTGCAGGGTCGTCGTGTAGCTGAAGGCGTCCGGATTCGTGATGATGTTGGCGAGCGCGTCCTCCGGCCCCTCGTAGCCGAAGCCCGTTTCCGGCCCCGTGGGTCCGGTGTTCTTCTGGCTTGCGCTGCCGCTCGCAAAGAAGTTGATGTCGGGCAGCGTGCCAATGGCAGCCGCATACCGGTTGATCTGCGCGGTGTCGATGCTGACCTCCGCCGAGTTGAGCTCGGGTCGGTAGGCGAGGCCGTTGGCGAACGCATCGGTGTTCTCGAGATCCAGGTACTTCTGCAGGTAGTCACGGTAAGCCGCCGGAACGACCAGCACCGGGCCGATGTCGTTGCCGGAGTCGCTGATGAGCGAAGCCAGCGCATTGGCGGCGACGATCATGTTGTTACGGTCGCTTTCTTCCTGCTCCTCCAGACGCGCCAGCTCGGCGTCGACCTGGGCCTTGTCGAAGGCAGTCACCCGCTTGGCCGTGAACAGGCGGTCCGTCGCCTCCGCCTGCGTCTTGATGAGCAGGCGGTTATCGTCGGTGGCACGCAATTTCTCGAGCGCGGCGACGACCGACCAGTACGCGGCGTCGGTGCTGCCCATGATGTTGTTGATCACCTGCTTGAGTTGCCAGAAGCTCGCCTCTGTCGCCTTGGCGGCGAGCTTGATGCCCAGATCGGCATCGGCGTACGGGCCGAAGTTCTTGGTATAGGGCAGCGGCAGCGTCAGATTGCCCGAGACGTTCGCGGTCCAGTTGGCGCCGTAGGAGTTGCCACGGGTATTGTAGAAGACGCGCTTGTCAATCATGTTGAGCGTGACGTCGAACGCAACGCCCCAGGGAAGCTGCTGGAGCACGCTTACCGTGTAATCGGTTTGCTGCGGTGGATCGTTGACCGAACGCTTGCTCACCTCCACCGGCTTTTGCACCAGCCCCTTGCCGATCTTCTGCACGAACTGGATGCCATCGACCTGCGGGTTGGGGTTGAACGGGTTGACGGGAATGGCGACGAAGCCCTTGTCGGCGAAGAAGGGCACGAAGTTCTTCTCGCGCACGGTGCCGACAATGCGCCGCTCGCTGACATTGTTGCGGGTATAGCCGACGGAGACGGTGAAACTTGGATCGAAGACGGCATCGGCCTCGAGCAGCGCCTCCTCGGCAGCGGGAATACCTTTCTGGGTGATCGCCAGCGTGAGGTTCTTGCGCAGCGCCCGGTTGATTGCGTCATTCAAGCTGAGATAGTCGACCGTCTTACCGCGCGCGTAGGCCGCAGAGCCCGAATCCTCGGCCTCGGCGAGCAGCTCACCGACGATACGCCGGACCTGGTCGTCGGGGGCGATCACGTTTATATCCATGAACGTCGCCAGCGGGATGGTGGGCTGGCCCTGCGGTGCCGTCGCTTCCTGCGCCGACGCAGCCAATCCCACCTGACCGAGCACGGCGCCCGCCAGCATGGCACAGGATGAGACCTTGACTCTATGCAAAAACCGCTGCTTCATTGTGTGCCACCGAAGTACTGAAAGTCCTGTTGACTCGCCAGCAGCCGGATACGCTGCCGGTCGATCTCGTTCAAGGCGGTTTTCTCGCCGTAGTGGCGTGCGAGCAGACCGGCCTCGGCCAACACCCGCGACTCCGCCTTCTTCCATGCCGTCAAGGCGGCAATCCAGCGCCGGTTCGCATCGAGCAATGCGCGGCTCTGTGTCACCAGCTCGAACTCGGTGACGCTGCGGCGTTGCTGTTGCCCGGTCGCCTTCTCGTAGCGGCTGTGTGCGAGCTCGGCTGCGCGCTGCTCCACGGCGGCCTGCGCCTTGGCGCTATTGTAGTCAACCAGTGCATCGTCCAGGCGCCGATTGATGTTGTTGCGGGTGAGATCGAGCTGGCGTTCGGACGCCTCGTGGCCAAGCCGGGCAATCTCCTTGTTTGCTTCCAGCGCACGGTTGCCCCAGGGACGGTTGAGGCTCAGCGTCGCGTTCATCGATACCTTGTCGGGCTCGATGAGGTTCTCCAGCGCGTGCGTGAAGTTGAACCCGAATGCCGCATTGCGGCCGCCTTGATCCGCCTTCAGGCTGATCGAGAGGTCCATGTCGGGCTTGGCATTCACGGCGGCCACGTTTCTGGCTACCTCCGCTATCGCGACATTCTTCTGCTGCACGGCGAAATCCGGTTTGTTCTCGGCCTCGAGCTTGCCCGGATCCTGGAGCTCGACCTGAAAATCGTTGCGGAACATGCCGGCATAGCCGACTGGGACGAACATCTGCGTCTGGTCCGCATCGAGCAGCTCGTTGAGCGAGTTCGACGCCGTGATATAGGTATTCCACGCGATCTCCACCGCACCCTTGACGCTTTCCAGCTCGGCCTCGACCTGGGACTTGCTGCGCGCCGTGACCTCGCGCAGCTCGAACATGCGCTTGGTCCTCTCCAGCAGGCGTTCGACCTGCTTGCGGTTTTCGATGGCTATTTCCAGGTTCATGACCGCAAAGGTCAGGTCGTAATAGGCCTGGTCCACGGCCACCAGCGTGTTGTTGATTGCCTGCTGTACGGAGTCGAGCGCCCGATCACGGGTGATGGTGGCAATGGTGATGCTGCTATTGGCCCCCGAGAACTCACCGTAGCCCGCCATGAATGGCACGGGTGTCGCGTAGGTGCCGGAAATCTCTGCCGTCCACGGTTGCCCGAAGCTGCCGAAGGTCGCGAGGCCCGCTTTACGCGCGCCCGCGTTGTTGATGAAGAAGCGCTCCTTGTCGACGAGCTCGAACTCGAGCGTGAAGCTCGATCCGGGGCGATACTGCTGCGTGAGCTGGAAGTTGTAGGTGTAATCGGTGTCCGGTCCCGTGAGCTCCGATTCACTGGCCACCTCGGTCGTCGGATAGAGTCCCGCCGGGCGTGGCTTGTCGAAGCTCAGGAAGTTGATGACGCCGCCCGGTGCGAGGAACAGCCGGTGATCGTCTATGACGCCGTCACCGTCGGTGTCCACGGCCACGGTGCCCTTCTTGGCCTTGTCGATGATCCCTTCCACGCGGTCGAAGTTCTGCTTCTCCGAGTAGGTTGCGGTCAGCGTGAGCGTGGGATCGAGAATGGCCTCGGCCTGTATGAGCGCTTCCTTGGCAATCCTCGCGCCAAGCTCGCTGCGTTGCAGGGATTGGAACCCGGCGCCGTCGCTCCCCCTGAACGCAAGCCCCGCCTCCAGCGCCATCATGGCCGCGGTCGCTGGGGTGATCTCCACGACCTCGCGGTTGCGGTACTGGCGCCGGATGCCGGTCGCGTTTTCGGCGCGCAATGCTGCGGCCAGTGCCGCGTTGCGCGAGCGCTCCTGCGCGATGAGCGCCTCCGCATCGAGCAGATCCCCGGTGAGCAGGGTGGACAAGTCCTTCGGCAGGGTGACATCGGCCACGCTCAACGCGGGCAACGCGCCCAGGCACATTCCCAGGGCCGCCGCAAGGATGTTGGATTGAAATCGCTGCGCCATCACATTATTGCTCCGCGCCCGGTTTGTAACGATCGGCCAGCAGTCCTTGCGCTCGCTCGAGGTTGGCGTTGGCGGCCTGATATGCCGTGATGGCCTCGATGTGCGCTATCCTGGCATCGAGCAGCGTGTCGAACACCGAGAGCAGCTCGAACTGCGTGGCGCGCCCGTTTTCCTGCAGGCGATTGCCGCGCTGGTAGGAAAGCTCGGCCAGCTTGAGATTCGTCTTCGTCAGGCGAATGCGTGTCTGCGCGCTCAACACGTTCGCGACAGCCGAGTTGACGTCCTGCGTGATGTCCACCCGAGTGCTCTCCCTGGCATCCACGGCCTGCGAGCGCGCGATGCGCGCGAGGCTGAGCTCCTTCTTCACCGCGACGTTGCCGAAGGGGTAGTTATAGGTCAGCCCGATGAAGAAATTGTCCTTGTCGGGCCGCACCACGTTCAGCAGGGAGTCGATGGGGTCGCGATAGCCGAGAATGGCGTTGTCCTGCTGCAGGTCGTAGGAGACGTTCAGCGTCAGGGCCGGGCGCGTGTCGATCTTTCGAAAGCGGAAATTGATGTTGCTGGTGGTCACCGCTGATTGCGCGGCGCGTAGCTCCGGCCGGTTCTTGTAGGCGCTCTCCAGTGCACGTCGCGCATCAACCTCATAGGATTGCTGCAGATCATGCACGAAGCCCGCCGGCACGATGTAGACCTCGCGGCCCAGATCGAGCAGCTCGACGAGTGCGTTGGACGCCTTGAGGTAATTTCCCCAGGCCGCTTCCTCGCGCGCGTTGGCGCGCTGCAGATTCGTCTCCGCCTGGAGCAGGTCGTATTTCGTGATCTGGCGTTGATCGAAGAGCCGCTTGGCACTCTCGTAAAGCTTTTCCAGGGTCCCGCGATGGCGAATGTTGGTGCGAAGCTGCAGCACCGAGTTGACGACGTTCCAGTACAGTGACTGGGCGCTTGCGCGGGTGGCGTTCGTGGTGCCGGCGTAGACCCACTTCTGCGTCTCGAGCGCTTCCTTCGCGAGTGCGATGCTGACCGTGACCGGGTTGCCATGCTCGCCGAAGTTGCGCATGTAGGGGAAGGGCAGGGCGGCAATGAACTTGATGCTCGACGCCCACGCATAGCGGTGGCCGTTGCCGAGGGGGTTGTCGGCCGAGATCGGGTTGTCGAAGAAGCCGATCGAGGTGCCGAGGCGCTTCTTGTACTCGGTGTTGAGGTTGACCACGACCTGACCGCCGGGGCGCAGGTTCTTGCTCGGCGAGAAGCTGAAGTTCCATATCGGCAACGTGGCGGTCTTGAAGCTCGCGAAGTCCTGGATGGGTCCGAACTCGTCGACCGCGTCGCAGGCCGGGTTCGCTCCCGAGGCCGAATCGTTGATCACCTTGCCGTCGACAATCACGCAGGGCTCGGGGCTGACGGGCACGCCCCCTTCCGCAATCGTCTTGAAGTCGTTTTCGAGTTTATCGAAGTCGATGACCTTCTCGTGCACGCGGGTGAAGGTGTCGGAGCGCTCGTAGTTCTTGCTCACGTCGACGTTGATCGCATAGGCGAGATTGGGATCCAGTGCCGCCTCGGTGCCGACCACCGACTGCTCGGCTTGGCGCACGCGAAGGCGCTGCACCTTGATGTCGAGGTTGCGCTGCAGGGCGAGGTCTTCGGTCTTCTGCACCGAGAGCTTGCGCGGCGAACGGTCCTTGAAGTACGCGCGCGCGCCGCTGCTGCCGCTTGCGATGGCGCCGGTGACCAGTGACGCGACACCGTCTGCGGTGCCGACCACCGCGCGGGCCGCATCCTCGGCCACCGCGTCGACGCCCACCAGATCAGCCAGAACCGCGCCCGGCGCGGCGCCGAGCAGCGCCGAAGCGGCGCCGATGGAGAAAATGACGCGTCTAGCGCTTGCGCGAACGCCCGGAACGAAAGACCCCATTGCGCCTGTTACCCCCCGGTTCGGCATGCCCTGAAACCCCAAAAACACTGCAGTGCCGGTATACCCGGCCCCCCGAGCGTTCTAGATGATCTGCTTCCAGCGATCCAGGACGCTCAAATCCCGACTGTCAACTTCTTTCACTACTTTACCAAAGTACCTGTAACGTACTGATAAAGCAAGGTTGTTCTTCTTCTTTTCGGCAACGAATTTCTTCCGCCACGCGGTCATCTTCCCGACCGCTTCCTTGCTCGGCTTGGCCGCTGCGTCCTCGCTCGCCGTCGGGTATTGCAGCTTGAAGGCGCGCAGCCGGACCACCGCTTCCGAGAGCGCCAGCAGCCCGCCCACTTCGGCGAGCGTGGCAGCGAGCGCGGGGTTTCCACTGTCGGCTGCCGCGGCGACGCGATCGAACGCCTCGGTGGTCTTTTCGTGCAGCTTCAGTGCTTTCGCGGGCTTCTTCGCGTGCAGCAGCGCGCCGAGCTGGCGCTCAAAGGTGAGGAACAGCAGCTTTATCTGCTGCTCCTGCAGCTCCGCCGTGCCGGGATACTTGCGCACCGCATCATTGACCCGGGAGAGCAGCTCACGCAATGCACTGAGCTCTTCGCGGTTGGCGTCGGCATCGAAATCGGCGATGGCTTGCTCATGGTCGTTCAGGAAACGCTTGATGTCGCGGTTCTGATCCTTGACGAGCGCGCGTTGCGGGCCCTTTGCCATATAGGTCCAGCCGAAGTAACCGCCTGCCCCCACGACGGCAAGAACCACGATGGCGATGACCGCAATCTTCACGCCGCCGCCCTTTCTTGCCACGGGCGGGGATGCCGCCGAGGCGCGCGGCGCGCTCGATTTCGCCCGTCGTGCGGGCGGTGGCGTGGGCGCATCGGGCTCGTCGTGGGCTTTCTCGGCCGCGCGCAGCAGCGCAGATGCGGCGCGCACGTCGGAGCCCACCAGCATGGTCTTGTCGACGATGGTCTCCGAGAACTGCTGCTCGAGCGCGGCGTTGGCACCCACGTCCGGGCGTTCCAGCTCGTACTTGAAGGGAATCGGGCCGATCTTCACCGCGTCTCCCGGCGACAGCCAGGTCTCCTTGACGTTGGAATCGTTCACCCAGGTCCCGTTGCGGCTGCCCATGTCCGCGATGCCCCACTTGCCGTCGCCCGGATAGAGGCGGGCATGCTTGCGCGAAAGCTGCTTCGAGCGGATGGTGACGTGGTTGCCTTCGTCCCTGCCCACGGTCAGCTCCGAGGAGCCGGTCAAGGCGATCTCCAGATCCGTGCTGCCGTCCTCGAGGAACGACACATCCTGGCAGGTGAGTATGGCATTGGGGGTCCCGCTGCCGGAAAACGGGGAGGGCGCCGACGCGGCCTTGTCCTCACCCCCGGGCAAATAGATCTGAGTCTTGTCGTCTTCGTCGGCCATGAATTCTTACCGTGAGATGTCCCTTTTCCCCCTGCCCCGCCGGTTCAGGAGAGAAAATCGTTTCCCAAAGGGGTATTGTACATGTTAATCGGCGTTCCCGCTCTATCCGGCGTCGTCTTCCGGTGCCGCGAGGACCTCGCCGTCCAGTTCCAGCGGCGGCAGGGCGAACTGCGTGGCCGCCATTCGATAATAACGCCCCTTGTAGCCGTTGGCCTGCAGGTAATCGGGATCGATGAGCTCCTTGTGGGTGCCTTTTTCGCGCACCTTGCCCTCGGCGATGAAGCAGATCATGTCGGAGTCCATGACCGTCGTCAGACGATGGGCGATGGTGATCGAGGTGCGGCCCCGCAGGATGGTCACCATGTTTTCCTGAATACGCGCCTCGGACTCGTTGTCCAGCGCGCTGGTCGCCTCGTCGAAGATCATGATGCGCGGCTTGTGGTAGAGGGCGCGGGCAATGCAAATCCGCTGGCGCTGGCCGCCCGAGATACCCATGCCCTTCTCGCCGATCAAGGTCTGATAGCCGAGCGGGTAGTTGACGATGAACTCGTCGGAACCGGCGAGCCGAGCCGCGTCCTTGACCGCCTGCATATCCGGGTCCGGATCGCCGAGCGCGATGTTCTCGACCACCGTGCCGGAGAACAGGAAGCTGTCCTGCAGCACCACCCCGATGTTGCGGCGCAGCGACGAGAGCTCCAGGTTGCGTATGTCACGCCCGTCTATCTTGACGGCGCCTTCCTGCGGCACGTTGAAGGCGAGCACCATCTTTGCGACCGTGCTCTTGCCGCAGCCGCTGGGGCCGACGAAGGCGACCCGCATGCCCGCGTCTATCGTGAGGTTGAGGTCGCGCATGATGGCGTTCTCGCGGCCGTTGTCCACGTAGCTGAAATGCACGCCCTCGAACTCGATGCGCCCCGTGCAGTCGTCGAGCACGGCCGGCATGCGCCCGGGGTCGAGCTTTTCCTGTTCCGGGATGACGCTCAGGATGTCGCTCACCCGATCCATGGAGATGCGCACCTCCTGCACGTCGTTGACCAGATCCAGCATCTTCAGCAATGGGCCCATGACGAGGCCCAGCAGCATGTTGAAGCCCATCAGCTCGCCGATGCTGAGATTGCCTTCCATCACCTGGTTGGCGCCGATCCAGAGGATGGTCACCGAAGAGGCGAGCTGCACCGTGCTGTACAGGGAGCTAGACAGCAACTGCAGCTTCTGGCTGCGAAAGCCCATGTTCACGGATGCCACGAACTGGTTTTCCCAGCGCGCGCGCGCCATGTACTCGTTCGATGTGGCCTTGATGGGCTCGATGCCGGTCAGCGACTCGATGAGGTAGGCCTGCGCCTGGGTGCTGACCAGGAACACTTCCTGGGCGATGGCCTTGATTTTCGGCACGAAGTACCAAAGGATGCCGAAGTAAAAGGGCAGGAAGAACATTGCCCAGGCGGTGAGATAGCCGTTGTAGGCGACCATCATCAGCAGGTAGATGCTGATCATGAGCGCGTTCATCACGACCGTGATGCTGGAGCCGGCGATGATGGCTCGAACCTTAGCGTTCTCACCGAAGCGCGAGAGTATCTCGCCCTTGTTGCGGGTCATGAAAAAGCCCATCGGCAGGCTCAGCACATGGCGGTAGAACTCCGACATCAGGCGCATGTCGATGCGGTTCGTGGTGTGCGCCAGCAGCAGGCTCTGCGCAGCGCCCGACAGGGTCGTGAACATGGCCACGAGCACCATGCCGGCGAGCATCATATTGAGCAGCTTCACGTCCTTATGCACCACCACCGTATCCACGATGTTCTGCACGAACAGCGGCGAGGCGAGTCCCAGCAGGTTGATGGTGAGTGCGGCGAGCAGCGCCTCGGCGAACTCCTTCTTGTACGGCAGGATATAGCTCAGGAAGTGATGGATGGGCTTCTTCGGCGGCTCGCTCTGCAGGAACTGGTTCGTCGGATCCAGGCCGATATACACGCCCACATTCTCGGGCGTTTCCACGCCGGAGACCTCGGCGTGCGTCCAGCCTTCCTCGAAGTCCTTGCGCGAGAGCTTCTTGAGCCCGCCATCCGGGTCGGCGATGTACACCTGGTTCTTGGTCACCCGGTAGACCACCGCGTAGTGGTAGTTCTCCCAGCTAATGATGCCGGGCAGGTGCGCCTTCATGAGCTGCTCGTAGGTGAGCGAGTAGGCCTTGGCGCGGATGCCCAGTATCTCGGCGCCCGTGATGAGCTGGTTCGGCGTCAGCGCGCCCAGGCTCAGGTTGCTCAGTTCCCGGATCTGCCCGAGTGTGAATGCCTTGCCGTAGTGATTGGCAATCATCGTGATGCACGCGGCGCCGCAGTCCTCCTCGTGGTCCTGCTTGACCTCGGGAAACGATGTGACCTCCTTGTGATCGACGCGCGTCTTGAACTCTTCCTCGGTGATGGCGTCGGCCAGCTTGATGCGCTGGTCCACACCCTCCGCGCGGCTTTGCACCTCCGCTTCCTGTTGCTCGCGCTCTTTGAGGGTCGTGTGGCGTATCCGGAGCTGCTCCTCGAGCGCCGGGTTGATCTTGAAGATGGCCTCCACCTCGGGCTGGTTGATCACCAGCACCGTGGTGTCGGTAATCGCGCGTGCGGTGTGCTGGTGGCGGTGATCCGTGCCGGCGCTGGCAAGCGCGCCGCCCTCGCCGATAATCTGTGCGCTGTAGACGCGGTCGAGCGCCAGTGTGTCGCCCGAGACCGTGGTGCGCACCAGGTCGACCGTGCCGAGCTCGATGTAGTAAAGGCGCGCTTCCTGCTGGCCCTGCTGGTAGACCGGCCGCCCGGTGCGGATCTTCTTCAGCCCGATGCGGCTCAGGATCTGCGAGAACTGCTGGTTGTCGTACTTGGCCGTGCCGAGCATGCCGCGCAGGCGCTGGCCCAGCTCCACCAGGCTCACCTGGGTCTTGAACACGTTCGCCATCTGCTGGTTGCTCGGCAGCATGGCCCGGACCTTCTCGGCCGGCACCATCAGCAGCATCACGTCCTCGGAGGCTTCCACGTGGTAGGGCCAGTCCATCGCGTTGAGCAGCGACGATTCGCCGAGCGTGCTGTCGCGTCCCAGAACCCCGAGGCTCACGCGCTTCTTGCCCTGGGTCTCCTTCAGGCGCACCTGGCCCTTGTAGATGATGTACATGCCGTCGACCGGTTCGCCCTGCGTCGCGATGACGGTTCCCTTGGGAAACTGGCGTATCTCGAAGGTGTTGGCGAGCAGCGCCTTGTTCTCGCGGGAGAGCCCCGTGAACATCAGGTGGCTTTCTACCGTGTATCTGACAGCTTCAACTTTCGCGTTCATGTCCGTTGCTCCCGTGATTCCGGACTATTCTTCCTCACCTTCAAAGAATCTGGATACCGGAGAGAAAACCAGCTCTATCAGGCGCTTCTCGCCGGTCTTGACCTCGGCAAAGCCTTCGAGCCCTATCTCGAGGCGCTTGGGCTTGCCTCTGCGCTTGGCGATGGTCTCGCTCTGCAGCGCCACCTTGACCATGTACATCGATTCCTGGCCTTCCACGCCGCCCGGCTTGGTGGCTATCTCGGTGATGTTGCCCTCGGGAATACCGTACTCCTGGTAGGGATAGGCGAAGTACTTGAGCTTGACGGACTGCCCGCGCTTCAGGTTGCCGATGCGTTCGTTGGACACCAGCACCCGCGCCTCCAGCACGGCGGTGTCGCGCACCACGGTGACGAGCGGCGTGCCGGGTGTGATCATCTGCCCCTTGCGCACATGCACGTCGGTGATGATCCCCTGGTAGTTGCTCTTGTAAGCTGTCAGGTTCTTGTCGAAACTCACGCCGCTGACCAGACCCTCGCGCTTGGTGAGCTTTTCCGCCTGCGCCGTGAGCTCGTCCTCGAGTTGCTTGAGCTCGCGATCGCGCCGCGCCAGGACCTGCTCGCGCTGGTCCTCCAGCTTCTCCTTGCGGTGCTCGTCGAGCAGCGCAGCGAGCTTGTCCTTGGCGGTCGACAGCTCCACGTTGATCTTTGAAATCTCCGCCCTGGCGTCGTCGACGTCCTTCTCCAGCTCCTGCACCTTGGCTTGTGCGGACTCGTACTCGCGCAGCGTGATGTCGCCGCTGTCGAACAGCTTCTGCGTGCGCTCGAACTGTTTCTTGGCGAGCTTCAGCCTGTCGTCCACGCGCTTCCTGGTGCGCGCGGCGATGTTGCGCTGTTGCTGGATCTGCTTGATGTTGCCCTCCAGCGCGACCTTCTGCGTCGCCTTGTTGGAGGTCACATCCTGCAGGTCGAGATCGATCTGCGAGATCTGGTGCTCGTACTCGCTCTTCAGCTTGTCGATCTCGCGCTTCAGCTCGAACTGGCGGCGCTCGATGGCCGCCTGCTCGGAATCGGCCGTGATTCGCGTCTGCTCCTGGACCGTGAGCAGCGGGTCACCGACGTCGATTGGCTCGTTCTCGTCCGCGGAGATGTCGATCACCATGCCCGAGCCGACCGACTCAACGATGTTGGCTTCTCGCTGCAGCACCAGCGGTGCCGTGACGAGCTGATCGACGATCGCGACGAAGGAATAGACCAGTCCGCCGATGGCAATCACGAAGATCATGTAGATCGGGCCGCGCAGGACGAACCCGGCGGGCGTGTAGAGCACCCGCGCCGCCTTGATGGGATGCTTGATCGGGGCAACCAGATAATGCTTTACCGTGGGTGCAGATCCATCAGCTTCCGCCATTTTCTCTTCTCCCTATGTCAAACACTTGCCGGCCGGCACTGTGAGGTGTCGGATGCATCAGGCTTCGGCGTGCAACACCTCCGCCTCCAACCAGGCGGCAAACAGTTGCTCCGAGATGCGTGCCCGCAGCTCGGCATCGAGCTCCGCGTGTGACACATCCGCGATGTGATATAGCGTCCAGAAGCCGTTCTCCCGAAACGGGCCGAGTATCTCGTGCTCGGCTGCCGCGAAGATCGCGTGGTCGACCTCTGCCGAGAGCATGCCATGGTGCACCGTGCCTATGTATCCGCCGGAAAGCCGCGTGCTTTCCTCGATCGATACCTCGCGTGCAACGGTGGAAAAGTCCCGCTGCTGCTCGTCGATCATGCGTTTCGATTCACCGATGTCCTGTTCCGTGCGGCATACGATTCTGGATATGGACACGGTCTTGAGCGCCTGCTTGTTCGCCTCGTAATGGCGGGTGACGGCATCCGCGTCGATCACCTTGTGCGCCAGCTTGATGCGCAACAGGTCGTTCTCTATGCGCCCGCTCCATTGATCGAATCCGATGCCGAGCCAGCGGCAATAATCGTTCATCTTGACGGCGTCGTCGAGCCCCAGCTCATTTCGGCGCCGGCGCGCGTATTCGTCGAGCTCCGCTTCACCGATGACGATGCCACGTTCGTGGCACCGCGCCTTGATCACCTCGCTCTCGATGACCTGATAGGCCGCGTTTCGAAACGTGCCATTGGCCTTGAGGTGGACGATGATGTCCTCGACCGTGATTGGCGAACCCTCGAGGGTTGCCACCACGCTGTCCATCTGCATGCGGGGTGGCTCTTCCAATCGGCTGTTCCGGTTCAACGATACTGCCCAGGTTCTATGGTGTGCTTGTGAAACAGCTGGTACACCCGCGCGCGAGACAACCTCAGCTCCGCGCAGGTCTTCTTGATGTTGCCGCGGCAGCGCTGCACGGCCTCCATGAGGCGCTTCTTCTCGGCCTGCTCTCGCGCGGCCTCGAGCGGGGTGTCCGCGGCTGCGTTCTCGCTGTCGTGTGCCGCCACTCTCGCCCCATTCTGGTAGTGCTGCGGAAGGTCGCGCAAGCTCACGGGACGCCCGGCATCGACCATGGCGATGTACTGGGCCAGGTTTTTCAGCTCCCGGATGTTGCCCGGAAAGTCGTACTGGTAGTAGACGAAGTCGCGAAGCTGCTTGCTCAGCACGGGTGGCTTGCGCTCGGGCGCACGGATCTCCTGGAAGAAATAGTCCAGAAGAATGCGGATCTCATCGCGGCGCTCGCGCAGCGGCGGGATGAAGATCGGGCACATGTTCAATCGATAGTACAGGTCTTCGCGGAAAGTCTTCTGTTTGACCATGGCCTGCAGGTCGCGATTGGTTGCCGCAATCACGCGCACATCGGTGTGGATGGTCTTGTCCGAGCCGACGCGTTGCAGCTCACCGACCTCCAGCACGCGCAGCAGCTTGACCTGAGCCAGCAGCTCGAGCTCCCCGATCTCGTCGAGAAAGATGGTGCCGCCGTTGGCTTCCTCGAAGGTGCCCTTGCGGTCACTGGTGGCGCCGGTGAACGCGCCTTTGACGTGGCCGAACAGCTCCGACTCGATGATCCCGGTCGGAAAAGCCCCGCAGTTCACGGCAATGAATTGCTCGCGCTGGCTGTTGTTGTGAATGATGCGTGCGAAGAGTTCCTTGCCGGAGCCGGTCTCTCCTTCAAACAGGACCGTGAGATCGGTGGGCGAGACCCTCGCAACGATCTTGAGAATGTCCGCGATACGTTTGCTCTGGCCGATGATGCCCTCGATCTTCAAGTGCTCCGGTGCCTTGTGAGGCTCGGCCGCGGGCCGGCAATCTTTCTGCGGTACCGTTCTGAACGCGTCATTGGCGAGCTGGACGAACGCCGCCCGCAGTGCGTCGAGCTCGGCAAAAAAGGTGTTGCGAACGGCGCTGCTCAGCCCCGGCCATTCCAGGACCTTGATCTTCAAGGCCTCGATGCGCGCGATGTTCTCATTCAGCGGGCGCATGGACGCAGGCCCGTTGTCGAAGGGAAATCCGCGCAACCCCGGATTGCGCACGTCCATGTCCTGCTCCACGGACGGCGCAGCCTCCCGTACCGGGCTGGGGTTCAGCGTCACATCAGAAGCCACTGAGAAATCCTGTCTTGGCATTTCCGACCCTCCGATCCATCGGCTGCGATGACCCGCGATTTCCCGACAGGCAGTGCTGCGGATGGTTCAGGGTTCGCATTCACGTGGTACGGCCACACCCCCCCCCGCGCACACGCGCACCGTCCGGAGCGTGTAGATACTCGGCCGACGAAAAAAGCTTCGCAGCAGTCTAGCAGATTCGCGACGCCGAGGCCCACAACAGGTGCCTAGACCCGGCGGCGTCCGCGGCGCCCGACCCGCTGCCCGGACGCCGGCTCAGTGTCGAACAAGTCTGCGAGTTCCTCCATGATGGTACCGCCGAGCTGCTCGGCGTCGACCAGCGTGACGGCGCGCCGGTAGTAGCGTGTGACGTCGTGTCCGATACCGATGGCGAGCAGCTCGACGGCGCTGCGCGCCTGTATGTACTCGATGACGTCGCGCAGGTGGCGCTCCAAATAATTGCTCCTGTTGACGGAAAGCGTCGAGTCGTCCACCGGTGCGCCGTCGCTGATGACCATCAGAATGCGCCGCTGCTCGGGTCGGGCGAGCAGGCGTTCGTGTGCCCACAACACCGCCTCGCCGTCGATGTTCTCTTTGAGCAGACCCTCGCGGAGCATCAGCCCGAGATTCCTTCTAGCGCGCCGCAGGGGCATGTCCGCGGCCTTGTAAATGATGTGGCGCAGGTCGTTGAGGCGCCCGGGAGCGGCGGGTTTTCCGTCGCTTATCCAATGCTCTCGCGCGTTACCGCCTTTCCACGCGCGGGTGGTGAACCCCAGGATCTCCACCTTCACCCCGCAGCGCTCCAGGGTGCCGGCCAGAATGTCGGCGCTCATTGCCGCGACCATGATCGGCCGCCCGCGCATGGAGCCCGAGTTGTCCAGCAGGAGGGTGACCACCGTGTCCCTGAAGTCCGTTTCCTTTTCCTGCTTGTAGGCGAGCGGGTGCAGCGGGCTGGTAACGATTCTGGGCAGCCGCGCCATGTCGAGCAGCCCTTCGTCCATGTCGAAATTCCACTCTCTGAGCTGCTTTGCCAGCAAGCGCCTCTGCAGGCGGTTGGCGAGTCGGGAGACGACACCCTGCAGGCTCGAGAGCTGCTGGTCCAAATTGCGCCGCAAGCGCATGAGCTCCTCTTCGTCGCACAGCGCGCTTGCCTCGACCACCTCGTCGAACTCCGAGAGATAAGCGTGGTAAGCGGGCTCTTCGTTGGCCGTGTTGCGCCCGTCGAAGTACGGCCGCCAGCGCGCGCCGGGCCTGGTTGCGCCGTCGCTGTCGGGGCCGAGCGATGTCAGATCGCCGAGCGAGTCGGTGTCGGCATCGAATCCGTCCTCAGCGCCGCCCTCACCGGCCTCCTCCAGCGCGTCGGCTTGTGACTGGGCAGCGCCTCCGGCGTCGGATTCGCCGGCGTTCGATGCTTCACCTTCGCCCTGCTCATCGCCGGCATCCGGGTCTGGCTCTTGCATGGCGCGCTCGATGAGTCCCAGGGTTGCCAGCACCTCACGCACGGCATTCGCAAAGGCCCTCTGGTCATGCACGTGTCTGGACAACATCGACAGGCCGCGGCCCGCCCTGCGTTCGAGATCGGCCCGCCACAAGCCCACCATGTGCTCGGCCGAAGCCGGTGGATGCTCGCCGGTCAGCGATTCGCGCGCCAGCAGCCGCAGCACCTCGTGCAGCGGCGCGTTCTCGCGTTCAGCCACGCGATTGAAGCCGCGTGCCAGGCAATAACTTTCCAGCGCGGCCTCCAGGTTCTGCTTGACCCCGAGCATGCGTGCCGCACCCAGCGCTTCGCAGCGCGCCTGCTCGAAGGCGCTGAAGCTTTCCCGCGCGAGCTTGCCCCGGGGCGCAAAAGCCTGATGAACGCGAGGGTCATGGTGCCTGAAGCGCAACGCCGCCGCGTCGGCTTCGCCGCGCACACGGTTCACGTCGTGATACGGCAGCGCGGGCGGGGGTCTTTGCACGCGCACGGTCTTGCCGCTCACCGACGGCTTGTCGGCGACGAACTGCACATCGACCTCAGCCTCGCCGGCAATCGCCCGCGTGGCGGCGGCGGTGACGCGCCTGAACGCTTCGATCGGCGGATCCTGGGCGTGGCTCACGGCTAGCTAAGCGATGCGACGACACCGGACTCCGGCAGCTCCGACCCGAGGCAGCGCTGGAAATACTCCGCAATGACGGGACGCTCGACCTCGTCGCACTTATTCAGGAAGGTGAGGCGAAACGCGAACCCCAGGTCGTTGAACAGCAGGGTGTTCTCCGCCCAGGTGATCACCGTGCGCGGACTCATCACGGTGGAGATGTCTGCATTGACGAAGCCGGACCGCGTGAGCTCGGCCACGGCAATCATGGCATCGACCGTCTGGCGGCCACTCTCGGTGTCGTACTGCGGAACTTTGGCGAGCACGATGCCGGCTTCCGCCTCGGGCTTCAGATAGTTGAGCGTCGCGACGATGTTCCAGCGGTCCATCTGCCCCTGGTTTATCGCCTGCGTGCCGTGATAAAGGCCCGTGGTGTCGCCGAGCCCGACCGTGTTCGTGGTGGCGAACAAGCGGAACGAGGGGTGCGGCCTGAGCACGCGGGACTGGTCGAGCAACGTGAGGCGGCTCTCCGCCTCCAGCACACGCTGAATGACGAACATGACATCCGGTCTGCCCGCATCGTATTCGTCGAAAACCAGCGCCGTCGCATTCTGGTAGGACCAGGGCAGGATCCCCTGCCTGAACTCGGTGATCTGCTGGCCGTCACGCAGCACGATGGCGTCCTTGCCGATGAGATCGATGCGGCTGATGTGGCTGTCGAGGTTGACGCGTATGCAGGGCCAGTTGAGCCGGGCCGCGACCTGCTCTATATGTGTGGACTTTCCCGTGCCGTGGTAGCCCTGCACCAGCACCCGCCGGTTGTAGGCAAAGCCCGCGAGAATGGCGAGCGTGGTATCGTGGTCGAAGCGGTAAGCATCGTCCATGTCGGGGACGTGCTCCTCGCTCTGGCTGAACGCGGGCACTTCGAAGTCGCTGTCTATGCCGAATGTTTGGCGCACCGAGACAGTGATGTCCGGTATACGCGAGCCGGCGAATTCGCAGACGGCGTCACTGCTGGGGGGCATGTAAGTTCACCTCTCGATTTTCAAGGGGTCGGATCCCTTGGTTCACCTTGAATAGCCGACTTGAATCGAAGAACGATTCAAGGGATCCGACCCCTTGAATATACCTCGAATATACACCGCTCATCGCGGGCGACGAAGCCCCAGCCCCGGGGCATCGGTTGTCCGCATGTGTCCTTCCTCGAGGACGAAGCCGCCTTCCGCGACGTCGCGCGCGAGGTCCAGGCTGCCGTCCAGGTCCAGGTAACGCGTCGCGGGTGAAGCGAGCGCGGCGTGCAGCGCGGCGCTGATGCTGATGATGCTCTCGTCCATGCATCCCCACATCAGCTCGACGCCGGCCGTCTCGGCGATTGCCGCGATACGCATCGCCGCGCGCACCCCCCCGCATTTCATGAGCTTGATATTGAAAATCCCGCACGCCCCGGGTGGCGCGATCAGCGCCAGCGCGTCCTTATCGTCGAGCAGTGATTCGTCGGCCGCGATGCGCTGGCGCAGCTCGCGCGGGAGTCCCCTGAGGCCATCCACATCGCGCGCGGGCATGGGCTGCTCGAGGAACTCGATCTCGAGATCGCGCGTCGCCTCGACGAAGCGCATGACATCGGCGGCATCGTAACCCTGGTTGGGGTCTACCCTGATCAGCGCTTGCGCGCCGATGCGCTCGCGCAGCTTGTGCAGGCGCTCGATGTCTCCCTCCAGCGACTCACCGAGCTTGACCTTGAGCACACGGAATCCACGCCCCAGGTACTCGTCAGCCTCGGCCAGCGTCTCGTCGAGCGACTTGATGCCGATGGTGATGGAGGTCGGCAGCGTGTCGTGGGCCCTGCCGAGCAACGTCACCAGGGGAACGTCGAGCCGCTGCGCCAGCAGATCGTGGAGCGCCATGTCGATCGCGGCACGTGCCGCGGGCGCGGCCGGCGCACGTGCCTCGAGCTCGC
>CAZSDY010000028.1:0-22172 GCA_964605765.1 uncultured Ectothiorhodospiraceae bacterium | reverse complement strand
TCACCTCGCCCGGGGGCGGCGCCCATACTCCAAGCGAGGCGAACCGTGCGCGGGCGGGAGACCGGCTCGTTCGAGACGGATCGCAGCGCCCGCCTGGATTTCAAACGCGTGGCGGGCGGCCTGCTCGTGCAAAGCGCCGACGAGGGGCGCGTGGGCGCCGCTCAACTCGAGATGGTCACGCGGCGCCGCCCGGACTCTGCCGAGATCAGCGATCTGCTGTTCGCCTGGCGTGTGGTGAAATCGGTCAAGTCCAACGCCATCGTCTACTGTCGGGATCGCGCCACGATCGGCATTGGCGCGGGCCAGATGAGCCGCGTCTACAGCGCGCGCATCGCCGCCATCAAGGCGGCTGACGAGGGCCTGGAGGTGCGCGGTGCGGTGATGGCATCCGACGCGTTTTTTCCGTTCAGGGACGGCATCGATTCGGCCGCCGAGGTTGGCATCAGGGCCGTCATCCAGCCGGGCGGCTCGGTGCGCGACGCAGAGGTGATCGCCGCGGCCGACGAGCACGGGATCGCCATGGCGTTCACCGGCATGCGCCACTTCCGGCACTGATTGATCCTGGAAACGGCAGTTGACCGCTATGTGGATGATGCAAATTTTCGATGCCGGTCGGTATGAGAGGGCTATTCGAGCTCGCTCGCCGTGTGAGGCTGCTACGGCGTACTCGGCACGCGCTGTTGCACGTGTGACGGTGTTGCAACACCTTGCGATAGCTCGCTTTTGCGCGGTGCTGCGCCTTGCCGCGCACGCAACATCACCCGCCCAGCACTCCGTCCAACTGCCGTCTACAGGATGAAGGTCCTCGTCATCGGCGGCGGCGGCCGCGAGCACGCGCTTGCCTGGAAGTGTGCCCGATCGGCGCGCGTGGAGCGGATCTTCGCGGCGCCGGGCAACGCCGGCACAGCCGCGGAGGAGAGGGTAGAGAATGTCGCGATCGGCGCAGAGGACATCGAGGCGCTGCTCGCGTTCGCCGCGCGCAAGGTGATCGATCTGACCATCGTGGGGCCGGAAGCACCGCTGGTCGGCGGTGTGACCGATGCCTTCGAGCGCGCGGGACTTCGCTGTCTGGGTCCAAGGCGCGCAGCGGCGCGGCTCGAAGGCTCGAAGTCATTCAGCAAGTCGTTCCTTGCCAGGCACGCCATTCCCAGCGCCGCGTTCGAGACATTCACCGATCTCGCGCCGGCGCGGCGCTATATCGAGTCGCGTGGTGCGCCCATCGTGGTAAAGGCCGACGGACTCGCCGCGGGCAAGGGCGTGGTGGTGGCACCAAGCGTTGACGAGGCGCTAGCGGCCGCTGCCGATATGCTCGAGGGCGGGGCCTTCGGTAAAGCGGGACGGCGCATCGTGGTCGAGGACTGCCTGCGCGGGGAGGAGGCGAGCTTCATCGCGCTCGTCGACGGCACGCACATCCTCCAGCTCGCTTCCTCACAGGACCACAAGGCGCGCGACGACGGTGATCGGGGCCCGAATACCGGCGGCATGGGTGCCTACTCTCCCGCGCCGGTGATCGACGAGCACGTGTGCCGGCGCATCATGGACGAGGTCATGGCGCCTACCGTGGCGGGGCTTGCTGCCGAGGGGACGCCCTACGTAGGGTTCCTGTATGCGGGGCTGATGATTGGCGATGACGGCACCCCCAACGTGCTGGAGTTCAACTGCCGTCTCGGCGATCCGGAGACCCAGCCCATCATGATGCGGCTCGACTCCGATTTGATCGATCTGTGCGAGGCGGCCCTCGATGGCAGACTCGACGAGTGCACCGCCGCCTGGGACCCGCGTGCGGCGCTCGGTGTCGTGATGGCCTCGGGGGGCTATCCGGGTCGCTACCGCAAGGGCGATCCCATAGACGGCCTGCAAGACGAGATGCCCGCCACCAAGGTGTTCCATGCGGGTACACGCCGTGAGGACGGGCAAGTGGTGACGAGCGGCGGTCGCGTGCTGTGCGTGTGTGCGCTCGGCGAGAGTATCGGCCTTGCCCGCGAGCGCGCCTACCGGCGTACCGCGCGCATCGACTGGCCGGAGGCGTTCTACCGCGGCGACATCGGCTATCGGGCCCTCGCGCGCGGCGGCGAGGTAATGGCAAGCAGGCGCTGAAGCGGAGGAAAGTCAATCGGATAGGAATTGATCTCCTCTCTCGTCTCTCCCGGCGCTTTTGCGGGAGTCGACATCATCCCGGGTCGGCGACCCGTTGGCGAAGCGCCTCGGATCCATGCGATCTTCAACCGGGCACCAGGGAGGCATAGAAGCAATCATGGCTGACCAACACGCGGAAATTCTCATCATCGGCGGTGGCGCCGTCGGCTGTTCCATTGCCTACCACCTGGCCCGTCACGGCAAACATGACGTGGTGTTGCTGGAGAGGCATGGGCTGACACAGGGCGCCACCTGGCATGCGGCGGGACTGGTCGGCCAGTTGCGCGGCAAGCGCAACCTGACCCGGCTGATGCAGTACAGCGCCGAGCTCTACAGCCGGCTGGAAGCGGAAACCGGCCAGGCCACCGACTGGCGCCCCGTGGGCTCCCTGCGCATCGCATCCTCCAGGGATCGCTGGCAGGAGATCCGCCGCACCGCCACCACGGCGCGCAGCTTCGGATTCGAGCTGGAACTGATCACCGCCAGCGAGGCCCGGGAGAAGTTTCCCCTGATGACCACCGAGGGTGTCCACGGCGCGGCCTGGATTCCCAGCGACGGGTACATAGACCCCAGCAGTCTCACCCAGGCCTATGCCCGGGGCGCCCGCGCGGGAGGGGTGCGGATCCTGGAGGGCGTGGCGGTCACCGCAATCCAGGTTCGGGACCGCCGGGTGTGGCGCGTGGATACCGACCAGGGCCAATGGTCCTGCGAGACGCTGGTCAACGCCGCCGGCCTGTGGGCGCGCGAAGTGGCGGCGCTCGCCGGGGTGGCGGTTCCAGGCGGCGTGGTGGAACACCAGTACATGGTGACCGAGAAGTCCCCCGAGGTGACCCCGGGGCTGCCCACCTTCCGGGATCCGGACAAGCTTTTCTACCTCAAGCCGGACGTCGGCAGCCTGGCCATCGGCGGCTGGGAACCGGATACCCTGCCCTTCGCCCTCGGCGGCATGCCCGAGGGCTTCCGCCGGGAACTGCTGGCATCCAACTTCGAGCGCTTTGAACAGATCATTGTCCGCGCCGCGGAGCGCCTGCCCATTCTCGATCACATCGGCCTGCAGAACCTGATCAACGGACCCATTCCGGTCTCGCCGGACGGCGAGCCCATCATGGGGCCCGTGCCGGAGCTGGATAATTTCTTCGTCGCCTGCGGTTTCACCGCAGGCATCGCGGCGAGCGGCGGCGCCGGCAAGGTCATGGCGGAGTGGATCCTGGAGGGTGAGCCGGAATACGACATCTGGAATTTTGACGTGCGCCGATTCGGCCCGCACCACTGCAGCCGCCACTTCCTGGCTGGACGTTCGGTGGAAACATACGGGCGCTATTATCTGATCCACTGGCCGGAGGAAGAGCTGGCGTCCGGTCGCGATCTGCGCAGGAGCCCGCTGCATGCGGCCCTGGCCGGGCAGGGGGCGGTCTACGGCTCGAAGTTCGGCTGGGAGCGGCCCAACTGGTTCGCAACGCAAGGCGAGGAGGCCGCTGACACGCACGCCTTCAACCGTGCTGAGTGCAACTGGTTCGAGGCGGTCGCCCGGGAGCACCGGGCGGTGCGCGAAGGCGTTGTGCTCATCGACCAGTCCTCCTTCGCCAAGCTGGAAATCAGCGGCCCCGGCGCGCTTCAGGCGTTGCAGCACCTCGCCGTGTCCAATCTGGACCGCCCGCCAGGCAGCATCATCTATACACAACTTTGCAACCAGCGCGGCGGGATCGAGTGCGACCTGACCATCATGCGCACCGGCCCGGAGCATTTCTATGTGGTGGCCGGCAGCGGATTCGGTATTCATGATTTTCACTGGATTCGATCGCACCTGCCGGAGACCGGGTCCATCCGCGTCCGCGAAATCACTTCCGAACGGGCGGTCCTCAACCTGTGCGGCCCCCTGGCACGCCGGGTGCTGGAAAAGACGACCCCGGACAATGTCGGCAACCCCGCTTTTCCCTATGCCACTTGCCGGTGGATCGAGCTGGGCGCGGCCCGGGTCCTGGCCGCGCGCATCGGCTATGTGGGGGAGCTGGGCTGGGAATTGCACATACCCGTGGAATACGCCGGGCACATCTACGATCTGCTGTGGGACGCGGGCGCGGAACTCGGCATCCGCAACGCCGGCTATCGTGCCATCGATTCGCTACGCATGGAGAAGGGCTATCTCTACTGGAGCAGCGATATCACGCCGGACTACAGCCCGTTCGAGGCCGGCCTGGGTTTCCGCGTGCACCTGAAATCCAAGGGTGATTTCATTGGCCGCGACGCCCTGGAACGGATCCGCGCGGATGGTGTGAAACGACGGCTCTGCACCTTTACCCTGGAAGGACTGCCGCAATTCCATGGCAACGAATGCATTCTGCATGAGGGCCGCGTGGTGGGCACCACGAGCAGCGCCAACTACGGCCATACCCTGGCTACCAACATCGCCTATGGCTATATTCCCGAGGAAATTGCCACGGCGGGGCGCTTTCAGATCGAGGCCTTCGGCGATCTCTACGAAGCGAAACGCCGCGACGGCCCGCTGTACGATCCGAAGATGCAGCGGCTCAAGAGCTAAGAGCCCGGGTCAGAACTTGCCTTCGCGCACGGCGCCGGGGCCGAGTTGCTTCACGCTGGCCGGCGACACCGGCTCATTGCCCTCGAGCGGTGATCCGGCCTCCTTGATGCGCCGGGCGGCCACGCTATCGAGCTTGGCGAGATTGGGCGCACCCTCCAGCGCTTTGAGCTCATGGCTGTAGTAGTCGAACCAGGGGAATCCGGCCTGCGTGTACTGCTTGGCAGTTGGGGGCTCGGTGGGCGGGTGGCAACCGGTGATGCCGACGAAGGCTTCGGAGTTCACGATGTGCACGAAGCATCGCGAGGAGGTGTTGCGATCCCACACGTCGAATCCGCAGTCGTCGTCGTAGATCTGCTGGCGCATGAGGCCGCCCGGCGCGAGGCCCATTTCGGCGCCGCCCACGTCCATATCGGCGTCTAAGCAAACCATGTCACCGCCAAGCATCATGGTGCGGTCCCATCCCCCTTGCTGTTGGAGCCAGCGTTCATAGGCGTCGGGTTTCATCGGATAGACGATGATCTGAACGCCGCCGTGCTCGGCCTTGCCGGTGATCTGCTCTTCAGCGGTGTAGCCGGCTCCCAGAGGCATGGCGACGAACTGGCGGATGTGGTTTTCACCCACGTTGAAGCCGTCCAGCCAGGGTTGAGTGGGAACAACGCAGTAATCCTGCGGGTGCGCGTGAAGCGTGTTGCTCCAGTCATTGCCGGACACGGCGCATATCTTGCCCGCCGCGACCTTGATGGCGCAGGGGTAGCCCGCGTAAAAGTTGATCCACATGGCTTCTGATTGATACATGGGCATGAAAACGCCGCCGTGCTCGTTCCACCGCCGGGGTACCCGTTCGGAGTAGTCATCCACATGAAATAGCGGGAACCGGCCGAAGCCCGGGGGCAGGGGGTATTCCCGGTTGTCGTCCGGGATTCTCAGGGTGCGCTGGAACTCGAGCTTGCACGCGGCGCCCGCATGCACTTCGGGAAACCTGAAACTCAAACCGCCGTGTTGGAGCTCAATCATCTGTAGGGTCCTCCCTTCAGTTGCGGGATCATCCAAGGTCACTGATTGTCCCTGTGTCGGCTCTCACTCCGACCGATCCGAATCCGCGCTGATGGCCGCGTGAACCGGATTCACCAATCACCGTCGCGCACCTCCCTGACAATCCTCACGATGGCGTGGTCGGGCATGTCGCGCAGCTCTCTCAACAGTTGCGAGAAAAGCTGCGGGCGCTTGCGGATGGTCTCCTGGAGGTCCGAGGAGACCTTGCCCGCCATCCCCAGCAATACGTCCGTGTCCTCATCGAGCTCCCTGGCAAGCTTGCGGATGGTGGCCTCCGATGGCGGGGCCACATCGCCGCGCTCGACCTTGCTCAGGTAGGCCGGCTCCACGCCGATTCGTCGGGCGACCTGGCGTACCGAGTAGCTTCGGTCATTGGTCCGGAGCCGTTCCCGGACCTGGCGAATGTAATCGCCGAATGTCATGGTTGTGTCGTCATGATCACAAACGTGTACTGTATAGTACACAGGCTACAGTAAGTCAAGAGTGAGGCTCGATTTCTTCGAAGAGAGCGGGAGAGTGCCCGCTCGCTCGGTACCAGCCGATTCCCGTGCCGATACCCGGCGGGGCATGATGTGCTCTTACTACTCAGGCGGCGGGCGTCGGTTGCCAGCGCAGGAAGTTGTCGAGCAGCGCGAGTCCGGCGCGCTGGCTTTTCTCGGGGTGGAACTGCACCGCGAACAACGCGGCGTCGGCGATGGCGCAGGCGAACTCGATGCCGTAGCACGACCGCGCTGCCACCAGACCGGCATCCGTCGGGTCGATGTAGTAGCTGTGCACGAAGTAGAAGCGTTCGCCGTCCGCAATACCGCGCCATAGGGGATGGCGCAGGCACTGGCGCACGTTGTTCCATCCCATGTGCGGGACCTTGAGCCGCTCGCCGCTCCCGGCCTCCCGGACGTCGGCCGCGAAGCGCCGCACATCGCCCTCGACTACACCGAGCCCCTGCGTGGCAGGATCCTCCTCACTGGTTTGCAGCAAGGCCTGGAGGCCGATGCAGATGCCGAGGAACGGCCGTGTGTGCACGCTGTCGCAAAGCACGTCGCGCAGTCCCAGGCGGTCGAGCTCCGCCATGCACTCGCGTATCGCGCCCTGTCCCGGGAACACGATGCGATCCGCCGCCGCGATGGTGGGCGCATCGCTCGTGACCAGGATTTGCTGGCACCCGCTCGCGACGTGCTGCAGGGCTTTGGATACCGAGCGCAGGTTGCCCATCCCGTAATCGATGACGGCGATACGCTCCATGGGGCGTGGTGGGCGGCTTACAGGGTGCCCTTGGTGGACGGGACGCGCTCGCGCATGCGCGGATCAGGGCTCACGGCCATTCTCAGCGCGCGTCCGAAGGCCTTGAACACCGTTTCCGCCACGTGATGCGCGTTCGCGCCCTGCAGGCTGTCGATGTGCACGGTGGCGCCCGCCGCATTGACGAATCCCTGAAAGAACTCGTGAATCAGGTCGACATCGAAATCTCCGATGCGCGCGCGCTTGAAGCGCACGCGGTAGGCGAGGCCCGGGCGGCCGGAGAAATCAATGACGACGCGCGCGAGTGCCTCGTCGAGCGGCACGTAGGCGTGCCCGTAACGCGTGATGCCTCTTCGATCGCCGAGCGCGCGGGCCACGGCGTCGCCGAGCACGATACCGATATCCTCGACGGTGTGGTGCGCGTCGATAGCCAGATCGCCCTCGGCGCGAAGCTCGATGTCGAGGAGGCCGTGGCGGGCCACCTGGTTGAGCATGTGCTCGAGGAACGCGAGACCGGTCTCGAGGTGCGCGTCGCCCTCGCCGTCGAGATTCAGCGTCATCTCGATCCGGGTCTCTCGGGTCACCCGCTTCACAGTGGCTATGCGATCTGGCATCGGATCTTCCATCGTTGCGCCCCCGCGTGAACAGGCTCACCATTGGTGCGCCAAGTGTGGAAAAATGGGGAATGAAGAGCATAACGGAGAAGCGCGCGCCATGCACTGTCGGGGCCCGGACAACCCGGGACAGGTCTGCATATCGCGTGGTGACGCGTAGTCATGGCGCGACCTGAGGAAAGCGCCGGCGCAGGACCGTACGTGGGATTGTTCGTCACGTGCCTGGCCGATCTGTTTCGCCCGCAGGTCGGCTTCGCGGCGGTCAAGTTGCTCGAGGCGGCAGGCTGCCGCGTGGAAGTGCCGCGCCTGCAGACCTGCTGCGGCCAGCCGGCCTTCAACAGCGGCGACAGCGTCACCGCGCAGGCGATTGCCCGGCAGGTGATCGATGCGTTCTCGGGCTTCGATTACGTGGTCGCGCCGTCGGGGTCCTGTGCGGGCATGCTGAAGGAGCACTACCCCGGGCTCTTTTCAAGCGATGCCGCGTGGCAGCAAAAGGCCGAGAACCTTGCCGCACGCAGCCGCGAGCTGATGAGCTTCCTGCACGATGAGCTTCGATTCGACGCCATCGACGCCACCTATAGCGGTGTCGTCACCTATCACGACTCGTGCGCGGGCTTGCGCGAGCTCGGTATCCGCGCGCAGCCGCGCGCCCTGCTCGGCGCGGTGGCGGGGCTCGAGCTTCGCGAGATGCCCGACACGGCCGTATGCTGCGGCTTCGGCGGCACTTTCTGCGTCAAGTATCCGGAGATCTCCGAGCGCATGGTCGACGACAAGCTCGCCGGCATAGCGGCGAGCGCGGCCGGTACGCTGCTCGGTGGCGATCTCGGATGCCTGCTCCATATCGCGGGGCGCCTGAAGCGCAAGGGACGCCCGGTGCGCGTATTCCACGCCGCCGAGGTGCTGGCCGGCATGGCCGACGGCGCGGCCATCGCCGAGCCGGCCGTGCCGAGCGGCAAGGTGCAGAGCGAGGCATGAGATCGCTGGCCCACGACTTCGGCCCCCGCGCCCGTGCCGCCCTCGTGGACCGCGATCTGCGCCGCGCGTTGGACAAGGCCAAGGGTGGGTTCGTCGACAAGCGCCGCGCCGCCTTCGATGCCCTGCCGGAGGCGGACGCGATTCGCGATGCCGCGCGCGACATCAAGGCGCACACGCTGTCGCATCTCGATTACTACCTGGAACGCTACGAGGCCGAGGTGTGTGCCGCGGGTGGACACGTGCACTGGGCGGAGACGGCCGAGCAGGCGTGCGACATCGTGCTCGACATCTGCCGGCGCAACGCGGTGAAGCGTATCACCAAGGGCAAGTCCATGATCGGCGAGGAGATGGCGCTCAACGACGCCTTGCTCGCGGCCGGCCACGAGGTCGTCGAGACGGATCTGGGGGAGTACATCATTCAGCTCGCCGGCGAGCCGCCGAGCCACATCATTGCCCCGGCCGTGCACAAGACCCGCGATCAGATCACGGCGTTGTTTCACGCCCACCACGCGCGCTATGGTCTCACCGAGCGCGTGACCGAGATCCCGGATATCGTCAACGAGGCGCGCACCGTGCTGCGCCAGGCGTTCCTCGGCGCGGATGCCGGCATCACGGGCGCGAATTTCCTGGTCGCGGAGACCGGCTCATCGGTGATCGTGACCAACGAGGGCAACGGCAATCTCACCAGCGCTCTGCCGCGTGTGCACATCGTCACCGCGAGTATCGAGAAGGTGGTGCCGACGCTGGAAGACGTGACCACCATTCTGCGTCTGCTCGGGCGCAGCGGCACCGGTCAGACGATGACCAGCTACACGACCTTCTCCACGGGGCCGCGGCGAAGCGCCGACCTCGATGGGCCCGAGGCGTATCACGTGGTGCTGCTCGATAACGGGCGTTCCGGCATGCTCGGCGGTGAGTTCCACGAGATGCTGCGCTGTATCCGCTGCGGGGCGTGTCTGAATCATTGCCCGGTATACGGCGCGGTCGGCGGTCACGCCTACGGCTGGGTCTACTCGGGACCCATGGGATCGGTGCTGACGCCGCTCATGGTGGGGCTCGACGGGGCCAGGGACCTGCCTGATGCCTGCACCCTCAACGGGCGCTGTGAGCAGATGTGCCCCATGCGCATTCCCCTGCCGAAGCTCATACGCAGGCTTCGCGTGCATGCGCACCGAGGCGGGCTCACGGCGAAGCGCGCGAGGTGGGCGCTCGCCGGCTGGGCGTTCCTCGCCAGGCACCCGCGACTCTACCACGCGGTTGCAGCCGCCGGCGCACGACTGTTGGGTGCGTTCGGTGCGCGCCGCGGAGCACTCTCGCGTCTGCCGCTTGCCGGCGGCTGGACGGCATCGCGCGATCTGCCCGCGCCGAGCGGCGAGACCTTTCAAGCAGCGTGGCGGCGTGGCAAGCGGCCGTGAGTACCTCGCGCGAGAGGATACTTGACCGCATTCGCCGTTCGCTCGAGCGCGAGGGTCCCTTGTCGCCCGCCATCTCGGGGGCGCTCGCGTCTCGTCTGCAAGACCCTGCCCGCCACGTGCAGCCGTCGGTCGACGACGATCTGGTGGCGCGCTTCAGCGCCTGTCTGGAAGCAGCGGGGGCCACGGTAGGGCGCGTGAAGAGCGCCGCCGGCGTGGCTCGGGCGATTGCCGATTACCTGAAGCGCCGCCAGCTCCCGGCGAGTCTGGTGGCCTCCGGGGAGCCGGGCGTTGCCGCCATCAAGTGGCCGAGGACGCTGAGCGTCGAGACACGCGCCGCGCGCGGCGACGACACGGCGAGCGTCACCGGCGCGCTGGCAGGCGTCGCGGAGACCGGCACGCTGGTGCTCGCGTCCGGCGCGCTGAGCCCGACAACCCTGAACTTTTTGCCCGATGACCATATCGTGGTGCTACCCGCCCGGCGCCTGGTTCGACACCTCGAGGACGCGTGGGTGGTAGTGCGCGCCGAAGCGCAGCCCATGCCGCGCACCGTCAACCTCATATCCGGTCCCAGCAAGACGGCCGATGTGGAGCAGACCCTGCAGCTCGGCGCCCACGGTCCGCGCCGCCTGCACGTGATCCTGGTCGGCAAGCCTCCGGACTGACACCGATCTTGCTCTCACACGTTGGGTGCAGCTCCCGAAAGAGGCGTGCCGTAGCGCCATTTCAGCGTCGGCGCCCGTGCCCGCGAAAGGCGCCGCGGCCGATGCGTGGTACTGCCCCTCGCGCGGCAATCCGCGCAAGCGGGCGGCGGCGCACTTCCACCTGATGGAGGGAGGGGTGAGTTCGTGCGCCAGATGGCGGCGTACGGAGCGATATTTGGATATAATAACGATATTATGCATAATATATGGCGCCCGATGCGAAAACGGCAAGTATGATGCATATGTTCTGTCGAAAGGTGCGGCATGACGGCCGGTGAACGAATTCGTCAGGCGCGGCGCGCGGCGGACATGACCCAGCGCGCGCTCGCCGCCGCTCTGGCGGTCGATCAGTCCACGGTCGCTCGCTGGGAAAAGGGCGCGAGCGCGCCCGGTCCCGACTGCATCGCGCGGATAGCGCAGATCACCATGACCTCACCCGAATGGCTGGCATTCGGGCGGTGCGGGACCCGCACCACGCGTGACAACGAGCGCGCCGAAGGGGCAACGGACGCCATCCCCACCGGTTTCGATACCAGCGCGCTGCCGGCGCGCTCGATCGCGTTTCAGGGCTTGCCCGGGGCCTATTCCCATCTTGCCTGCCGTGCCGCGTTTCCCGAGCTCGACCCGATGCCGTACGAGAGTTTCGAGGCGGCGTTCGCGGCGGTCTCCGACGGTGTCGCCGGGCTCGCCATGATCCCCATCGAGAATTCGTTGGGCGGGCGGGTGGCGGACATCCACCACCTGCTGCCGAGCTCGAGCCTCTACATCGTCGCCGAGCATTTTCAGCCGGTGCACCACGTGCTTCTGGCCGTGCCCGGCACCCGGCTGGAACGCTTGAAGAGCGTGCGCAGCCATCCCCAGGCGCTCGCCCAGTGCCGGACACTGATCCGCGATCTGCGACTCGAGGCGGTGCCGCATTCGGACACGGCGGGGGCGGCGCGCGAGGTCATGGTGCTCGGCGACGCCGCGGTCGGCGCCATTGCTTCGGAGCTCGCAAGCGAGATTTACGGCCTGGACATCGTGCGACGCCGCGTCGAGGATCGCATCGGCAACACCACGCGCTTCGTGGTCATGGCGCGCCAACGCCTTGAACCCGATCCCGCGGGAAATCCTTGCATGACCAGTCTCGTCTTCCAGGTGCGCAGCGTGCCGGCGGCGCTGTACAAGGCGCTGGGCGGCTTTGCGACCGCCGGCGTCAACATCACCAAGCTGGAGAGCTACATCACCGACGCGAGCTTTGCCGTCGCCCAGTTCTATGCCGAGATCGAAGGCCACCCGGCGCACAAGGCGGTGGATATGGCGCTCGACGAGCTGCAGTATTTTTCGACCAAGATGAAAGTCCTCGGCGTGTACCGCAGCGCACCCTTTCGCCAACACGGTTGATCGGGCGCGAGCATCGCTCCGACACCGCGCTGCCTGGCGTCCCGCGGCGCGCGAGATCGTTGCTCGAGCGTCGGCCGGCTAGGACCGGCGCCTCGGATCGGGACGGGCGCGCAGCATGAACGTGACGGGTCCGTCGTTGACCAGATGGACCTGCATGTGCGCGCCGAAGCACCCCGTGCGCGGCGCGGGGCCATGGGAGCTGGCGTATTCGACCAGGTAGTCGAACAGGCGCCGCCCATCACGCGGATCGGCCGCGGGACTGAAGCTCGGCCGGCTACCCTTGTCCGTGTCGGCGGGCAGCGTGAACTGTGGTACCAGCAGCAACTCTCCACCGACGTCCATGAGACTGCGGTTCATCCTGCCATCGGCGTCGGCAAACACGCGATATCCCGTGATTCGTTGCAGCAATCGGCGCGCCTGGACCTCACGGTCGTGCTTCTCGACCCCGACCAGAACGAGCAGCCCCTCGCCTATTGCGCCGAGCACCTGCCCCTCGACGCTCACGTGCGCGCGCGCAACGCGCTGCAGAAGAGCCATCATGGACAGGCGTCCGGTGCGCGGGGACGGGAAGCGGGGCAACCGTGCTGACAGCCGTATGGCAGTGCAGTGCGCATGGGGCGCTCAGGCAAGCAGTCCGCCGATGATGGCGCCGATCAGCAATACGCCGACCTGGGAAAGCGCGAGCACCAGGCCCCCGGCGCCCGCGATCATGCCCAGCACCGGCCATCCGGTGAGTGAGGCGGCCAGCGCGAACAGCGCCACGCCGAGGACCACCGAGGGCAGGAAAGTCGCCAGCAGCGCGCGGCCGAGCCCGCCGGCCTTTTGACCACCTACGAAACCCGCTATCAAGGGCCCCGCGACCGGCATCCAGAACAACAGCAGCGATATCACGAACATCCACGTGATCGCGCCGAGCAAGCTGCCGCGTGTGTCATTTCCCATCGTGCATGGTGTCCGGCAGACGACGATAGCGTTACGCACTCAGCGCCGGATGGCCACCGCCGCTTTCAGCGTCTGTGTGCTGCCCTGCACGCCGCGCGTCACTTTCGCGTCCTGGAGCACGATCGCGTTTGCCCCGTGCGCCGCAGCCTCCTTGTGCAGAGCTTTCAACAGGCGCTTGCTGCTGGACGGCGAGCCTGCGGTGACCGACACCACGCCCAGGTGCCGAAACGTCACCGCCGGAGGAAGCCCGTCGAGCACAGCCGCGTGATGCCATGTGCCTCGGGGCTCACTTAAGCTCGATCTCAACGAACACGAACTCGTGGTCGTTGGCGTTTTGCACATCGTGCTCTACACCCGCCTCGCGCCAATAGGAAACGCCGGCGACCAGCTCCGCGATGTGCTCTTCGGCGTCCGCGGCGCTGAGCTTGAGCCTGCCGCTCGTCATGGGGACCACGACATAGTCGTACTCATGACGATGGAAACCCGTCACCGCGCCGGGCGCGAAGCGCCACTCGGTGACCCGCACGCGTTCATTGTCTATCTGCACGGTAGGCTGCGCTTGTTCGAGCATGTGTTCACTCCCCGAAAACCATCAGATCCACGATACGGGTCGAAGTATGCCTCTTTGGCGGGCGCCATTCCAAACACTGCGGGGCCACGAAGGGCCGAGGCGGATTGGCGGGTCCCCCGCAGGAGCGGGATTCATCCCGCGAACCTTCCCGGGCATCAGCGCTGTGTCCAGGGCGTTCGCGAACCGGCGTCCGCTCCTACCGCGGGCCTCGACAATGAGTCCCTTACCCGTGAGCTCGCGCAAGACGACCAAGGTCGGACTCTTCAGCAAGCGGTGGATATCGCGGAATGATGAGAGATCTCGCAAAGCCGCCAAGCACGCCAAGAAAATCGATCTGCCTCGACAGGGCGGTTGACGCTACCGGTAGAGCCGCCGTCATCAGGGCTTCCAGGAACCCGACTTTGCCTTTGCGTGCTTCGCGTCTTGGCGAGAGCATCATCCGGAGCGTGATCCCAACCCGGTGCAGCCGCAACGCCTTGCACACGCTATGCCCTATCTGGTTCCGGCTCGACCGGGTCAGGCGGGACTCCCGACGCCGCGTTTGCCCGCTCGAAGGCCAGCGCGGCGAGGGCGAGATCACCGAGTGCCAGTCCGCGGAACACGAAGGCAATGCGTTGTTGCGCGTTTTCGCGCCCCGGCAGGCGGCCGTTGACGAGATCGGAGATGTCCCCGCTGACGAGCTCGCGTGCCACCAGCGGGTCCGGCATTTTCGATTCCTGCTCCGCGTCGTCGATGACGATCCGATCGAAAGCCGGCAGGCCCTCGTCCATCCACGGCGCGGCGAGATCCGTGATCGACGCGAACGCGCCCGGCTTGAGCCAGCGTGCGTCGATGAACGGATCGAGCCCGACGGAAAACGGCACCGAGCTCACGATCAGATCGGCATCGCGCACCGCCGACTCGGCGCTGCTGCTCGGTATGGACTTGCAGCCCATCTCGGCGGCGGCTTCGCACAGGGCATCACGGTTGGCGCTGCCACGGCCGAATGCCCGTACTTCCTCGAGCGCGAACAGCGAAGAGAACGCCTGCAGATGGCTGTGCGCCTGCACGCCGCAGCCGACGAAGGCCGCCACCGCGCTGTCGGTGCGTGCCAGGCGCCGCGCCGCGACCGCGCTCAGGCCCGCGGTGCGAACGGCGGTCACCCAGTTGCCGTCCACGATGGCGAGCGGCACGCCGGTTTCGCTGTCGAGCAGTGTGACCAGCGCGTTGATGCTCATGAGTCCCCGCTCGGGATTGCGCGGATTGAGCACCAGCGATTTCACCGCCAGCAGCGGGGGGTCGTCCGCCGCGGCCAGCGTGGCCATGAAGTAGCGCCCGTCGGGGTGCGTCACGGCGCTCTTCGGCGCATTCCACACCTTCTCATTCTCGCGCCCGCGAATCAGGTGCTCGATGCTGTCGATCACCTCCGCGGTGCGGATGTCCAGCGCCTGCAGGCGTTCGTGCGTCAGATAGAGCAGGTCGCCCGGTGCGTGCATGATGAGCTGTCTCCGTTGATCGGGTGATGCGGCGGCGTGGCGCTCAGGGCGGGTGCAGATAGGCGATGAGGCTGTACACGAGCGCGACGACGCCGACCAGGATCAAGTAGATGGCGACGCCCTCAGGAATCGCGACCAGCAGCGCGGTTCCGATCGCCTGCATGATCAGATTGTAGGCCAGGAGCCAGCACGCGTTGGCAACAATCCCGCCCATCAGGTTGATGTCGCGCAGGCGCGTGACCACTTGCGCCCGCCTGCGCGGCGTGGCCGTCCAGTAGGCGCGCCAGGGCAGGCTGATATAGGGAGGAACCTCGGCTTTGCGCAACACCAGCAGCACACCGGCGAACAAGGCGTTCAAGCCGATCAGGCTTGCCATCGTCCAGGCCAGAAAAGCGTCGCGCCCCATCCATTGCACCGGCGAGCCGTGCGAGCCGAACTGCACGGGTACCTCTGCGGGCAGCGCATCGCTGCTGAGCCACAAGTACCCTGCACAGAACACCAGCAGGGCCAGCCAGATCATGATGCCAATGCGCATGCAGCGTCCTACATCTTGTCGCGCGGGGCGTAGCACAGCATCCCGGCCACCAGGCCAGGCGAGCGCGGCAACGTGCCGTCCGGAAAGCTTGGTGCGGGCAGCGTGGCGAACACGTCGAAGCGTTGCGCGGTGCGCGCCAGGGTTTCGGCGATGAGCTGGCCGGCAAGCGAGCTCAACGCGACGCCATGGCCGGAGTAACCCTGCGTGAAGTACAGGTTGGGCGCCAAGCGCCCGAAATGCGGCGTTGTGTTCATCGTGACCCTTCTGCCGCCGCTTGCGGCGTGCTCATTCGTCGCCGTGCCGGGGCAGGCGGGCACTCAGGGCCGGTGTCGGCTTTCCCCGCGCTGCACACCGCCCGCGACCATGTGCGCGGTACGAAGCGGCTCCGGCAAGTCGCTGTGCACCGCCAGACGTTCGACGAGTTCCACGGCCTCCGCGTGCGCGATCCCGGCGCGCTGAATGAAGACCTTGCCGGCGCACTCCGGGGTGCCGGCCGATTCTATCAGACGCCATTTGCGCGCGCCGCCCGGCACCTTGTCGAGCAGCGCCCGCTTGATGGCATGCATGTCGGGCCGGCTTCTCATCACCGTGACGACCGGCGTTTCCAGCGCCCGCTGCAACTCGTGGATGTCGACCACGTTGAATCCCGCGAAGGCGATACCTTGAAGCAGTATCGCCTGCAGATGAGACGCGAATCGCGAGCAACCGATGGCTTGCGCCACCCGGCGCGTCGCGTTTGCACCGTCGCGCCGTACCCGGGTGCTCACGACGCCCTCCAGGCGGAGATCGCAGAATACGGTGCCCACGATCATAACGTCGCCGTGCTCGGTGGGCGCGAACGGCGCGTCGTCGAAACCTGCCACGTGCGATATTCCCGCCACGTCTGCGTCACGCCGTTCCGCTTGCCGGTATTGTAGCCGCGGACGCCGTCAGATGCCGGAGCCATGGCGCCGCTCTCCCATGCCGTGCCAAGGCGAGTATGATCCGCTCTTTCGCCCCACGGCGCACCGGGACAGGAGAATGCCAGTGGAATTCGAAAAAGCCTATGACCTGGAGATACAGACCGACAAGGAGGTCGTATTCGTGCAGTGCGGAAACCGGCACCGCAAGGTTCGCGTGCTGGTCGCGGAAACCGACCACGGCAGCGAGACGGTGACCTTTTCCGGGCGATCGCTCGGCAGTTCGGTCAAGGAGATCAAGGCGTCCAAGAAGGACGAGCCACCGGTACCCGTCAAGGGTCATTTCCGCAGCGTGGATGGTACGTGGAAGGCTACGCTGGAAGTCGTCAAGTGACATCATGACCGCCCATCGGCGCCATTCTCCCGCGCGGGCTGCACACTCTGCCTCCGCGGCCGGGGATCGAAGCCGAGGCGCGAAGCTGCCACGCGGCGCGCAAGCGATCCCACGGTAACGCGGCGCGTCCAGTTCAGGCACACCCCTGGCGGGCGCAGGCACCTGGCTGCGATGAAGGCCCGTTCCAGATCGCGCGCCGACAGCGACTCGCCCTGCTCGTCGCAGAATCGCGCGGCGATTGCGGCCAGATCCCGGTCGCACATGATGCCCGGTCCGTGCTCGGTGGCGAGCAGCAGGTTCACCTCGTCGTCGAGCCATGCACACTCTACGCGCTCGACGGCAAGGCGGGTGTGCGTGCGCAGGTCTCCACTCCCATCCAGCACGTACACCCAGGGCGTGTAATCCAGATCGACGAATGCGCGCTGTGGCCCGTTCTGGAAGTACCAGCGCCCGGCATCGTCACACGCGTAGTTTCGGTTGATGTACTCAACGGTATTGCGTGAACGCACCACATCGCCATCGAGGCGCCATCGCCCCCTGCAGTCGAGTGCAAGCCACCCGTATACTGCCGGCACATCAGGCCACTTGGCCATGGCACGCGCCACGATCTCATCCACGGCGTATGCCGCCCCGTCCGGCCATGACAGGAGCCCGCGGCATTTCTCGGATTTCCCGGCTGCGGGTGGAGACCGACTGTGTTGACCAGACCTGCGAACGGTAGATGGCCGGCCCTAAGAATGGACACCGGAGGCGGACAAGGTATCCGGCGCAGGAATCAGAGAGAGCGGGCACGGGATAGCGGCGTCGGCTACTCGGCATCTTCGCGCACCTCCGCGGCGCGGCGCGCGCCTGCCAGGTCCGCTCGCGTGGCGGCCAGATCACGGTCCATCTGCTTGCGCGCGGCAGCATAGAGCTTATCGGACATGAACTGCGTGGAGGGGATGGCGACGAACGGCGCGCGCTCGTCTTTGGTTTTCGACGCCCGCCGGCTCATCCTGTACAGGGCGAAGCCGCCGAGCAGGGCCATGATGGTGGTGCTGTAGAGAAATGCGCCCGCGGGACCGAGCTTGCCCATGGAGAACGCAGCGATGATGGGGCCGATGCTCGCGCCGATGCCATACACGATCAGCAGCCCGGCCGCGACCTGGATCAGCTTGCCGCGATCCGCGAAATCGTTGATGTGCGCCGCGCTCAGCGAGTACACGGTGAAGACGAACGCGCCGTATGCGGCGGTCGCCGCGTAAAGCGGCGTGGGGCTGCCCGCGTGGGAGAAGTTGACTATCAGCAGGCAGGCGACCGAGGTGAGCAGCGCCACGCCCGCAAGTACCCAGCGCCTGTCCAGGCGGTCGGACAGCCGTCCCACCGGCCACTGAAGCAAAAGGCCGCCGAAGATGGCACTCGCCATGAACACCGAAATCTGGTGCGTGGACAGCCCGATGCCTTTGGCGAACAGCGGCCCCATGGCATAGAAGGCTGAATTCACCAGGCCCGCGCAGAATACGCCCACGATGCCGAGCGGCGAGATGGCGTAAAGCTCCTTGATCTTCATGCGCGCTGTCGTCGTCGGCCGGGGCGCCTGTGCGCGGGTGAGCAACACGGGCACCAGGGCGAGGGAGAAGATGATGGAGGCGACGCTGAAAAGATGGAATTTCCCCGGGTCGCCGAGCGGTAGCAGGAACTGCCCGCAGCCCGACCCGAAATAGTTCGTGATCATGTAGAAAGACAGCACACGCCCGCGCATCTGGTTGGTGGCGCGCTCGTTGATCCAGCTTTCGCTCACCATGATCATTCCCGCCATGCAGAATCCCGCGATGAAGCGCAGAAAAAACCATGCGAACGGATCGATCCACAGCACGTGCACCAGCGCGGAGGCCGACATGATGGAAGCGAAGGCGGCGAATGCGCGGATGTGACCCACGGAGGCCACCACGCGAACCGCATGGCGCCCACCGGTGAGCAGGCCGAGAAAATAGCCGGCCATTACGATGCCGACCACCTCGGTGGAGAAGCCCTCGATGCTGGTGCGCACGCCGAGCAGGGTCGCAAACAGGCCGTTGGCCATGAGCAGCAGCCCGTAGCTGAGCAACAACGCCGCGATGGACCTCAGCGTAGCCAGCATGCCCCGGTCCTTACGGCCACCGGATCGCACACTGCGGCGCCGTATCGGTTCCACACGTGCAGGCTGTCATGAGCAATAGGATCTGTTCGTCGACAACGGCTCGATCACTCGTGCAAGAGTGAGAGGGTGCGCCAGTATACGGGACGCAAAGCGCGATTGCCTAAGGGCGCGAGCCACGTCGCGTCAATGCTGCGCGCGCCGCCTCCAGGCTACCTGCGACTGCCTCTTGAAGGCATAATCCGGGAATCGGGAGTTGGACGGGATGTTCATCGGGAGTGCGGATGACAGACGCCCAGGCGGTACAGTTTGACGCCCTGCGCCAGCAGATGGTGGAAGAAATCGTGCGCTACACCGAGCACCTCGGTGACGTTCTTGACGGGCGCACCATCAGTGAAACGCTGCTCGACGTCATGCGCTCGGTGCCGCGCCACGAGTTCGTGCCCGTGGAACTCGGCTCCATGGCCTACGTGGACTCGCCGCTGCCCATCGGACATGGCATGACCATCTCGCAGCCTTTCATGGTGGCGCTCATGGTCGATCTGCTCGACTTGAAGACGACCGATTCGGTGCTGGAGATCGGTACCGGGCTGGGCTATCAGGCGGCGATCATCGCCTCGCTCGCCGGCATGGTCTACAGCGTCGAGATCATCGAGGAACTCGCACGCGATGCCGAGGTCCGTCTCGAACGCTTTGAGCTCGGCAACATACGCCTCGGCGTGGGTGATGGGTCCGCGGGCTGGCCGGCGCATTCGCCGTTTGACAAGATCGTGGTTTCGGCTGCTCCGGAGCTTATCCCCACGTCGCTGCTCAACCAGCTCAAGCCCGGCGGGCGCATGGTGGTCCCGGCGGGCATGGAGGGGTCGCAGGCGCTGATGCTGGTGGAAAAGGCGCACGATGGACTGCTCGCGACCACGGAGATCCTCAGTGTCCGATTTTCACGACTGGTGGCCACGCACTGAGCAAGGCGCGCACGGCGGCGCAATGGAGTTATTCATGATGGGGACTCCGTGGGCGAGAACCTTCACCTCCCTGGCGGCGCTGCTTGTTGCCGCGGCGATGCCTGCTGGCGTGCCCGCCGCCACCGATCTGCTGGGTGTATACAAGGCATGGACCGCGCAGACCTACAAGGAGGACAAATCGCTCGTTTGCATGATGTGGAGCCAGCCCGAGAAGGCCGAAGGCGACTACCAGCGGCGCGGCGAGATCTACGTATTCGTGACCCATCGACCCTCGGCGCGCGAGCGCAACGAGATTCGTTTCGACTCGGGCTATCCGTTCAAGCCGTCGAGCAGGGTGAAAGTGACCATCGACAAGCGCGAGTTCAGCCTCCTGACCGAGGGCAGCGCCGCCTGGCCGGCGAGCGCCGCGGTCGAGAAGAGCATGCTGCGTGCCATGCGATCGGGGCGGGAAATGGTCGTCGAGGGGACTTCCAAGCGCGGTACCCACACCACGGACACCTACTCACTGTATGGGGTGAGCGCGGCCCATAAGGCGATCACCCGGGCCTGCGGCCGTTGAGGTTCGCGCGGCTGCGACGGGCGCCAATCCGCCGCCGGCAACGCCCGCTCGTGTCGGCGCACCAGCGCCACATGAGACGCATCATGCCGGGTGTTCCCCGGTCGTCGTCCCGGTGCAGGGCAGGGTCCGTTGCACATGATAGGGCGAGCGCGCGAGGCCGACGCAGAATCCACCGACCAGACCCTCGAGTCCCAGTGCCAGTTGCTTGCTCGCTCGGGTCGTCTCGTTCAGTCGCGCCATGGCATCTTCGACATCCCGGCGTAGCTTCCCATGGTCCAGCGTCGTGAAGGCGCCGTTGTCGAGCACCATGCGTCCCGCAATCATGACGCTCGCGACCGCGCTGGCGTCCTCGCAGTTGACCACCTGATTGACGGGGTCGTTCAAGGGCACGTAATTCAGGTTGTCGAGGTCGAGAAAGACGATGTCCGCGAGACAGCCCGTCTCGATGCGACCGAGCCGGTCCTCGAAGCCGAGCAGGCGCGCGCCGCCGGTCGTTGCCATGCTCAATGCCTCGGGCGCTGAGAGCCAGCGCTCGTAGTCCGGGCCCAGGATGCGCGACACGTTGGCGGCCAGGCGAAGGGCTTCGAACATGTTCTGGTTGTCAGACGAGGCCGAGCCGTCGGTGCCGATGCCAACGGGAATACCGGCGTCGAGGAACGCGCGCACCGGGGCGATGCCGCAGCCGAGCCTCAGATTGCAGGACGGCTGATGCGTGATGGCGCAGCCGTGGTCCGACAAGCGCTTGATATCGTCGTCGTCGAGCCACACGCAGTGTGCGGCAATGAATGAGGGGCCGAGATAAGCCATGTCTTCGAGATAGGCCGTCAGCGTCTTGCCGTAGCGCGTCTTGCCCGTCAGCGCCTGCACCTTGGATTCCGCCAGATGCATGTGCAGTCCCACGCCATGGTCCTTCGCGAGATCGCGGCACGCGCGTAGAAAGTCCTCGGTACAGTGATGGGGGATGGTGGGCGCGAGAGCGGGACGAATGCCGTCGCTGTCGTGCGACCAACCCGCGAGCAGGGTGCGGCACGCCTTGATGCTTTCCGCTAAAGGGGCGAGGCGCAGCCGCTCGGCATCCTTGCGAGCGCTCCCGGGCAGATGCTCCAGCAGGCCGGGGATTGCCTCATAGAGGCTCTGGTCCGCCATCATCGGCGCGATCACGGCCCGCATCCCGACGTCTGCATAGCCGCGGGCAACGGCGGCGATGCCCTCGCTGCTCGGCGTGGGGAACTCGAAATAGAGGTCATAGCAGGCCGTGCATCCCTTGCGCACCATCTCCGCCGCGTTGAGCTGCGCCGAGAGATACTTGTCCTCGAGGGTTCTCCCGCCGCTCACCCACGGTCCTGCATTGAGTAGAAGCTCGAGCGTCCAGCGATCGCCTCGGCCCTTGCCGAGCGCGCCGTGGCCGTGGGTGTGCGTATTGATGAGGCCCGGCATGAGCAATCGACGCCTGGCATCGATGACCACGGCAGCTTCCGGCGCCGCCATGCCGGGCGGCCCGATTGCCTCGATGGTGTCGCCGCGGACGAGCACCTCCAGAAGCGGCGCGCGGCCCGCGGCCACGTCGAGGACGCGGGCGCCTCGGATGACCTGCAACGAAGATTCAGTCATGGGTATCTTCCGGCACTGCTCGAGCCTCGCAGAGCTTGCCTCAATAGCGGCCG
>CAZSDY010000027.1:13883-22238 GCA_964605765.1 uncultured Ectothiorhodospiraceae bacterium | reverse complement strand
GCGTGTACGAGTTGTTCGGCGCGGGTCTGACGTTGCTCAACGAACGGCTGATGCCGAATGAAGCCTTCCTGACGGTCGCCGGCTGCTATCTGCTCATCTACTTCGCGATGTTCCTGCTGTCTAACCGGGTACAGCGCAAGCTCGGCGGAGCCTACACCTGAAAGGGATCGACCATGCTCGAGGTTTCCAAGTCCACCCTGCCTTTCCTCATGCACGGTCTCTGGATCACATTCCAGATCTCGTTGATCACGATCATCAGCGGCAGTTTCATCGGCTTTGTCGTCGGGCTGGTGCGGGCAGAGCAGGTCCCCGTATTATCGCTCGTGTTCGGTGGCTATATCCATGTGCTGCGGGGCACGCCGTTCCTGGTGCACCTCTATTTCGTGTACTTCATTCTGCCCGCCACCGGGATTTCGTGGTTGCAGCTGGAATCGTTCCCGGCCGCGGTCATTGCGCTCAGTCTCTACACCTCGACATACGTTGCCGAGGTCGTGCGCGCGGCCATCGAGGCGGTGCCCCCTGGTCAGACCGAGGCAGCGCGCTCGGTTGGGATGCGCGCCACGCAAACCCTCTGGCATATCGTGCTGCCGCAGGCATTGAAACTGATGATTCCGCCCATGGGAGGCATTTACGTCATCATCATCAAGGGCACCTCCATCGTCTCCGTGATCGGCATCTCGGAGCTGGTGCGGGCGGGAGAGCACGCCGCACAGCGCCACCCGAGCGAGCTGATGCTGATCTACGGCATGGTGGCGCTCATGTACTTCGTATACTGTTACCCGGTGCTGCGCCTGGCGGGTTGGGCCGAGAACAAGGTGGGGCGGATCGAGACGGAGCACTGAGGCGCCCACCGTCATGCTGGCCGAACCCGAGACTTCCTCCAGGCTCGAAGGGAGATCGGGTCGACAACTCAACACACGTTCAGGAACACAATGGACCCACCCTCACGCAATTGCCTGCTGATCGGATTCTATGCCTGCACCCGCCGATGATGAACGAGGAGGCGTTGATGCCCGATCTGCGCCGGGATGCCGGACAGGGCGCCACTTTCACCAATCACCGACGCGCGTTGCGGATATCGATGGCGGCAGGTGGTCGGTATGAATGAGGAAACGGGCATGTCGGAGCCGCCATTTGATGCCGGACGCGCCAGGCTTGAGCCGGCCGTTCTGGCGTCCTTGCCGGAGTTCCTGCAGTTCGGGCGCACCGTGGCCGACGAGGCGCGCCGGACCTCGCTGCGCTATTTCCGAGCCGGCCCCGAGTTGTTTATCAAGGCAGACGGCTCCCCGGTCACGGTGGCGGATCGCGAAACGGAGCGGGTCATCCGGGACCTGTTGTCCCGAAGCTATCCACAACATGCGATCATGGGCGAAGAGCACGGCTGGACGCAAACGGATCAGCCGTATACGTGGATCATCGATCCCGTCGACGGCACCAAGTCCTATCTGGCCGGTGCCCCGACCTATGGCATGCTGCTGGCCCTTCTGTACGACGGGGCGCCGGTGTTGGGGATCATCGACATCCCGGCCCTGGGCGAGCGATGGTGCGGTGTCGTTGGACAGCCGACGACCATGAACGGCCGGCCGGCAAGGACCCGCGCTTGCGCGGCGCTGGAGCAGGCGGTCCTGACCATCGTCTCACCGGACAAGCTCGAAGGCGACGAGCGACCCACCGTGGATGCGTTGAGCCGTATGGCTCGCGTGCGCCGCTACAGCAGTGACGGTTATTCTCACCCGCTCCTCGCTTCGGGCTACCTGGACATGGTCGTGGCAGCCGGCCAGCAGCCTTTCGACTATCTCGCGGTGGTCCCGGTGGTCGAAGGAGCCGGCGGGTGCATCACCGACTGGGGCGGCAAGCCGCTGGGTCTCGATTCTGACGGACGCATCCTGGTGACGGCCACGCCCGAATTGCACCGCGAGGCGCTGAATGTCCTGCAAGCGGCCGGGGACTCGGACGTATGAAATGATCGGGAGGCGGTTTCAAGTTGGCTCCGCGTGCCGGTTCAATCTTCGTGACGAACGCACCGGTCGATTGGATCAGGTGCCGGACGGCCGCGCAGGGAGCGACCCAGTCGGCGGATAGGAGCCGTCTTCGTCGTGCGTTTCCTCGCCGCTCAACGGCGGGTTGAAGACGCTGATACCGTGCACGTCGGTCAGGGCCTTGACGTGATGCCGGTCCTCGGGTCCGACCAGATACATGCCGCCGGGACCGACGATGTGCACGTTGCCGCTGCCGCGGTCCGTCACCTCGAAGCTGCCGTCCAGCACCAGGTTTGCCTCCCAGTGGTGCTTGTACCAGAGATCGGCCTCCGCGCCCGCCGCGAGGCGTACCGAGTGTAAAGAGAACCCAAGACCGTCGGCGACGGTGAGAAAGCGCTCCGAGACGGCGGCGCCACCGGCGACGCTGCGCACCATGCCCGCATTGCGCAGATCGTCGATGGTCTTGACGAACATGCGTTCCTTGCCGGGTGGGATGCCGCCGGTCGGCGGATAAGCCCCATCGTCGTCATGCGTTTCCCCGCCCTCGATCGGTGGATTGAACACGCTGATGATGCGCATGGGCCCGTCTTTCTCGCGAATGATGCGATGGCGATCCTTCGGTCCGACGCAGTAGAGCACGCCGGGTTCCAGGGCCCAGCGTTCGCCGGTGGTGCGGTTTTCCAGGGTCGCGTGTCCCTCGCGCACGTAGTTGGCCTCCCAGTGGTTCTTGTACCAGAGGTCGGTGTGACCGGCCTCGTTCGCGCGGGCCTCGGACAGGCTGAAACCCAGATCGTCGGACTTGGTGAGCAGCCGTACCGCACTCGCGCGGCCGTGTGCAATCGAGATGACCCGGCCTTCCGCTTCCAGTTGGTCCATGGTGCGAATCAGCATTGCGGTCTCCTTCGGTGTCGGACGTGGTACGGATGGAGCCAATCCTCATACGGGCGCATTTTTATTCGCGGGCGGTCGTCCCGTCCAGTCTGTTCCTCACCCGACAACCTGGCAAGGCCTTTGCGTTCGCGATGGCCTGAACCTCGAATTTTCAGCTTGCTTTCATGTTTGCTCCTTATCCTGTGGCTGAGCTCAACGAATTAGGAGTGATGTCTCATGCAGATGACAGACATGATCAAGGTGTGGGATCCCCGGGTGCGCGCCTTCCACTGGGCGTTGGCAGCAACGTTTTTTGTCGCCTACGTCACGGAGGACGAAGTCATGACGCTACACGTGTGGGCGGATTCCGGGTGCGGGTCAGCCTCCCGATCAGTGTGTCCGACTCCACTTGATAATTGGACTCGGTCGCTCTGGTGTAGACTCCCGTGTCAGCTTCCCAGGGGAAATCGATTGTTTCACATCGGGTGATGCAGTGGGCAAAGGCAGGGCAATCGATCACATCGTCCTGGCAGTCCGGGATCTCGACGCCGCCGCGACAACCTACGAGGGTCTGGGCTTCACCCTCACGCCACGCGCCGCGCACGAGGATCGAATGGGTACATCCAACCGCCTGGCGCAGTTCGCGGGCAGGAACTTCATCGAGTTGCTGGAGGTCGATCGTCCCAACCGGCTGGCAGAGCATGACTTCTCGCGTACACCCGGATTGTTCAGCTTTGGGGCGCACAATCGAGACCGGGTGGCCGAGCGCGAAGGCATGTCGATGCTGGTCTTCGCGGGGGACGACGCGCGCGCCGACATTGCTCGCTTCAAGACCGCGGCAGTGCCGACCTACGCGCCCTTCGACTTTGAGCGCCAGGCCCGGCTACCCGATGGCCGGGAGGTGACGGTCTCCTTCTCCCTCGCCTTCGCAACCTCGCCCGACATGCCGAAGATTGCCTTTTTCGTCTGCCAGAACCGCGCGCAGGCACATTTCTGGAAGCCCGCTTTCCAGCGCCATGCAAACGGCGCCGACGGGATCAGGGCCGTCTACCTTGCATCGCCATCGCCGGCGCGCGACGCCGCCTTTCTCGGCAAGCTGTTCAATGGCGAAGTGACACCTTTCCCGGGGGGCAGGTGTGTTGCCTGCGGACCTGATCAGGAAGTGAAAGTTCTCACGCCAGAGGCCATCTCGAAACGGGATCCGTCGTTTTCCGCCGACCCGGATTCAGAGCCGATCTTCGCGGGCATAGCACTGCAAGTCACCGGCCGCGGCCGGGAGATCGTTCCCGCCAGTGCGGCATGCGGGATCTTTGTCGAGTGGATCAATGCATGACGGTCGAAAAACATTCAGTATTGCGTCGTGTGAGAGTCCGCCAGCGAGGCGGTCAGCGTGTGTCACCCGGGCTTATCCGGACACCCGCCGGGAGCACGACCGGCAGGTAGGTCGTGGGAAGGTCGAGCAGCCAATGATGGGGCCCAACGTGGCCGGTTGCGGTATCGAATACGTGGACGTCGTCAGCGACGATTAGATCCACCGGGCGGGTCGAATCAAGCATTGCCCTCATGCACGCGATCTCTCTTGGCCGCGTGCTGGACAAGCAGCCGAAGAACGGTGAGATCGCGCATTTCGCGCCCGATCCACACAGGAGCACACCGGATGAACATCAACCTCAGCATCACCGAAGCTCGCGTGCTCGGCTCGTTGATCGAGAAGGAAACCACGACGCCGGACGCCTACCCGCTCTCGCTCAGCGCGGTCACGACCGCTTGTAATCAGAAGTCCAACCGGGAACCGGTCATGCGCCTCAGTGAGACGGAAGTGCTCGAGGCGCTCGATGGGCTCACCGCCAAGCGCCTGGTGCGGGAGAAGACCCCATCGGGCAGCCGGGTGACGAAGTATGTGCATCGGCTGTCGAATGCGCTTGGCCTGACCTACGAGTTTTCCCGTGACGAGCTCGGTGTGCTGTGCGTGTTGATGTTGCGCGGCGCGCAAACAGAGGGCGAGATACGCGCGCGCACGAATCGATTGTGTGATTTCAACAGCATCGCCGAAGCGCAGCAGATCCTCATGCGGCTCGCTCAGCGTGAAGACGGGCCCTATGTGATCAAGCTGCCCAGACAAGCAGGGCGCAAGGACTCGCGCTATATGCACCTGTTGTGTGGTGAGGTTCCCGTCGAGGAGCAGGCGGCGGGCCCACCGGTTGTCGGCGATCTGGCGGCAGACACGCGAGAAGACCGCTTGGCGGCCCTGGAGCAGGCGGTGTCGGCGTTGCGTTCGGAGCTGGATGCGCTGAAGGCGAGACTGGGTGAGTAGGCATCACGAGTGTGTCACTCGGAGGTGCCGAGCGGGCGCAGTCTGACTCGAGTGTCTCGCCGTGCGTACTGCGGCATCGGACGACCCGTCAGACTCCAGGCTTCTACGGCAAGGGACCACATCATCGCCAGGCGCTCTTGCGCGAAGGGCGTTGCGTTCAGGTCATCGCCCGTTTCTTCCCCCAAGAGAAGCTTCCGCGGCGGCCGGTCGCGGCGTGCCGCGGCTCTGGATATTGCCGTATTCCTCGCGTCGAGTGCCCATACGGCCATTTTACCGGGAAACGCGAGTCCCAGACAGGCTCCTAGCCGGTGTTGCGAAGTCCGTTGGAGATGGCATTGATGGAACGCAGCAGCGGTTCCAGCCATGAGTCGTCCGCGCCGGCACGCACCCGCTCGATGAGTGCAATCTGGATGTAGTGCAGCGGATCGATGTAAGGGTCGCGCCGGGCGAGCGACAGAGCCAATCGAGGATGGTCTTCCAGCAGCTCGGTTTGCCCGACGATGCTGAGCACCATGTCCCTGGTGCGGCGATACTCCGCCTCGAGCGCGCCGTGAATCCGGCCGGCCCGCTCGGGGTCCGCGCACAATCGTGCGTACTCGGCGCTGATGGCGGCCTCGAACTTGGCCAGTGACATCTGCAGATTACTCAGAAACGCAGCGAAGTACGGCCATTGACCGGCAAGCTTGCGCAGGCGTGGCAGACCGCTCTCATGGTGCTCGCAAAAGTCGGAGAAGGCCGTCCCCACGCCGAACCACGCCGGGAGCAAGCATCGTGTTTGCGCCCACCCGAAAACCCACGGAATCGCGCGAATGGAACGCCTGGCGGGCAGGCTGCCGGGGCGATGCGAGGGGCGCGAGCCAATGTGGAGCTGACCCAGCTCCTTGATCGGCGTGGTCTCGTAGAAATACTCGATCACGTCGGTGCCGGTGTCCACGAATGCGCGATAGGCCGCCTCGCTGGCAGCGGCGAGGGTTTCCATGGTCTCGGCATAGGGCTCTGTGTCGAGCGTCCCGGGTGTGCGCAGGCTCAGATGCGTCGCTTTCATCAGGCCCGTGACGCCGGCGGTGAGCTCATAGACCGCCGTCTCCGGATGATGGTACTTGAACGACAGCATCTCACCTTGCTCGGTGAATCTTATGTCCCCGTGCACGGTGCCGGGTGGTTGCGACAAGATGGATTCGTGAGTCGGCCCGCCACCGCGGCTGATGCTGCCGCCACGACCGTGAAACAGGACGCAGGCTATACCGTGCTCATCGCCGATGCGCACGATCGTGCGCTGTGCTTCGTAGAGTCGCCACGAGGCGGCCAGGATGCCGCCGTCCTTGCCCGAATCCGAGTAGCCGAGCATCACTTCCTGCGTGTCGCCCTGCAGGGACAGCGTCTCACGGTACGCACCTTGCGTGAACAGGGTGCGCAGCACGGCACCGATCCGATTGAGGTCGTCGATGGTTTCGAACAACGGCGTCACCCGAATGCGGCAAAAGGCGGTGCCGTCGTGGCGCTCCCCGACGAGGCCGGTGATCCTTGCCAGCGTCATCGCTTCCAGAACGTGACTGGCGTGGTGTGCCATGGAGATCACGTAGTTGCCGAGCGCCTGTGGGCTAATTTCTTCCAATGACTCGGCCATCACATAGAACACATCGAGCATCTGACGGGTTTGCGCCGAGAGCGCCGGCGCGTGGACCGGGACGATCCGCTCTCCCGATACGACTTGACCGAGCAGCGCCAGACGCTGCGCCTCGTCGAGTTGCTCGTAGCGCTCGCAGACACCGGCCGCGGCCAGGATTTCGGCCAGCGCCGCGGTGTGCTTGCTCGACTCGTCGCGTATGTCCATGCGTGCCAGGAAGAACCCGAAGGTCTCCACCAGACGCGTCAGGTCCTTGAGTTCGCCATCGGCGAGGTTCGCATCGCCATGCGAGGCGAGAGAGCGGCTGATGAGGGCCAGGTCGCTCATGAACGCCGCCTCGTCGGGATAGCCGTGGCGCAAGCTCGCGCCCAGGTAGCCGGCCATGCGCTGCTCGGTGAAGCGCCGTGCCTCCTCCAATCTGTGGGCCATGATGGTGAGCTTGCGACGATAAGGCTCGGCGGCGAACTTCAGCGGCTCGTCACTGAAGACGTGACGATCGACCGCGTGCTCGCGAGCAAGACTTTCCATCAGCTCGGCCGACGGGGTGACGAGCTTGCTGGAGAAGGTCAGGCTCTCGGCAAGCCGATTGACCCTGCTGATGTACTCGCGCAAGACCTCGACCTTCTGCAGGCGCAGCGCACGGGCTGTGATCTCGGGGGTGACGTTCGGGTTGCCGTCGCGGTCGCCGCCGATCCACGAGCCGAAGCGGATGAAGCTCGGCACACGAACGCTGGTGGTGAAGCTATGTCTCAGCGCCCGCTCGAGATTGCGATAGACGACCGGAATACACTTGAAGAGACTTTCCCGAAAGTAATAAAGACCCTGTTGCACCTCCCCTTCGACGGTGTGGCGCTCGCCACGCAGCTCGTCGGTGTGCCACAGCACCTGGATCAAAGCGCGGAGGTCTGCCTCCGCCTTGTCACGCTGCCACGGTTGCAGGCCGGTCCTGTCGAGCGCTTCGCAGGCGACGAAGATGCGGCGCAGATTCTGCAGCAGCGTACGGCGCTTGATCTCGGTGGGATGCGCGGTGAAGACCGGCACGTATTGCAACTTTCCGAACAATTGCTCGAGCGCCTCGGGGCTCAGGCCCTGCTCGCGAAGGTGGCGCAGCGTGTCGTCGAACGAGCCGCGCCACAGGGGTTGCCCCGTGTTGACCTGCACGCGGCGCCGGCGATGCTCGAAGGTCTCTTCGGCCAGGTTGATGAGGCTGAAATAGGTACTGAAGGCCCTGACGACATGGCTCAGATCCTGCCGATCCAGGCCGTCTATCAGTGCCATGAGCTCGCCGAGGAGTCCGGTCTCGCCTCGCCGCCGCGCGATGAAACCCTTGCGCAGCGTTTCCACGGCCGACAGCACGGGCTCGCCCTCGTGCTCCAGGATCACGCTGCCGAGCAGCTCACCGAGAAGGCGTACGCGCGCCCTCAGCTCAGTGTCATCCTCAACGACGGGTTCGCTCACGCAGGGATACCCTGTATTCAAGGTATTCAAGGGGTCCGGTATTCAAGGGGTCGTATTCAAGGGGTCAGATCCCTTGAATCCCTCATCCAATCAAGTCGGATATCCAA
>CAZSDY010000027.1:0-13783 GCA_964605765.1 uncultured Ectothiorhodospiraceae bacterium | reverse complement strand
TCGTCAGCTAGGACTGAGCAAGCGCACTCACTCGATCCAGGCGGATGACGATGCGACCGAATTGCTGGTTACGTCCCTCGACCGAGCACTCACCCGCCTTCGTGACGAGGATGGGGATCCGTTGACCATCGACGTAGACGGTGAGACTCTTCTTGCTTTCCACGCTCGACTGAACCAGGGCCTTGATCGCATCCGGGACATCGCATTCCTCGGACGCCATCGCCGTGGTTGCGAGCAGTGAACCGGTGGTGACGATGAGAATCGCGGTCAACCGACTGATCGAAGCACGCATTTCCTTCTCCCTCTTTGTGTTCTGACCCTTGATGCCAGTGCACTAGGCCGGCTCGGGCAACGCGCCGCCTGCACTGCGTTCGGTGTCCTGCTGGCGTCGCCACATCTCGGCATAGAGTCCCCCTCGGGCGAGGAGCCCCGCGTGCGTGCCGCGCTCGCCAACGTGCCCGCCATCCAACACGACGATCTCGTCGGCATGCTGGATGGTCGATAGCCGGTGTGCAATATACATGGTCGTGTGACCGCGTGCGATCTCGCGAAGGTTGTGCTGGATCTCGCGCTCGGTGCGGGAATCCAGGGCCGAGGTGGCTTCGTCGAAGACCAGGAGCCTGGGTCTCTTGAGTATCGTGCGAGCGATGGCGACGCGCTGCCGCTCGCCGCCCGAGAGCTTGAGGCCGCGCTCGCCGACCACGGTCTGGTAGCCATCGGGCAGCGCCATGATGAAGTCGTGTATATGAGCGAGTTTCGCCGCACGCTCTATCTCGGAAGGTCCGGCCTCGGGGTTCCCGTAGCTGATGTTGTAGTACAGGGTGTCGTTGAACAGCACCGCGTCCTGCGGAACGACGCCGATCGCCGCGCGCAGAGAGGCCTGGGTCACCTCGCGGATGTCCTGCCCGTCGATGCGTATAGCGCCGTCTTCCACGTCGTAGAAGCGATACAGGAGGCGTGCGATGGTGGATTTGCCGGCGCCCGACGGGCCGACGAAGGCGATGGTCTTCCCCGGAGCAACCGAGAAAGACAAGTCCCGGAGTATGGATCGGCGAGGGTCGTAACCGAACGACACGCGCTCGAAGCGCAGCGCCGCTCCGCCCAGCGCCAGCGGCGGGGCGCCGGGTCTGTCGGCCACCTCCACGTTCACCTGCAGCAGGTCGAGCATCTTCTCTATGTCGATCAAGGCCTGCTTGATCTCGCGGTATACGAACCCGAAGATGTTGAGCGGCTGGTATAGCTGCATCAGGTAGGTGTTGGCCATGACGAAGGCGCCCACGCTCAGGCTTCCATCGACGATGCCGCGACCCGTGATCAACATCACCGCTGTCAGGCCGACCGAGATAATCACCGCCTGCCCGATGTTGAGCATCGACAGGGAACTCTGGTTCTTTACCGCCGCCCTCTCATACGCCTCGAGCGCCTGGTCATATCGCCGCGCTTCGTGGGATTCGTTGCCGAAGTACTTGACGGTCTCGAAATTGAGCAGGCTGTCTATCGCCTTGGTGTTGGCCCGATTGTCCTCCTCGTTCATCTCGCGCCGGAACTTGATGCGCCATTCGGTCACCTTCACGGTATAGGCGATATAGGCAACGACGGTCACGACGGTCACGCAGGCAACCAAGGCATCGAGCAAGCGCCACAGAATGACAAAGACCAGGGCGATCTCTATCAAGGTGGGGATGATGTTGAACAAGCTGAAACGCAGCAGCAGCTCAATGGCGCGTGTGCCCCGTTCTATGGAGCGCGAGAGTCCCCCGGTTTGACGGCTGACGTGAAAACCGAGCGACAGGCGGTGCAGGTGGCGAAACACCGCGAGCGCGGCGGCGCGAATCGCGCGTTGTCCCACCTTGGCGAATATCGCATCGCGTAGCTGGGCGAAGGCGAGCGAGAGAACCCGGGCGGCACCGTAAGCGAGTATCAACGCCACCGGCGCGACGAGAGGGGATTCCGGACCTTCCCCGGCCAGGCTGTCAACTGCCCGGCCGTAGAAAACAGGCACGTACACCACCGCCACCTTGGCGGCAGCGAGCATCGTGAGCGCGAGCAGGACGCGGGTGCGCATCTCCCACTCACCGGAAGGCCAGATATAGGGTATGAGTCCACGCAGCGTCGTCAGGTTGCCGCGCGGCATCTCGGGATCGTCCAGGCTCATGTTCTCCGCCCGCCCGCGGGCCACCCTGCTGATATGCGGGCCGGGTACGCAGGTTTCAACCGGGAATCCGCGGGCGCGGCCGCTGGATTTGCATTACTCGACCATCGGCTTCAATCACGTGGGCAAGGTGGCGACCATGAACGAGATGGCCCGCCGCGCCGACATTGGGCGGATAGGAGACCCATTTCTCCCGGTAGTAACGCTCCCGCTGGTCGCCATCCGAGTGTCTGTTGAATGTGCGGGAGGGGTTGCGCCGGCTGCGCGTGCTCGGGTTTGCCGGCGAGCCGTGGGGCACGTAGGAGTCGAGTGCCGAAGGCGATGAGTGGCTGTTTCTCGAGCGAGCCCCTTGGACCGCCGGCTCAGGTCGGCTGCGCGGAGTCGGCGCTGCCCGTGGGGATGACCTCGTGTCCGGGTGCCTCCGGTTCATCGTCTGTCATCTGGCTCGGGAAGCCCGGGGCGAGGATCTCTACACCGCATGCCTCCTCGAGACGCCGGATGATGTTCGGCGACCATTCGCGGGCACCGTAACGGGCCATCCCGTCCTCGAAGATATCGAGCAGCACCGGCGCGACCTCGAGCGCCACCCCGGCGCGACGGCTGACTCCCAGGAACAAGTTCATGTCCTTGACCACGAGGTCCATGGTGAAGTTGATGTCCCGGCTGCCGTTCAGGATCACCTGACTCTCGGTCTCGTGGACGAAAGACGTCCCCGAGGAGATGCGGATGGCCTCGAAGGTGGTGTTCAGATCCATGCCGGCCATTTTCGATGTGACCATGGCTTCGCACAGCGTGATCAGATTGGCGGTCGCGAGATAGTTCGTCATCACCTTGAGGACCGACGCGCTACCCAGTGCGCCAGTGTGCAGTATGCGCCGCCCCATCGCCTTCAGGACCGGCAGTGCGCGCTCGAATGCGGTGCGCCGGCAGCCGGCGAAGATGGCGATGTTCCCGGTGGCGGCCCGGTGACAGCCGCCCGAGACCGGGCAATCGATGGGTGTGGCGCCCCGCGCCTCGACGAGTGCCCCGAGGCGCTTCACCTCGGCCTCGTCGGTGGTCGACATCTCGGCCCAGATCTTGCCGCCGCAAAGGCCGGCGAGAATCCCGTCTTGTGCTTCCATCACCGCGGCCGACGCCGCCGGACTCGGCAGGCAGGTGATGACCATGTCGCAGGTCTCGGTCATGGTTTTTGGCGTTTCCGCCCATTTCGCCCCCTGCGCCAGTAAGCGTTCGGCCGCCTCTCGGTTCAGATCCCGCACCGTGAGGTCGAAGCCGTTGCGCAAGATGCTGCCGGCAAGCTTGCCGCCGACATTACCCAGACCGATGAATCCGATTTGCATGATTTCCTGCCCCCATGGTTCGCTCGCACTTCGCCTTGGGAATTCCGGGGACAGTATACTTATCTGATCAATCCGCCCACTCCAGATGCGAGCAATGAATCGAAGTAAGTACACTGCGAGAGCATTATTCGGCGGTCGAGTCCCAACCCGGCAAAGCTGCGATGCCGCGAGCACTCGATTCCCTATTTGGTTCCGGCTCGTCCGGGTTGGGCGTATCCGCAATCACCCATTGCAGGTCCACTGACAGCGCGCATGGCCGCTGTTCGCTCGCCAAATCCAGGCGCCAGCGATAGTATTTCCCGTGCTCGCGCATTTGCGCAGTAGATTGGCCCTGAGTGCGACAGGCTCACGGGGTGGAGCAGCTTGCTGGCGGGGACAACGAGTCCGGGAGGGAGGTGGAGGCGCATGACGAGCAAGGATCTCAGGCAGTTTCTGCAGCTTGCGAGCGAAGCGGGGCCGGACTTCCACGTGACTGCACGCAAGCCCCTGAGCCCGCGTTACGAGATTGCCGCTCTGCAACACGACCTGGCGCGCAAGGGGCGATTCCCGGTCCTCATGTGTCCCCGAGTCGAGGGGCACGAGATGGCGCTGGTCACCGGCTTGTTCGGCAGCTACGCGTTGCTCGGACTCGCGCTGGACGTGAGGCCGGAGACGCTCGAGCGCGAAGGACCGGGAGCGGTGTTTCGGGCGTATGTCGAACGTCGCCAGCGACCTGTCGCGCCGTCTGCTGTGCCGGTCTCCAACGCGCCGGTCAGAGAGGTCATCTGGCGCGGTGACGAGATCGACCTGGGACGTCTGCCGATCGCCACTCACTGCGAGCACGACTCCGGAAGGTACATCACCGCGGGGATGACGATCACGCGCGACCCGGAAACCGGCATTCCCAACGTCGGCTTCTATCGCCAGGAGGTGCAGGGCAGGAACCGGCTGGCATGCTCGCTGATCCCGGGGCACCACGGTGCATTGATCGCCGAGCGTCATGCCGCGCGCGGTGAGGTGATGGAGGCCGCAACGGTCATCGGTCATCACCCCGCGCTGGGGCTGGCGGCCGTGAGCATGGGCGCACTCGAGATGAACGAGCTCGAACTCGCCGGTGGCTTTCTGGGTGCGCCGCTCGAGGTGATCCGCGGGCTCACGGTGAACCTGCCGGTGCCGGCCCTGGCCGAGATCGTCATCGAAGGAACCATCGACCCGCAAGAGCGCACGACCGATGGGCCGTTTCCGGAATTTCTGGGCTACTACGGCGCCGCGGGCCCCTGCCACGTGATGCAGGTTCGAGCCGTCACCACACGCGCCGACGCCATCTATCACGATCTCCAGCCTTCGCACCAGGAGCACAACCTGGTGGCCATGATCGGGCACGAGGCCGACGTCTTCGAGCGCGTGCGTGACGTCGTCCCCTCGGTCAAGGCCGTTCACTTCGGCCCTGATGGGTGCTGCGGCAAGTCGTTCGCGTTCATATCCATAGAAAAGCGCTCGGAAGATGAGGGCAGACGGGCCGGTTTGGCAGCGCTCGAGTCGAGACGCTATTTCAAGGTCGTGGTCGTGGTGGACGGCGACGTCGACGTGTACGATGAGCGGGAAGTGTGGTGGGCCGTCGGCACGCGCGTGCGGTGGGATCGCGACACGGTCACGATGCCGGCGCTACCGAGCTCGTCGATGAACCCGCTCGCCGATTACGGGCCGGATGGCAGTCCGCGCGACGCGAGGATCCTAATTGATGCGACGCGATCCGTCATGAGATCTTTCCCGCAAAGAGCGGCTCCCCCCGAGGCGGTCCGCAGGGCCGTCAGGCTGGCCGACTATCTGGAATAGATGCGCGCAAGGATCGCCTCTGCGCGTGCGGGGGCAGACGCGCCTGGCAGTGGGTGGCAATATCTGTCGGCGTGGGGCTTATCCTTGCATCGTGAAGTCGGTGCTTGCCGCCGCAAGGCAGCTCAAACGAGAGGATGAAACGCCATGACCGCGAGATCCGAGCTCAAGATCGTCGGCCAGGGGGTCGCGGTGAAGGACGCGCGAGAGAAGGTCACCGGAACACTCAAGTATGCGGTGGATCTGGCGGTCCAGGGAATGGTCCACGGCAAGATTCTACGCAGCCCCCATGCCCATGCCCGCGTCGTGCGCATCGACACCCAGGCGGCGGATGCGCTGCCCGGGGTGCTCGGCGTGGTGACGTACCAGGATGCCCCCGGACTCAACTGGGAGAGCGCCTGGTTCAACTACCGAGGCCATGTCCTCGACGATCGGGTGAGATTCGTCGGTGACGAGGTGGCCGCGGTCGCGGCGCTGGACGTAGACACCGCCGAGGCGGCCCTCGATCTGATCGAGGTCGACTACGAGATCCTGCCCAGCGTGTTCGATCCGGAGACCGCCTTGCAGCCGCAGGCGCCCCGGCTTCGTGAGGAAGGCAACCTGCGTCCGCCGAACGTCGTGCAGTGGGGTGACGTCGATGACGGTGAGGCCGAGGCCGCGTTCGTTGCCGAGTGCGAGGTCCGGTTTGCGAGCCAGCAGATGGCACCGATCGGTCGCAACGCCTGCATCGCGGAGTGGAACGCGGACCGTGTGACGCTGTGGACCTCCTCGCAGACACCCTCGGAGCTTCGAGACGGTGTGCACGAAGCGTTCGGGATACCGCTCAGCAAGATTCGGGTCATTTCGCTGCCGACCGGGAGTTCCTTCGGGCAGTGGTGGAGCAACAACTTCATGCTGGTGACCGTGTTGCTGGCCCGCAAGGTGCGCAGGCCCGTGAAGATCGAGCTGAGCAACGACGAGTGCATGTATGCGGTCAAGCGCCGCCACCTCGAGATCAGCCGCGGGCGCATGGGCTGCCGCGAAGACGGCAGCCTCAGCTTCGTCGACTTCGACCACGTGATCGACAACGGTGCCTACGGATTCAAGGATAACGTCGGATTCTCCTGCGCCGACACCTGGGGGCGTGCGAGCAGCGGTCACGTGGCCGTGCACGGGGTCAACACGAACCTGGTGACGGCCGGATGCATGCGGGGTGTGGGTGATGTCACCCTGGGTGCGTGTTTCGAGCGCCTCGCCGACCGACTCGCTCAGCAGGTCGACATGGATCCGGTCGAGTTCCGGCTGCTCAATCAGATCCGACCAGGCGAGCGCCTGCGCCGCCAGCCGAGCCGGGCTGCGCTCAAGGTCTCGCCCGAGGCGTACCGGGAGAGCCTCCCCGCGGAGCTTCGGGCAAGCTGGCCGAAGCTGTTTCACCTCTCGAGCGGGTCGACGGAGGACATCCTCAAAAAGGGGGCGCAGGCGTTTGGGTGGAAGCGCAAGTGGAAAGGCTGGGGACGGCCATATGCCGTGGATGGCCCAAGACGCCGGGCGGTCGGCGTCGGCACCGGTGCCCACGTGTGCGGAGTGGAGGCGCAAGGCAATAGCTCCGCGATGGTGCGGATCAATGCCGATGGCAGTGCCAAGCTCTTCTGCAGCGTCGGTCGGCAGGGACAGGGTAGTGAGACGACGCAGGCCCAGGTCGCGGCCGAGACGCTCGGAATTGCCTACGAAGATATAGAGGTCGAGACAGGAGACACGGACGCCTGTCCCTGGAGCCATGGCTCCATCGCCAGTAACACCATGTACCGTGTCGGCTTCGCCACCCGGGCCGCGTGTCTGGACGCGAGACGGCAGCTCCTCGAGATTGCCGCCCGTGAGTTCTTCGAGACCGACGCCGCGGCGCTCGAGGTGCAGGACGGACTGGTTCAACACGGGGAGCGCACCGAGAAGAACTTGAGGGTATCGATCGAGGAGGTTCTGAACACGCTGCGCTCGGATACGCTCGGGCAGACGTGCTCGATCACCGGGCGCTCCGCGGGACCCATGCCGCCGTCCACCGCCTTCGCGCGCCACTTCGCGGCGCAGTTCGTCGACCTGGAGGTGGACACGGAAACCGGCGAGATACGGCTCCTCGACTACGTGGCCGCCCAGGACAGCGGCACGGTCGTGAACCCCAAGGTGCTCCAGAACCAGGTCGTCGGCGGCGCCATCTGCGGCGCTGGATTCGCCATCTACGAGGGCTTGGTGTTCGACCCGGTGGACGGCAGCATCCAGAACGCGAGCCTGCTCGACTACAAGCTCCTGAGAGCCGCGGACTTCCCGGCGCAGACCCGCGTGATCTTCGGCGACTCCTACGACCCGGTCGGGCCGTTCGGTGCCCGGGGTGCCGGCGAAGCGCCGATTGCCGCCGCGGGCCCGGCCATTTCACAGGCCGTCTACAATGCGCTCGGCGTGTGGGTGGATATGCCGATGACCCCGGAGCGCGTCGTACAGACTCTCGCCGAGCGCGAATCGACCGGGGCAACGGCCGCAGCACCCCGGTGATCGCTGTCCGCTCAGCCAGCGTCGCGAGTTCGACGAGGAAGCGTTCACGCAGCGCAACACTTACGTGTCGATCGAACCTGGCGCGGGAGACCCGCAACATAAGGAGGCAGTCATGATTCTCAATGCACCCCCGTGGCCGCACGGTGCGCGCTGCGCCGTCGCGTTCACCTTCGACATGGATGCGGACAGCATCTTGCACCTCAACCACCATCAGAGCGCCGATACCCGGGTGGCCGCGATGTCGGCGCTTCGTTACGGACCCGAGGTAGCCGTCCCGAGGCTCGTGAACCTGTACCGGGAGTTCGAGATGCGCCAGACTTTTTTTCTACCTGCCTGGTGCATGGAGCGATATCCACGGGCGGTTGAGCTGATCCTGGAAGGCGGCCACGAGGTTGCGCATCACCACTACCTGCACGAGAACCCGAACAGTCTTTCGGCCGACGAGGAACGGTACTGGTTCGAGCGCAGCCGCGCCATCATCGAGAAGATGACCGGCGAGCCCCCACGCGGCTACCGGGCGGCGAGCTACCGGTTCTCACGCCATACGCTCGACATTCTGCTCGACCACGAGATTCTCTACGACGCTTCCTTGTTCGGCGACGACGTGCCCTACGTCATCGGTAACGAGAGGGGCGCGGTGATTGAGATGCCGAGTCACTACGGTCTGGACGACTGGCCTCACTACCAGTTCTCACGGGAGTTCGCGACCACCATGCCCATCAAGTCGACGGGGCAGGCCATGGAGTTGTTTCGCGAGGAGTTCGACGCGGCATGGGAGTATGGCGGGTTGTGGATCGCAGTCTGGCATCCGTTCCTCAGTGCACGTCTCGCCCGGGCCGCCGCCATCAAGGCTTTGATCGAATACATGCACGACAAGGGCGGGGTGTGGTTCGCGACCCTCGAGGATATCGCCCGGCACGTGCAGGGGCTGATGGATGCGGGGGATTGGCGGCCGCGGGTCGACACCCTGCCGTATTACGACGGACCGATTCCCGAGCTCGGTTCGGCGCCGCCCACGAACGTGGAGTGAGCGCGAAGCGCTCAGATCTCCGCTGGCGTCTTCGGGTTCTTCAGCCCGATCTGTCGCTATGCGAGGAGGATGATGATGGCTCTCCCGGAGCCGCCAGGCAGGCCAAGAGATTGTTGAACTGTCTCAATCCCACCTGCTCATTTGCCTGCCGTGCTGCGGCAGGCGAGTCCATAATCAAGGGCTGTCAGCCGTTTTTCGACGGCGCTCACCCATACCCCGTCGGCAAATTCCGTCGAGAAGATCTCAATCCGCTCTATCTTCAGCACTCTTCCTCACTTCGGGTGACACCGGCGCATCGTTCACGTGCAGACCAAGACCGCGTCGCTGCCGGAGAACAGCTTGACATTGACCGGCACCATCGCGGACAGCGCACGGTAGCGCGCCTGTCGCGGGTGCAGCCTGGCGCCGAGCCGGCCTGCCCGGGAGTGTGTATTCAGTTCCACGCCCCAATCCCGGTATACTGTCCCCCATCAATGCCTACCCGCGCGGGATCGGCGCCGGCTCGGTGATGCTCCGCGCACGCGCGCATCCTGATTGCGACGAAATCTCACATGACTGAAGTCATCGACATCTTCCGGGATAGTTATGAGCGGTGCACGGCCGTTGCGAGCTTCATGGACCGCTTCTATGAGCGGTTCATGTACTCGTCCGACGAGGTGGCGCAGAAATTCCAGAACACGGAATTCCGCAAGCAGAAAGCGATTGTCCTGCACTCCCTGCAGATGCTCTCGCTTTCTTTTCACGGGGACGCGCAAGCCGAAGAGTATCTGCACTCTCTCGCGCAACGTCACGCGCGCGGCGCACTCGATATCCGCCCGGACCTCTACGAGTTGTGGCTCGACTCCTTGCTGTCCACGGTAGAGGAGACCGATCCCGAGTTTTCTAACGAGATTGAAAATGCGTGGGAAACGGTCATGAAACACGGCATCGAGATCATGATCGCTGCATACTGAAAGAGGGGACACACATAATTTAATAACTTAGCTAATCGCTAAGTTATTAAATTATGTGTGTCCCCTTGCGACTGGCGCGGCATCGAGGAGCACACATGAAGGAGGACACCAGGCTCGTGCATCTGGGTCGCGGCCCGGTCGAGGAGGAGGGGACGGTCAATCTGCCCGTCTATCGGGCATCGACCATCCTGTCCGCCGATCTGGAAAGCTACGTGCACCGCTTCGACGGTGAGCGGCGACACGACAATATCGTCTACGGGGCTGCCGGCACACACAACGCGCGGGCACTGGGTGAGGCGGTTGCGGCGCTGGAAGGCGGGTATCGCTGCGTGGTGACGGGCTCCGGGCTCTCCGCGATAGCGGTGACGCTGGGCGCTCTCGTGAGTTCGGGCGACCACATCCTGGTCACCGATTCAGTCTATGGGCCGACGCGCCGTTTCTGCACGGAGGTGCTGGCGCGCTACGGGGTGCAGACGAGCTATTACGATCCGGGTATGGGCGAGGATATTGTTCGCTTGATGCGCGAGCGCACACGGCTCGTGTTCATGGAAGCGCCGGGATCGCTCACCTTCGAGATGCAGGACGTGCCGGGGATCGCGGCGGCCGCGCGCGAGCGGGGCGTGCTCAGCGTCATGGACAATACCTGGGCAACGCCGATTTTCTTCAAGCCGCTCGCCCACGGCGTGGATGTCTCCATTCAGGCCGGCACCAAGTATATTGCCGGGCATTCGGACCTGGTCATCGGGTTGGTTACGACCGCGAGCGCCGCCGACTTCGGGCGCATTGCCGATCATGCCAGGGCCAGCGGAGATGTCGCCGGCCCTGACGACTGTTATCTGGCGCTGCGCGGTCTGCGGACTCTCTCGGTGCGTTTGCAGCGCCAGCAGCAATCGGCACTGCGCGTGGCCGGCTGGCTCGCCGGGCGCGAGGAGGTCGAGCGCGTTCTCTATCCGGCGCTCGCCGCCGATCCCGGCCACGCCTTGTGGCGGCGCGATTTCGGCGGCGCATCCAGCCTCTTCGGGCTCGCCCTGCGCACGCGCGACGAGCAGGCAGTGAGACGCATGGTGGACGGTCTGGCGCTGTTCCAAATCGGGTCCTCGTGGGGAGGCTACGAGAGCCTGGTCGCCTTCAACCCCATGCCGGTCGAACGCGACGTGGTGCCATGGACGCAAACGCCGTTCCTGCTGCGCCTGCACATCGGCCTGGAGGATCCCGACGATCTGATCGCCGATCTCGACGCCGGGTTCGGCCGCCTCGGGGCCTAGGTGGGGTTGAGATTGTCGCGCAGCTTCGAGAGGTCAGGGCTCGCAACGCTTTACCGGGAGCCCTGACCCCTCGAAGCCGCGGAAGCACACCAAAACCGGCACGGCGTTTCCGAAGACTGATGGCAGCCGGTGACCGCGCTGTCAGGCGGCGAGCCCCAGCTCGCGTTTCTTGGCGTTGGCCCAGGCGCTGATCAGACGGTCGGCGATGATGGCAATGAATGCCACGCACAGACCCGCCACCACGCCGCGTCCGGTGTCGGCCTTGGTGAGTGCGATATAGACCTCCTGGCCCAGATCGCGCGTGCCTACCAGCGCGGTGATGACGAGCATGGCGAGCGCCATCATGATGGTCTGGTTGATGCCGAGCATGATCTCGGGCATTGCCAGCGGCAACTCGACGCGTCGCAGAACCTGGCGCGGTGTGCAACCCATGGCACGGGCGGCTTCGGTCAGGTGAGCGGGTACCTGGCGGATACCGTGGTCGGTGTAGCGGATGACCGGGGCCACCGCGTAGGCGACGATGGCGATCATGGCCGAGAAATCGCCGACCCTGAACAGCATCACGACCGGGATCAGGTAGACGAAGGACGGCAGCGTCTGCAGCGTGTCGATCGACACGCCCACCACGCGGTGTGCACGCGCATGATGGGCAGACCAGATGCCGATGGGTATGCCGATGAGCGCGGCGATGATCACCGAGATCCCGCACAAGTAGACGGAGATCATCGACTTCTCCCAGTTGCCGGTCAGCGCCAGAAAGAGCGCCAGGCCGGCGCTCGCGAGTGCCAGACGCCAGCCACCGAGCTGGAAGCCCGCCAGCGCAACGAGTCCCACCATGGCGCTCCACGGTACGACGAGCAGGAAGCGCTTGGTCGGGATAAGCACGTTCAACAACAGCCAGGACTTGACCGCGTCGATCTGGTCGAAGTAGTGGACGTTGACCCACGACACCATGTCGTTCCAGAACCGCCCGGTGGTCAGGGTCCAGTGCTCCGGATAGGTCTGTACCGCCTCGATCACGGCACCGGCGCCGAAGCTCGCCGCGGTGATGGCCAGCGCGAGGCTGAGATGTCGATGGCGACCGAGCCAGCCGCGCGGCGCGGCGCGGCGGTCGCGAGGCGCGCGCGCCGCAAATGCCTGGCTGACGCGGTCGAGCACGATCGCGAGCAGCGTGATGGCCAACCCCGCTTCCACGCCTTCTCCGATTTGCAGGCGCTTCAGCGAGTTGAGCACGTCGAAACCAAGGCCGCCGGCTCCGATCATCGACGCGATGATCACCATGTTGAGCGACATCATGATGACCTGGTTCACGCCCACCATGAGGGTGGGACGCGCCGAGGGTATCAGCACCTTCCACAGCATCTGGCGCCGCGAGCAACCCGCCATGCGGCCGTACTCCACGACTTCCGTCGGCACCTGGCGCAAGGCGAGCACCGTCACGCGGACCATCGGCGGGGTGGCGAAGATCATGGTTGCAATCATGGCCGCGACCGGTCCGAAGCCGAACAGGAAGAGCACCGGCACCAGGTACGCGAACACGGGTACCGTCTGCATCAGGTCGAGCACGGGCCGCACCATGCGCTCCACGTGCCGGTTGCGGTGGCTGACGATGCCGAGGCCCAGCCCCAGCAGCGCCGCGATGGGCACGGCAATGAGAATGGAGGAGAGTGTCACCATGGCGCTTACCCACTGGCCGAACACCGCCAGATACGCGAGGCAGCCCGCGACCAGCAGCCCCATGCGCAGTCCGCCCGCCAGGTGACCGATGAGAGCCGCGATGGCAATGACCGCAATCCACGACACGCGCGGTATGCGTGCCGTCCAGGCGTCGCCGCTGGTCACCTCCGCGCTTCTAGACAACAGTTCCTGGGCAATCTCCAGCGGCCAGTTGAGCATCCACGACAGCGAGCGGGTGAATTCCTTGAACGTGAACAGACCCAGATCGAAATCGTTGATCAGCCATTTCATGAAGTCGCTGATCCAGAAACGCAGCGGGATGTACCAGGCCCGCGGATAGTTGTCTGCCCACGCCCAGTGCGAGCGCAGCAGATAGATGCCGAATGCCAGCGCCAGCGCCGCGCTCCAGATGAGGAGCCAGGGGAGATGGCGCTGCGGCGACGTGCGGGCAGCGCGTAGCCCGGTTGCGGTCATACCCTGGAGTCGCGGCCGACCAGCACGTCGAGCACTGCCTCGCGGCTCAAGCGTCCCACCGGCATGCCGTTGGCATCATTCACCGCGACATCGTATGCCGCGGCGACCAGACGTTCGGCCAGGTCCTCGATGCGGGTGGCCGCGGAAACCTCCCCGACCGTCGTCGCCAGGTCGCCGGGCGGCGACATGACGGCGCCCGCCGTCAATACCTTGGCACGCGGGATGTCCTTGGTGAACTCGGCCACGTAATCGGTTGCCGGCTCGATGACGAGGTCTTCGGGGGAGCCAATCTGAATGATCTCTCCATCCTTCATGATGGCGATGCGGTCGGCCAGTCGTATAGCCTCGTCGAAGTCGTGGGTGATGAATACGATGGTCTTGTGCAGCATGTTTTGCAGGCGCAGGAACTCGTCCTGCATCTCGCGTCGAATCAATGGGTCGAGTGCCGAAAAGGGTTCGTCCAGGAGCCAGATTTCCGGCTCCACCGCGAGCGATCGGGCAATGCCGACACGCTGCTGCTGCCCGCCCGAGAGCTCGCGCTGGTAAGACTAGATCCA
>CAZSDY010000026.1:3547-22282 GCA_964605765.1 uncultured Ectothiorhodospiraceae bacterium | reverse complement strand
AAAAAAAGTGTTGGGGCTAATCGAGCTTCTCAATTATGCGATGCCGGCCGCACAACAGCGCCTGGCGATGCCCGTGATGCAGCCAGGATTGACTATGACCATGAGCCCGATACCAGGCGGCGCACCAATTTCCGATGACGGTGCGTCGATGTGTGCCCGCGCCAGCGCGGCTGGCCAAAGCGTTCCGATCGGCGCTCGGCGACCGACCCTCAGCGCCGGCTCAATGCAGTGAAAACTCGTAGCTGCGGCTCGCGTTGAGTCGCGTGATGCGCACGCTGACGGCATCACCCGCCGCTTTTTTCCACAGCGCCATCTTGACGTCGGCATACGAGTGCACGGCATGCCCGTCGATCATCGCAATCCGGTCACCCGCCTCCATGCCGGCGCGCTCGGCAGCGCTGTCCGCGGAGAAGGATCGGATGGCGACGCCCTCGCTCGTCACGTCGAGAAAGACGCCGAGCCTGCCGGCGGCCGGCAGTTCCACCTCGGACGAGCTCAACCGGAAGTCGGCATCCACATCCTGGCCGTCCAATACCGTTTCCTGCGAGACAGAGACGACAGTGGTGCCGGCGCGCTGCGCCAGTCTTTCCGGTATGGCCTCGCGGAACGCCACATGCCCGTTGCCTGCCAGCACCACCAGTGCCCGCCCGGGATGCGCGCTCAGATAATCGGCCGCCGAGGCGGCCATTCCCTCGTCCCACAGGAGCTGGACGCCGAGGAAATGCTCGAAATCACCCTTGTCCTTGGCGGGGTGCTGCTCGAACACGCGGTGCATGCGGGATCGGTAGGCCGGGCTCGCGGGCGCCATCCGGGTCGGAATCTGCGCTCTCTCGCTCGCGCTGAGGGCGGCGAGCCCTCCGTCGGAGACCTTACCGGTGATCTCCACGGGCACGTTGAGCGCGACCACCGGGATCCGTGCTTGGCGCGCGAGGCGCATCAGCGGCGCGTACAAGCGAAAGTCGTAAGCCCAGCGCTTGTAATACTCTATCGCGCGCAGCAGACCCTCCATCTCGAGTCGCCCGCCCACATAGTCCTCGAGCCCCGGTTGAAAGGGGCGCTGGACGAACTCCACGCCGAGCGCCATGTCGGGGTGGCGCCGGTGCAGGCGGCAGACGATCTCGAGCTGCGTCAGGTGATGGTCGTAACGCGTATGCGCCTCTCCGATCGCCACCACGCGTGCGTCGGACAATCGATCGACGAAGGTGTCGAAATCGAGGCGCACGCCGCCACGGTCGTAGATGCGCGGCGTACGCCACGCGCTCGTGGAAACGTCCGCGGCGCACGGCGGCGTTGCCGAATCATAGACCTGCGGGGCCTGGCAACCGTACAGTAGCGCCATGAGCAGGGTCCCCAGCAGCGCAGCAGGTCGCATGCCGAGCAAGCGGTGTGACGCATCAAGGGTGATTCTCCGTCCCGGCATCGCGCCATGCTACCGCATCGACGCCTGATCCGAGAAACCGCGCTCGGCCTCCTGGTGCTGCTCGGCACGGCACCGGGCCCGGTTTCGTCAGCGCACGCCGCGACAGTGGCTCACGACCTGATTGTCACCATCGAAGCTGAGCGCAGCCAACTGCGGGTCGTTGATCGGCTGACCCTGCCGCCGCGGGTGCCGGGATCGCAGGATCGATTCCGGTTTAGCCTCAACCCCGCACTCGAAGCGTCTCTGGTGGCGGGCTCGCCAGGCGAGTTGAATCGAATCTCGCAAGACGCCGCGGGCGGGCCTGCCATCTTTGAGCTCACCCTGCCCGCGGGCGAGCGGCAGGTCGAACTGCGCTACGCGGGACGTATCGAGGTCGGGCGTGACCCCGGCGCCGGATACATCGGGGCGCAGGGCGTGACCCTCGGCCCGAGAAGCGGCTGGTATCCCGATTTCGACGGCACCCTGCTGCGTTTTTCCCTGCGCGTCATGCTGCCCGAGGGCTGGCGCGCGGTCAGCCAGGGCCGCCCGCAAGCACCGCCGCCAGGCTTCGCGGCTTTCTGGGTGGAGGAAAACCCCCAGGAGAGCCTCTACCTCGCGGCAGGACCCCTGCACCTCACCGAGCGTCGTATGGGCGCGTTGCGGGCGCAGGTCTTTCTGCGCACGCCCGAGGATGCGCTCGCGGCGCGCTATCTGGCGGCGACGGAGCACTACCTCAGGTTCTACAGCCGCCTGCTGGGGCCCTACCCCTATGCGAAGTTCGCGTTGGTGGAGAATTTCCGGGAAACGGGCTACGGCATGCCGTCGTTCACGCTGCTCGGCTCGCGCGTCATTCGACTGCCGTTCATCGTGCACACCTCGTATCCGCACGAGATCCTGCACAACTGGTGGGGCAACGGCGTTTTCGTGGACTACCGGGGCGGCAACTGGAGCGAAGGACTGACGGCCTACCTTGCGGACCACCTCGCGCGCGAGCGCCGCGGTGAGGCGGCGATGTACCGGCGTGATGTGCTGCAGAAATACCGCAACTACGTGGACCGGAGCGACGACTTTCCCCTCACCGCATTCATGAGCCGGCACGGCGAGGCATCCGCAGCGGTCGGCTACAACAAAACGCTGATGTTCTTTCACATGCTGAGACGCCGGCTCGGAGACGCGCGGTTCATCGCCGCGCTGCGGCGCCTCTACCGCGAAAAACGCTTCACCCGGGCCGGCTTCGATGACATCAGGCGCGTGTTCGAGGCACCGTCGGGCCCGAGCCTTTCCGCGTTTTTCTCCCAGTGGGTGGAGCGCGTGGGCGCACCGGCGCTGCGTAGTGCAAGCGTGCGCAGCGTCGAAAGCGGCGGCGCGGATCACGTCATCGGCGAGCTGCACCAGGTGCAGGCCGGGGCCGCCTATGACCTCGACGTGCCCATTGCGGTGCAGACCGCGTCCGGGCTGGTCCAGGATGTCGTGCAGATGCGGGGGAAGACGACATTCTTCGACATTGCCGTCACTGCACGCCCCTTGAGCGTCACCATCGACCCCGCATTCGATGTCTTTCGCCGGCTCGATACGCGTGAAACACCTGCCGCGCTCGGTGAGCTGCTCGGTACGAGCCGCAGCATCGCCGTGCTGCCCTCGCTTGCCGGCGCGCAGACACGCGAGCGCTATGCCCATCTCGCACGGCAGCTCGGGGCGCGGCGTATCGAGATGGACGACCGCATCGACACGCTGCCCGCCACGCGCGCGGTCTGGATCCTCGGGTGGGACAATCGATTCCGCGCCCCGATGGCTGCCATGCTGGCAAGTACTGACGTGACACTGTCTGCCACTGCCGCCCGCATGGGCGCCGGCACGCATCGACGCGGGGCGAGCTGCGTCGTCCTCGCGGCCCGCTCGCCGGGCGGTGCGCCGCGCGCCTGGATTGGCTGCGACACCGCGGCAGCGCTCCCGGGTCTGGGCCGCAAGCTCCCGCATTACAGCCGGTGGAGCTTCCTCGTCTTCGACGGCACGGCACCGACGATCCGTGCCAGGGGCCGCTGGCGCGTGGATGACTCTCCGCTGCAAACCCGGTTCGTGCCTCTGGCCGATCTACCTCCGCTGACCATGCCCGCGACGCCGATGCTCGATGCATCGGCACCGCCTTGAGCGAGTTTGCGGGATCAATCAGCGCCGGGGAATGCTCCCCTTCTGCGGTAGAACGACAAAAACTCTTTGAATATCATACAAAAAGGACTATTATCTGATAATACACATTCATAATCATACGTAACCCCTTAATGTTGGAGGTCGGGCGCCGGGCTCTCCCGGAAGGCTGGCTCGTCCGGCGCCGACACGGCGAGAGGACCCGAGGGAGGTGGCGACATGTCCAGGACTGTTTATGGTTTCCGTGAATCCCCGTTCCGCCGAGTGGCGAGCCTGGGGCAGGTCTTTCTCAGCACCGGCTTCGAAACCGCGTGGACCGAGACCATAGACGCCCTTCGGCACGGCTCGCGCGCCGTGCTGATAAGCGGCGACCCGGGCACGGGAAAAACGCGGCTCATGTTCCACATGCGGACCTGCCTCGCGCAAACGCAACCCGCCTTCTACCTGAACTGCTGCCCGCTGGGCGTCGCGGGTTTCATCGGATCGGCAGCGGCCGCCCTGAAGATCAAGCTCACCAGCGACAGGACCGTGAGTCCCGTCGATGCGTTCAAGAACGCTCTGCGGGCACGCTCGAGCAACACGAAAGTGCCCGTTCTGCTCATCGACGATGCGTCGAAGCTCGGCGCGGAGGTCCTGGCAAACCTCATGGATCTGTTCGAGCTCGATGCCGACGAGGGGCCGTTGGCGCGCCTCGTGCTGGCTGCCGGGCGCGAGCTCGACGAGACTCTGCAACTGGCCGAGATCGAGCCTCTCGCCGACGCGCTGGCAACCCGCATCACGCTCCCGGCTCTGAGCACGGAAGAGGTCCCGCAATACATCGCATATTGCCTGGAATCTGCCGGGCACACGGCGCCGGGCCTGTTTCAAGACGATGCGGTGGCGCTGATTGCCCGCCACACACGCGGCATACCGCAACGCATCAACGTGCTGTGCAATGCCGCACTGCATGGCGCGCACGAGCGCGGCCGTGACCACGTAGACGGCAACGCGGTGCACTCGGCACTCGAGGCAGTGGTGTCGAACGATGTCACGCCGGCGCCCGCCGGCACGATGATACGCGATGACCTGACGGGACACGCGGGCGCCGGTGCCGATCGGGACTGGTGGGATCTGGGCCGCGACGATGCATTCGTCTTCCCTATCGATGAAGAACCCGACATCGAAGTGTGGCTCCGGAAAAGCCGCCCATGGCGACTTGCCGCCATGGGTGCGGGCGGCAGCGTGGCCCTGCTGGCAGCGGTGATATTGCTCGGTGCCGTGCCTATCGGCCACAACACGGCCGCCGCCGAGAAACCCGCGGCATCGGATGTCGGGATCACCGAGCATATCGCCGAACTCAACGACGAAGTCGTCCAGACCCGTGCCCAGAAGGCGGATCTGCAGGCGCAGTTGTCGGATATGCTGTCAAGAAAAGAAGCGCTTTCCGGTGCGCTGCAAAGCGCCGAGACCCGCTACGAGCGCAAGGACGAGGTCGCGCAGGCCTTTACCGAGTTGCAGGCCGACGTCGACAACGACGAGAATTTCAAGGCCCTGCAAGTGGCGTTCGAGCCGCCGGCTAACGCCGCTTCCACCGCCACGGCCGCGGCGGCCAGGCCCGCGGCGGCCGCGCCCGGCACCTACGCGGTGCGTGCCGGTGACACCCTGTGGCAGATCGCCGCCAACCATGGCATGCGCATGGAGCACTTGATGTCTCTGAACGCCATCACCGACGCCAACAAGGTGATCACGGGCCAGCGCCTGCGTTTCAACGATGACCCGGTCGGCCAGGCATCCGGCGGATCCACCGGAGCGCGCGCTGCGGGCGATCAATGGTATGTCGTGCGGCCCGGCGATTCTCTCTATCGAATAGGGCAAAAGACCGAGAGCAGCGTGCAGGATCTGAAGCGCTGGAATCAAATCGCCAATGCGGACCACCTGGTCGTTGGACAACGCCTGAGGTTGTTCCCAGCCGACAGCTTGTGAGCGCATCGTAGGCGCGCCGCCACGCGCGCACGGGCTCCACTCACAATCTCGCCATGCAGGTCACCTCGACCCGGCTGGCGCCGAAGAGCCGGCGCGACTCGGTGGTGGTACGGGCCGGGTATTCGCCGTCCCTGAAGAACTCGCGATATGCGCCATCCATCGAGTCGAAATCGTCCAGGCTCGCGAGATGGACCTCGACGCGAACCACCCGATCCATACCCAGGCCGATCTCCGAGAGCGTCTGCTCCACGGCGGTCATCACGGCGCGCGTCTCGGCCGCGACCTCACCCAGCACGGACTGACCGGCCGCAAAGTCCGCCGCCACCAGGCCGGACAGGTACGCGTAGCGATCATCCATGACCACCTGGCTGAACGGTGCCGCGGACCGCGGGATCGATGTGGGCTGAAAGCGGCGTATCATTGTGTGCTCCTCAGATAATGGGCCGGTGGAGAATCCGCGCAGTCTATGACGTGCCCCCCTGCGCGCTCGACATCACCGGAAGCGGCACCTATATTTCGCGCATCGCCGGCATGTGCCGGCGCTGTGCCAGGACAGCGAAGAAGGATATTGATGCCCTCCCCGATTGCAGCGGATGCGCGCGACTCGCTGCCGAGCATACCCGGTGCGCTCAACGAGTTCGACCCCATTCGCCGGGTCGTGCTGCATCACGCCCGCGATTGCTACGCCAGCCAGCAGCACCTGGATGCTTGCTGGGAGAGCGACGGCTTCGCAGGCTGCCCGGACTTTGCGCAATCACTCGCGCAGTACGAGCGCTTCGTCGAGGCGCTTGACGGCGCGGGCATGGCGATCGACTTCGTTGCCCGCCATGATGACGATCGGGTCTCCGCCATCTACTGCCGTGATTCGAGCATCGTGTGCCGCGAGGGCATCATCCTGTGCAACATGCGAAACCGCTGCCGCCGGGACGAGCCCCGCGTCATGGCCGCGCACTTCGAGGCGCGCGCGATACCCGTCGCGGGCGCCATCGGCGGCAGCGGCCTGCTCGAAGGCGGCGACTTCATCTGGCTCGACGAGCACACCTGCGCCGTGGCCAGCGGCTATCGCACCAATGCCGAGGGCATCCGGCAGTTGAGCGCACTGCTCGGTCCCCGCGTGCAGGTGGAGGTCGTGGCGTTGCCGCACCACCGCGGACCTGATGAATGCCTGCACCTGATGTCCGTCATCAGCCCACTGGACGCCGACCTGGCGCTCGTCTTCTCGCCGCTGATGCCGGTCACGTTTCGCGAATGGCTCCTCGAACGGGGCATCGATCTCGTGGAGGTGCCGGACAACGAGTTCGACCCGTTCATGGGTTGCAACGTGCTGGCGCTCGCGCCGCGACGCTGCCTCGTGATCGATGGCAACCCCGAGACGCGGATGCGCCTGGAAGCGGCCGGCTGCGAGACCGTCTCCTACCCGGGCTCGGAGATCTCGATCAAGGGTGGCGGCGGCCCGACCTGCCTGACCCGGCCCCTTGTACGCGCCCCCTGACACACACCAATCGCGCTCGATCAAGAGAGGCCACGCATGCCAGCGACCAGGGGCATCGTCACCGCGGGGCATCCGCTGACCGCCGGCGCCGCGCACGACCTGCTCGACGCGGGCGGCAACGCGTACGATGCGGCGCTCGGCGCGCTGTGCACTGCCTGCGCGGTGGAGCCTGCGCTGGCGTCGCTCGGTGGCGGGGGATTTCTGCTGGCGCGCCCGGCCGGGAGCCCGCCACGCGTGTACGACTTCTTCGTGCAGACGCCCGCCGAGCCTTGCCCGGCCGGCGAGCGCGACTTTCGCCCGGTGCTGGTCGATTTCGGCGACGCCACACAGGAGTTCCACATCGGCCCGGCGTCGGTCGCGGTACCGGGTGTGGTGCGCGGCGTGTTCGACGTGCATGCCGATCTCGGCAGCATGCCCGTCACGGACATTTTTTCCGCGGCCATCGGGCATGCGCGCAACGGGGCAACGGTCAATCGCTTCCAAGCCTATACGTTACGGCTCCTGGAACCGATCTTCACCGCGACGCCGGCCGCTGCCGGGCTCTTCGCGAGCCCCCGCAACCCAGGGACACTCGTCGCAGAAGGCGACTGCCACCGCCAGCCGGCGCTCGCCGATGCGATGGAGGCGATAGCCCGCGAGGGCGCGGCATTGTTCTATCGCGGCGACATCGCCCACGCGATGGCTCGAACGCTCGCCGACGGCGGACATCTGCGCGGCGCCGATCTCGCCGCATACCGGGTGGAGAAACGCGCACCGCTCGAGTTCCGCTATAGCGGGACCGACATCCTCAGCAATCCCCCACCCGCCTCCGGCGGCCTGTTGATCGCTTTCACGCTCGCCCTGCTGGAACGCGACGCGGGCAGCCCGCCCCCGGGGTTCGGGTCGGCGGACCATATCACCCGCCTGGCAACGGCAATGGAACTCACGTCGCAAGCCCGCATCGACGCCGCCGTTGCCGGCGAGGTGCCGCTTGACGCCGCCGAACGGCTGCTCGACCCCGGCCATCTGGCGCTGTGGCGCGAGCGGCTCGCCGCGCGCCTGTCGGCGTGCCGCGGCACCACGCACATCAACGTCATCGATGCGCGCGGCAACATCGCGAGCCTGAGCGTCTCCAACGGAGAAGGCTCGGCCTGTGTGGTCCCCGCGACGGGCATCACTCTCAACAACATGCTGGGTGAGGCGGATCTCAACCCGGGCGGGTTCCACCGCTGGACCGGCGGCCGGCGCATGACCTCCATGATGGCGCCGAGCATCGCCATCGGCCCCGGCGAGAACTTGATCGCGATCGGATCGGGCGGTTCGAACCGCATACGCACCGCCATTACCCAGGTGCTGCTCAATCTCCTCGATCACACGATGGACGCGGCCTCGGCGGTCAACAGTCCGCGGGTGCATTTCGAGAACGGACTACTCGACATCGAGGGTGGCTTCGATCGCGGTCGCATCGCGGGCGCACTCGGCGCTTTTCCACATCATAAGCTGTGGCGTGAGCGCAACATGTTCTTCGGCGGTGCACACACGGTGATGTGGGACGGCAATCGATTCAGCGGCGCGGGCGATCCGCGCCGCGCCGGCACCTGCTTGCACGTGTGAGGGACAGGGACGGGCTAGGAGCCTGTGCCCGGTTTCCTGCTCAGGCGAACACGCCGTGCAGGTACCAGCGTCCGGGGGCGCGACGCTCGCGAAACACCCAGAAGTGTTCTCCGGCGGTGTTGCAGGCGATAAAGTAGTCCCTGGCGACGTCCGCGCCGTCCCACCAGCCGCTCTCGATGCGCTCCGCGCTCGAGACGAGGCGCAGCACGCCGTCGAGCACGGGTGTGTCCGCCGGGGCCCGCAACGGCTCGGGCTCGGCCAGCAGCCACAACGGTCGGGGTCCACCGCCCGGCACGGCGCACTCGACCCGGCGCCCGGCACGCCTTCCTCCCGCCATGCGTGAACGCCAGGCGCGTTCGGGACGATGGTCTGCCACGGTCTCGAGCACGCGCACCGAATCATCACCCAGATGCGCCCTGAGGCGTTCCAGCAGACAGGTCCAGCTCGCCCGAGACGCATCGGCGCCGGGGAAAAAATCCAGATTGCGGGGCACTGCCGCACAGATGTCCCGGCTCGCCAGGGCGACTTCCTGCACCGCCTCGGGGAGCCGCAGGCGCCCGAGGCGCTCTGCCAGCACGTCGAGCAGGTGCCGGGGGTCACGTCCCGGCATCAGGAGCGTGATGGTGATGCGGCTCGGCGGGCTGCCACAGTGCAACAACGTGAGATCCAGCTCCCGCACGGCGGCATCGCGCGCCGCCAGGAACCCGGCGAGCTCGTGCACCAGCCTGTGCAGGGGGAAAAGCACCGCATCCACGGTGCACGCCGGTGCCGGCAACGGCAGCCGGCGCTCGAAGCAGGGGGGGGCGACATACGGCGCTCGAGGGTCGGGGACCTTGCCCAATGCGCGGTCCAGCAACTCGACCACCTGCGACCCGACCCTGCGCGCGAGGCCGTCCCTGGGCAGGCGGCAACAATCACCGAAAGTACGCAATCCCATGGCCCGCAATGCCGCCGTGACATCCTCGTCGAGCGCCAGACACTCCACAGGCACTTTTGCCAGCGTACTCGCCAGTGCACCCCGATCCACGACCGGCTGCAAGCCCGAGCGGGAGAGCAGGCAGGCCCCCAGCGCGGTGGGCGCAACCGCGAAACGGGCGCGATAACCGAGCCGCCTCACGCCGTCGCGCACGATTGACAGCAAGCGTTCAATGCCGCCGAACAAGCGCTCGCTCGCGCCCATCTCCAGCAACACCATGCGTGGCGCGACGAGGCTCACCATGGAGGTGAACTGACCGGCCCATGCCGCCAGCGCTTCCAGCGCATCGGCCTCCAGGGCCTCGTTGCGATCCAGCACCTCGAAATCGGTCGCCAGCACATACGCCGCACTGCCTGACATACCGGCGACGATGCCACACGCCCCGGCGCGCGCGTTGCACGCTATCACATGGCCCGAGTCCTCGACCACGGCGAGCGCTCCCGGGGTATCGCTCTCGCGGCCCAGCGCCTCCAGGGCGAGCAACGGCAGGTCGATGCCCAGCCATCGCCCCCGCAGCGCCCCGCGAAGCAAGGGCTGCGCCCGGGTGGTGCTCCCGGCCCGTGGCGCCGGGACATTCGAACGGGCACGCAACATCGGTCAAACCGCCTCCAGCACGAACTGCGCCCCGCAGGCACGACCCCGGCATTTGCGCACCTGCACGGCGAGCCCCCCGCCGGGGCGCGGGGTGATCTGCAGACGCAGAGCCGCCGGCGATGATCGCGCGGCCCGGCATCCTGCACCGAACAGCACGCCCCAGCTATGCCCCGCCTGCGCTGCGAGCTGCAAGCGCCGCAAGCTGCCATCGGACGCCGCCGAAGACCACAGCAACGCCGCGCCGGTGCCGCGCGCACGCAGGATCTGCTCGGCCGCCCACAGGCCCTGCACGGGCGTTTGCGCATCAATCCACACGAGCCTGGACAGATCGAGACCGTGGCGGCAAAGCGCGGGCGCATAGGCAATGTGCGGCGGTGCAATCCAGGCGAGCCGGCCACCGTCTCCGCTCAGTCTCGCCAATGCCGGCATCACGATCCGCAGTTCACCGATGCCCCGCCTGTCGCAGAGGATCTCCGTCAAGGCACCGGCCGGCCACCCGCCCCAGGGCAGCCACTCATCCAGAGCCTCGAAGCCGGTGGGAATACCCGCCGGGTGAGACCCGCGCGCCTCACCGGACCGCCAGATGCCGGGATGGGCAAGCAGGCCGGCAATGCCGGCCGGCGCCGGCTTGGCTCCCATGCGAGACTGATGCCCCGTCACGGCAGGCACGGTGATTGCCTCACCGGCTCTCAGGGCTTGCGGTTGCGGATAACACCCACCCCGATGCCCTCGATGGAGAGGGGCTGGCGACGCAAATCGATCACGATGGGAGCAAACTCGGGATTCTCGGGTAACAGCCGGACCACGCTGCCCCTGCGATTGAAACGCTTGACCGTCACCTCGTCATCGAGGCGCGCAACGACGATCTCGCCGTTATCGGCCTGCACCTGGCGGTGCACCGCCAGCAGGTCGCCATCGAGGATCCCCGCATCGCGCATGCTCATGCCCTTGACGCCCAGCAGATAGTCGGCGCGCGGGCTGAACAGGCCGGGGTCGAGCCTGTAGTGCGCCTGAATGTGCTGCTCGGCCAGAATGGGACTGCCGGCCGCCACCCGGCCTACCACCGGCAGTCCGCCTTTTTCACCCGTGCCCGCCAGCCGTATGCCGCGCGAGGTCCCGGCCTGCACCGTGATGGCACCCTTGCGCGCCAGGGCCCTGAGATGATCCTCCGCCGCGTTGGGCGAGCGAAACCCGAGCGCGCGCGCTATCTCCACACGGGTCGGCGGGTAGCCTTCCGTGTCGATGAACCCGCGGATGAGGTCCAGGATCTCCTGCTGGCGTGCAGTCAACTTGCGCATGGGAACTCCTCGGCACACGGCTACTGTAAATATATACAGATTACCGCGCACTGACAAGCGCCACACCCGGCTCAGATATCGAACTCGATACCCTGCGCGAGTGGCAGATCCCGCGAGTAGTTGACAGTCTGGGTCTGGCGCCGCATGTAGGCCTTCCAGGCGTCGGAGCCGGACTCGCGCCCGCCGCCGGTCGCCTTCTCGCCACCAAACGCACCGCCGATCTCGGCCCCCGAGGGGCCGATGTTCACATTGGCGATACCGCAGTCCGAGCCGAGCGCCGACAGAAAGGTCTCCGTCTCGCGCACGTCGGTGGAAAAAATGCACGAGGAGAGTCCCTGCGGAACATCGTTGTGCATGCCGATCGCGTCGTCCAAATCGCGATACTTCATGACATAGAGGATCGGCGCAAAGGTCTCCCGGCCCACGATCTCGCGCTGCGCGGGCATTTCGGCGATCGCCGGGGTGACATAATAGCCCCCCGGGTACTCGGTCTCGAGCACCCGCTCACCGCCGCTCACCACCCCGCCCTGTTCGCGGATCACCGCCAGCGCGCCTTGCATCGCCGCGAACGCATCCCTGTCGATGAGCGGCCCGACCAGCACGCCGGGGTCCAGCGGATCGCCGACCGAGAGACCCGCGTAGACCGCCCGCAGCCGCGGGACCAGCGCATCGTAGACCGCCTCATGGACAATCAAGCGGCGCAGCGAGGTGCAACGCTGGCCGCAGGTGCCGACCGCAGCGAACACGATCGCGCGCACCGCCATCTCGAGATCCGCCGACGGCGCGACGATCATCGCATTGTTGCCGCCGAGCTCGAGGATACAGCGCCCGAAACGCTCCGCGACCCTGGGTGCCACCGCGCGCCCCATGCGCGTCGAACCGGTCGCGGAGATGATCGCGACCTCCGGGCTCTCGACCAGCACCTCACCCGCCGCGCGCTCGCCCACCACCACTTGGAGCAGGTCCTGCGAGGGCGCGTCCAGAGCTTGCCGGGCGTGCTCGAACAGCTTCAAGGTAGCGAGCGCCGTGAGCGGGGTCTTCTCCGACGGCTTCCAGATCACCGGGTTGCCGCACACCAGGGCGATGGCCGCATTCCAGGCCCACGGCGCCACCGGGAAATTGAAGGCGGTGATCACGCCGCACGGGCCGCGTGGATGCCAGCACTCGCGCATCGCGTGACCCGGGCGCTCCGAGGCGATGGTGAGCCCGTAGAGCTGGCGCGAGAGTCCGACCGCGAAGTCGCAGATGTCGATCATCTCCTGCACCTCGCCGAGGCCCTCCTGGAGGATCTTGCCGCATTCGAGGCTGACCAGCGCACCGAGGGCCTCCTTGGCGCCGCGCAGCTCCTCGCCCAGCAGGCGTACGAGCTCACCGCGCAGCGGCGCCGGCACCGAACGCCAGGCCGCAAAAGCGGCCGCGCTGCGCCCAATCATGGCCTGCACCTCGGCCTCCCCGTGCGCTGGCAGGCGTGCCAGCTCCGCGCCGTCGATCGGCGTATTGACGACCAGTCCGCCACCACTCAGCTCAGCCTCGCCAAGACCGGCGCGGCTCAAGACCCCGGAATGAGACATTGCCTGCTCCCCCACTGAAAGTTCAGAAACCGCCTTTCCACGCGGCCCATTCTACGCCTGCCGGCGCGCGTCAATCGAGAACTCGAGGCCGTCGTTCAGACCCGCACCACCATTGGGCCCATGGGCCGCCCGCCCATGAGATGCAGGTGCAGGTGATAGACTTCCTGGCCCCCGTGACGGTTGCAGTTGATCAGCACGCGATAGCCGTCCTCGGCAATGCCCTCCTCGGCCGCGAGCCTGCCCGCCACCACGAGCATGTGCCCGGCGAGCAGCCGGTCGTCTTCCGTGAGGTCGTTCAAGGTGGGTATTTCCCGGTTGGGCACGATGAGGATATGCACGGGCGCGGCAGGATGGATGTCCCTGAAGCAGGTGACCCTGTCGTCCCGGTAGACGACATCGGCGGGCAGCTCCCCGCTCACGATCTTCGAAAAGAGGCTCGGCATGGCGCTTGGTCTCCGCGGTGAATGTGGACCGATGATCACAAGCGCTGTGGCCGTATTCAAGCCCGCGCAATTGCGATATCGTTGATCAACCTACAAGCAGGGAGGAATGAACGTGACAGACGCTGCCCAATCGCCCAGGATTCTCGAGCATTACATCGGCGGCCGGCGCGTCGCCGGCCAAAGCAACCGCTTCGGTGATGTCTTCAATCCGGCCAGCGGCGAGGTCGACGCGCACGCCCCCTATGCGAGCGTGCACGAGGTGCGCCAAGCCGTGGAGGCGGCGACAGACGCTTTCCCCGCATGGGCCGCGACACCGCCCGCACAGCGCGCGCGCATCCTGTTCCGCTACCGCGACCTCATCGAGTCGCACAAGGAAGAGGTCGCGACGCTGCTCGCGAGAGAGCACGGCAAGACGCTCGAGGACGCCAAGGGCTCGGTCACACGCGGGGCCGAGATCGTGGAGTTCGCCTGCGGCATCCCGCAACTGCTCAAGGGCGAGCACAACGAGAACGTGGCGAAGAACATCGACAGCTTCTCGATCCGCCAACCGCTCGGCGTGTGTGCCGGTATCACACCGTTCAACTTTCCCGCCATGGTGCCGCTGTGGATGTTCCCGATCGCCATCGCCTGCGGCAACACCTTCGTGCTGAAGCCCTCGGAACGCGACCCTTCCGCGGGACTGCGCCTCGTGGAGCTCGCAAGCGAGGCGGGGCTGCCCGACGGGGTGCTCAACGCGGTCATCGGTGACAAGGAGGCAGTCGACGCCCTGCTCGCCGACCCGGACGTGGCGGCTGTCAGCTTCGTCGGCTCCACCCCGATTGCGGAGTACGTGTACCGCACCGGCACCGATCACGGCAAGCGCGTGCAGGCGCTCGGCGGGGCCAAGAATCACATGGTGGTGATGCCCGACGCGGACCTCGATCAGACGACCGACGCGCTCATCGGCTCGGCCTACGGGTCGGCGGGAGAGCGCTGCATGGCCATCTCCGTCGCGGTCACGGTGGGCGACGAGACCGCCGACGCGCTCATCGAGCGGCTCACCCCGCGTATACGCGATCTGAAGATCGGCGCCTATACCGACCCGCAAGCCGAGATGGGGCCGCTGGTCACGAAGGCGCATCACGACAAGGTCAAGGGCTATGTCGATCTGGGCGTGGAAGAAGGCGCCGAGCTCGTCGTCGACGGCCGCGAGTGCCGCGTGGAAGGCCATGAGAACGGCTATTTTCTGGGCGGCTGCCTGTTCGACAAGGTGCGCCCCGACATGCGCATCTACCAGGAGGAGATATTCGGCCCGGTGCTCGGCATCGTGCGCGCCGGGGACTACGAGGAAGCGCTCAGCCTCGTCAACGAGCACGAGTACGGCAACGGCACTGCCATCTTCACGCGCGACGGCGACGCGGCGCGCGATTTCACCGCGCGCGTCAACATCGGCATGGTCGGGGTCAACGTACCCATTCCCGTGCCCACCGCCTATCACAGCTTCGGCGGGTGGAAGCGCTCACTGTTCGGCGATCATCACATGCACGGTCCTGAGGGTGTGCGTTTCTACACGCGGCTCAAGGCGGTGACCTCGCGCTGGCCCTCGGGCATCCGCCAGGGCGCCGACTTCAGCATCCCGCAAACACGCTGAAGCCCGCCGCCACAAGAGGGGTCCGAAGGGCTGCGGCCGTTTGGATCGCCCGCTCGTAGGAGCGGGATTCATCCCGCGAACCTCGCAGGGCATCAAATCTCTCGCCCGCCGGGTTCGCGGACTGAAGTCCGCTCCTACGGGGCATGGCGAGCACCGCTATGCCCGCTGCATCTTCACCTTCACACGACACGTCCCGGATTCAGTATATTCTCGGGGTCGAGCGCACGTTTCAGCGTGCGCATGAGCTCGACCTCCACGGCCGGCCGGTACTTGCGCAGCTCGCCACGCTTTTGCCGTCCGATGCCGTGCTCGGCGCTGAAGCTGCCATGCATGTCGGCGACCAGGTCGTAGATCGCCGCATGCACTGACTGCTCGGGGGCGAGGAACGCGTCCGCGTCCACACCGGGCGGCTTGGTGATGTTGAAGTGGATGTTGCCGTCGCCCATGTGGCCGAAGGCGATGACGCACGCACACGGATGCAGGTGGCACACGAGATCCCGCGCGCGATCAAGGAACTCCGCCACCTTCGACACGGGCACCGACACGTCGTGCCGGATGCCGGGACCCGCACTGCGCGCCGCCTCGGGGATGGACTCGCGCAGCTTCCACAGCGCGGCGGCCTGCGCCGACGTGGCCGCTACGGCGGCATCGAGCACCTCTCCGAGACCGAGTGCGCTTTCCAGCAAGCCCTCGAGCTCGGCGCGCAGATCGCCACCGGAGCGGGCACAACCGAGCTCGACCAGCACGTAATGCTCGTAGCGCTCGCGCAGCGGGTCTCGCATACCGGGAATGTGCCGGAAGACCAGATCCAGGCAAGCGCGGTCGATGTACTCGAAGCCGGTGACCACATCGCCGTGGTCGTTGCGGCAGCGCGAGAGCAGCCGGCATGCGCGGTGCGCGTCGGGCACCGCGACGAGTGCCGTCACCACCTGCCGCGGTCTCGGAAACAGCTTGAGCACGGCGGCGGTAATGATTCCGAGCGTACCTTCGCAACCGACGAACAGATGCCGCAGACAGTAGCCGGTATTGTCCTTGCGCAGGGCACGCAAGCCATTCCACACGGCACCATCGGCGAGCACCACCTCCAGGCCGAGCACCAGGTCGCGCGCGCTGCCGTAGCGCAGCACCGCGGTGCCGCCCGCGTTGGTGGCGAGATTACCGCCGATCAAGCAGCTCCCTTCGGAGGCAAGACTCATTGGAAACAGCAGCCCCGCTTCCCGCGCGGCCGCCTGCACGTCCGCCAGGATGCAGCCCGCCTCGACCGTCATCGTGAAATCCAAGGCATCGATGGCGCGCACGCGCCGCATGCGATCGAGGCTCAACAGCACCTGCCGGCCACTCTCGTCGGGGATGGAAGCGCCGACGAGTCCGGTGTTGCCGCCTTGCGGGATGACCCCCACGCCGTGCTGGTGACACAGGCGCACGACACGGGAAACCTCCTCGGTCGTCCCCGGCCGCGCGACCAGTGCGGCCTTCGCGCAGTAGCGCCCGCGCCGGTCGACGAGGTAGGACGCCATCCGGGCCTCGTCCTTGATGCATGCTTGCGCTCCCAGCACCGCTTCGATGGCCTTCACCGTTTCGCCCAACATGCCCCGCGTCTCCCGACCCCCGAATCGCATCGCTGCGCCCGCCCGACAACTTACCGGCTATGCGACGCCGATGAAAGTCTGCGCCCGCCCCCGGGCGGCGCCCTGCAGTGTGGCCCCGCAACGTGGCAGGGGCAACCGGACCCCCCGCCCGGGCACCCAATCCGGCTACAATGGCGCCATGAAATGGATGCGCAGACTCGGACTCGTCTTCGCCGCGCTGCTCATCGGTCCCCTGTACATGGCTCTGTTCGGCAATATCAGTTTCGGTGAGGACTGGCGCACCGCGGATCGGTCGAGCACCGGGATCGCCCCCGATCCAGAGACCGTGCGCGAAGCGGTCGTCCAGGTCTACGCCGCACGCGCGTTCAACTGGCGCGGTGTGTTCGCCGTGCACACGTGGATTGCGGTAAAGCCGCGCGCGGCGGCCGCGTACACCATTCACGAAGTACTCGGCTGGCAGGCATGGCACGGCTTGCCCGTCCTGATGTCGCACCGGGGCGTACCCGACCGTGCCTGGTACGGGGCCGCACCCGAGGTGCTCGCCGACCTGCGCGGCCCCGCGGCGGCTGCCTCCATTCCCACCATCGCGGACGCCGTGCGGCGCTACCCCTTCCCGCGAACCTATCGTCTGTGGCCCGGCCCGAACAGCAATACGTTCACGGCGTGGGTCGGCAGGCAGGTGCCGGCGCTCGCGCTGGAACTCCCGACCACGGCCATCGGCAAGGACTTTCTCGCCAACGGGTCTGTGATTGCCCGTGCGCCGAGCGGCAGCGGGTACCAGATTTCCGCGCTCGGCTTGATCGGTGTCTTGCTTGCACGCCGCGAGGGACTGGAGCTCAACGTGCTGGGGCTCAGTTTCGGCATCGACCCATTGCGCCCGGCCATCAAGCTGCCGGGAATCGGGCGCATCGGCGCCGGCGCACGCACGCGAACGGCGGCGGCACGGGATTAATGCCCCGTGAGGTTCGCGGGATGAATCCCGCTCCTACTGGTATCTGCGCCAGTTTAGTATCAGGCCGCCCACCCCGAGGGCCACGAAGCAGACCAGCGTCCACGCCGGCATGCTCAGGCCGAGAAACACCCAGTTGATCTCGGCGCACTCGCCGGAGCCCGTGAAGACCATGCGCAAGGTCTCGCTGAGCGGGAACGCATCCAGCATGTACTCGAGGCCGGGGCCGCATTCCGGAACCTGATCGGGCGGCAGGTGCTGCAGCCACACGTGACGCGTCGACACGGCACCGCCCCCGGCCGCCGCGAGCGCGACCAGCACGCCGTAGACGCGTGCTCCGATGCGCCCCGGGCCGTGCAGCGCGGCGAGCCCGAAGACCACGCCCACCGCGATGATGCCGATACGCTGGAAGATACACAGTGGGCACGGCTCCAGGCCGATCACGAATTGCGAGTAGTAGGCATAGCCGAGCAGCGCGGCGCAGGCCACGAAACCCGCGCTGTTCATGAGTCTGCGCGATGGCATATTTCTACTCGCCTCCTCGTCCCGGCATCCCGGGCCGGCACGTGTCACTCCAGCGCATTGGCCTCACGTCTGCTTTTCGGCACTCCAGCGCTCGGCGGCAAGCGTATCTGATTGGCGCGACGCGACCCAGCGCGCCCCCTCACCGGTCTCTTCCTTTTTCCAGAACGGCGCCTGCGTCTTGAGATAATCCATGATGAACTCGCAGGCCTGGAACGCCTCGGCCCTGTGCGCGCTTGCGACGGCCACCAGCACGATTTGGTCACCCGGGTACAGTATCCCCACGCGGTGGATGATACGTGTGGCAGCGACCTCCCAGCGCGAAGCGGCCGTGTCGGCGATGTCGCGCAGCGCCTTTTCCGTCATCCCGGGATAGTGCTCCAGCGTCATCGACGTGATGCTCGCCTGAGCGCTCGCTTCGCGCACCAGTCCCACGAAGCTCGCCACGGCCCCGGCCCGCGGTGCGGCGCGGCGCAGCGCCTCGAGCTCGGCGCCCACATCGAAGTCATCCGTCTGCACCCTGATCATGACGGCATCCAAAGGGGTCAGACCCCTTAAAGTAGATTCTAAGG
>CAZSDY010000026.1:0-3447 GCA_964605765.1 uncultured Ectothiorhodospiraceae bacterium | reverse complement strand
CTGACATCCACACCGGCACCGGCGCCTTCACGCCCTGCCGCGCGAGGATGAAGGGACGCACAAACAGGCAGAAGGTCACCAGGGTCGAGACGGGATTGCCGGGCAGCCCCAGAAAATCCGCTTCGCCTATTCGCCCGTACGTGAGCGGTTTGCCGGGTTTGACCGCCACCTGCCACATCTCCAGGCGCCCCACCGAGCGCAGCGCCGACTTGACGTAGTCTTCCTCGCCCACCGACACACCGCCGCTGGTGATGACGACGTCCGCCACCTCGGCTGCCTCCAGCAACACCGCCCGGGTGCGCGCTTCGTCGTCGGGTACGATACCGAGATCGACGCTCTCGCAGCCGAGCGCCTCGAGCAGACCGAGCAGACTGTAGCGGTTCGAGTTGTAGATCTGGCCCGCGCCGAGCGCTCCGCCCGGCTCGACCAACTCGTCACCGCTCGAGAAAAACGCGGCGCGCAGGCGCCCGCAAACCGGCAGCGATTCCAGACCAACCGCGGCGGCCATTCCCATCTCCTGGGGGCGCAAGCGCGTGCCCGCGCCGAGGACCTCGCTGCCGAGCCCTACGTTGTTGCCGCGCGGGCGCACGTGGCGCCCGGCCGGCACCGGTCCTTGAAAGACGAGTGTATCGCCGCTCACCTCGCAATCTTCCTGCATGACAACTGTATCGGCGCCTGCCGGCAGCGCGGCGCCGGTAAAGATGCGCGCCGCCTCCCCGGGGCCGAGCGGACGCCCGAGATAGCCCGCCGCCACGCGCTGCGTGATGGCGAGTTCGATGCGCCCCGCGCGCGCCACGTCCGCTGCGCGCACCGCGTAACCATCCATGGCGCTGTTGTCGAAACCGGGCACATCGACCCGTGCGAATTGCGCTCGCGCGAGCACCCGTCCGCGCGCGGCGCGCAGCTCGACGCATTCGTCCCGCGTCACGGGACGGGCGCGTTCGAGCAGAAAGGCGAGCGCCTGCTCCATTGATATCAGCCCCGGCCCGTCGCAGGCGCCGCCGACTGCCGGCACCTCGGTGAATTTCAGATCGCCCGTTGTCACTGGTGATTCGTTCAATGCCTGTGTCCGGCGTCTTACCAACACGAGCCGGATCAAGAATGTCGCATCCGGTCCGCGAAACATAACGTTATACTTCGCCGAGTCAAGCCGGAATTCCGATGCCCATGTCCCAGCCCGCCGCTGAAACAGCATTCTCGCACGGCGAGGAAGCGCTCTCGGGCGTGCTGCTGACGAATCTCGGCACCCCGCAGGCGCCCACGCGGGGGGCCGTGCGCCGCTATCTCGCGGAGTTTCTCTCCGACCCGCGGGTCATCGAGGTACCCCGGGTCATATGGCTCGCGGTGCTGCAGGTCATCCTGATCGTGCGGCCGGGGCGCTCGGCCAGAGCCTACCGGGCCATCTGGACCGAGCACGGCTCCCCGCTGCTCGCCCACGCCCGCCGCCAGGCCGAGCTTCTCGATCGCGAGCTGGGGCAGCGCGACACGGGACCGGTCAAGGTCGCGCTCGGCATGCGCTACGGGCAGCCGAGCATTGCCTACGCCCTGGAGACGCTACGCAGCGCCGGCGCACGGCGCATCGTCGTGCTGCCGCTCTACCCGCAGTACTCGGCAACCACCACCGGCTCCACCTTCGATGCGGTCGCCGCGACCTTGCGCACCTGGCGCTGGTTGCCGGAGCTGCGCTTCCTCACCCACTACCACGATCACCCGGGATATATCGAGGCGCTGGTCGACGCCGTGAAGGCTTCCTGGGACACGCACGGCAGGGCCGAGCGCCTGCTCTATTCCTTTCACGGCCTGCCGCAGCGCTATTTTCTGGCGGGCGATCCGTACCCCTGCGAATGCCGCAAGACCGCGCGCCTCGTGAGCGAGGCACTGGGGCTCGGCGATGAGGACTGGGACGTCTCCTTCCAATCGCGCGTGGGCAGGGAGCCCTGGTTGAAGCCCTACACCGACGAGCTGCTCGGCGAGTGGGCATCGAGCGGCGTTCGCGGCGTCGACGTCATCTCCCCGGGTTTTTCAGCGGATTGCCTGGAAACCCTGGAAGAGATCGACATGCGCTACCGCGACCTGTTCCTCGATGCGGGCGGCGAGGCCTTCCACTATATCCCGGCGCTGAACGACCAGCCGGCGCACATCCGCGCGCTCGCCGACCTGCTCTCGACGCAGCTCGGCGAGTGGGCGCGAGAGAGCAATGCATCCGACGCAACGGAGAGCGCCGCGCGCGCTGAGAGGCTCGGCGCGGGGCAGTGAGGTGCTGCGCGATGGTCTGCGGCTCGTGCAACGCCGCGAAGCTCGAGAGACGCCCAAGCTGGAAGCACTGCGCAACGCGCTCGATGAAGCCGAGGCGGCTGTGGCTGATGGTGACCTGACCGACTACACCGCCAGCCTGCTCGATGAAATCGACGCCGAAGAGCGTGCCGGGTTCGCTCGAAGTTCCGGCGTGTGAGGCGAATCCGCGTCACGGGCCCGGCCCGACGCGACATGGCGAGCACGATCAGACGCAGCCAGAACGATTTCGGCAAGCGTGCACGCGACCGGTATCGACGGCTGCTGGACCAAACGCTGAGGGATGCACGTGAAGACCCGCGTCGAATCGGCGCAAGGACTATTGATGACATCCGCGAGGGGTACTTCGTCTATCACCTGCGGTGCAGCGCAAGGAAGCTTCCGAAACCGACGGTGCGCCAACCGCGACATCTGATAGCGTTCACCGTGGACGACTCAGGCGACATCATCGTGGCGCGTGTCTTTCATGAACGACGGATGCTTGGCTGGCACCTCGGTGACGACGATGATCAATGAGCGAACGCCGGGTCCCTGCACTCAGCGCGGCGGGGTATTGTGGACCCCTCTGTCAGGAAAGTGGGGCCAAGTGCCGCCGAGCGCTGTGAGGTAGCGTTCACAACCGTTCCGATTGTTACCGGGTGGGCACTCTACGCCATCGACGACAGGCAACTACGCAACAACAACCCGATTCTGCGCGAGCATGTCCAAGAATAGGTTGATGAAGACGGCTGGTTGGGATGTGTTCTCTCCCCGACGGGCAGCGAGGTAGCCGTGAACTTGCTGATGGGCCCGCAACACTTGCACACTGCAAGGGCCATCTTTTCGAAACTGTGGAAAGGCCGAAACTGTATTCCATCGCCCTGAATCATCCTTGGTGCGCTCCGCGCGACAAGACCGATACGGATATTGCCGTGTACGTTCCTGGAGCGCCGCGCCAGGCGGGGCGCCGCGGGACAACGAGCAATATAATGTGTTGAAGATTAAGGACATATCGTATATATTACTGTATATATCACCAGATACCAGGATACCGCGATGATGATGGATTCCGCCTCGCCCGCTGCCCTTTCGAGTGGACCCGTCGCTGTCGATGCAGCGGAGCTTTCCGGCGACGAGCTCGAGTGCGAGATCACCGTGCTCGCGGCGCATATCCAT
>CAZSDY010000025.1:0-22290 GCA_964605765.1 uncultured Ectothiorhodospiraceae bacterium | reverse complement strand
CCGCAACGCCGCGAGTGCTCGATGCCCTGTTTCGTCCCGGCTCGGCCGGGTTAGGAGAAACCGGACTTGGACCTGAGGCAAAGTGCGGTCGCCGTGCTCGAGGCGGTCTCGACGCGCGCCAGCTACGTGGCGCTGGTCGTGGCCGTTGGCGGCGCCGTTGTGGTCTTGTCCGGCTCGGCGCTGCCCGCCTGGCCGGTGCTGAAGAGCGTTCTCTTCGCAATCTTCGTGCTCGCGGCCGTGTGTTTCGCGACGGGCCTCGCGGTCAACCTGTGCTATCCGAAGGTCGGCCTGTGGCCGCCGCCGGCGGCAGGCTCCTGGCAGTTCTGGTTCGTCTGGATCTCGTACACGGTCAGCGGGATCGGCATCGCCGTCATCGGTATTCTGGACTGGGGGACCCTGGGCCTCGACCACTGGTCGTTTCGGGCAGTTGGTGTCGCGGCAATGGGCTTCGCGGTGCCGTTCAACGAGTGGGGCATGCGCACCCTGAGCGTGCACCAGACGCTCGGCCTGCAAGGCGATCTGGTCACCGGCGGCCCCTACCGCTACTCGCGCAACCCCCAGTACGTCGCCGAGATTCTCAGCTACCTGGGGGTGGTGCTGATCACGAATTCCCTGCTTGGCGCGGCGATCGGCGCGCTCGTCATCGCGTGGTTCCTCATGGCGCCGTTCGCCGAGGAACCGTGGCTTGCCCGCCAGTTCGGTGAGCAGTTTCAAAGCTACTCCCGGCAGGTGCCACGCTTCCTGGGCCTGGCTCGCGTTCATCACTGATACGGTCAAAACCACTGTGCAGGAGTACGAGGCAATGGACGTCCGATTGACGAAAATCGCGAAACGGGCGGGTTGCGCGGCCAAGCACCCGCCGGGCTACCTGCTCTCCCTTCTCGAAAGCTCGCCCGCGATCACTGACCCGGCGGTTCTGGTCGGCAGCTCGACTGCCGACGACGCGGCGGTGTACCGGATCGACGACGAACGAGCCCTGGTTCTCACGACCGATTTCTTCACTCCGATCGTGGATGACCCCTACGCGTTCGGTGCTATCGCCGCCGCCAACGCGTTGAGCGACGTATACGCGATGGGCGCTCGTCCGCTGACGGCGCTGAACATTGTGGGGTTTCCCGACGACTCGTTGGGGCCGGATGTATTGGGTCGGATCCTCAGAGGTGGCGCGGAGAAGGCGCGCGAAGCGGGCATCGACGTGGTGGGGGGGCACACCATCAAGTCCGACGAGCCGATCTACGGTCTCGCGGTTACCGGCATCGTGCGGCCCGAAGAGATCGTGACAATCGGTGGTGGCCGACCCGGCGACCTGCTGGTGCTGACCAAGCCGCTCGGTGTCGGCATCATCACGACCGCCGCGAAGAATGACCGGGATACCGACGGCGCTATCAGCTCGGCGGTTGAATCGATGTGCGCCCTGAATCGGGATGCCGGCGATGCGATGCGGCTCGTCGTCGCCAGCGCCTGCACCGACGTCACCGGTTTCGGGCTGCTCGGGCATTTGCGAAACCTGGTGGCGGCGAGCGGCTGCGCGGCGACGGTTTGGCTCGACGAAGTTCCGGTCCTCGAGGCCGCCTGGAAGTACGTCGCGGAAGGGATGGCACCCGGGGGTACCCACGCCAACTGGCGGTTCCTGAACGACTGGGTGACGTACCATCCCGAGGTGAGCAAGCACGCTCAGTTGATCCTTTGCGATGCCCAGACATCCGGCGGCTTGCTGGTCGCGCTGAAGCCCGAGCGTGCCGAAGGGTTCATGCATGAGCTCGAGCGCCGTGGCAGTTCTGCAGCGGCTATCGTGGGCGAGCTCGTTGCCGGAGAGCCGGGTATGTCCGTGTCCCTGGGGAGAAGCCATGAATGCAATCGAGTTCGTCCATGAGTTGAAATGGGAGCAGTTGCCGGACACGGTGAGAAACCAGGTCCGGCGTTGCTTTCTGGACACCATCGGAACAGCCCTTGCCGCAAGACAAACGGCGTTGTCCGGCATCGTCTACGATTTCGCGGCCGCCGCTTTCGCGGGGACGGGGGCCGAGCTGTGGCTCGATGGACGTCAGGTCTCGCCGCCTGGAGCCGCGCTCGCCCATGGCATGACCATTGACGCGCTGGATATTCACGACAGTTGCCTCCCGGTCAAGGGTCATGCGGGGGTGGCGCTGGTGCCCGCGGCGCTGGCGACACTGCGGCTGAACGGCCGGCCGATTTCCGGGCGCGAGCTGCTGGCGACGCTCGTGATGGGCTACGAGATCGCGACCCGGGCCGGGAAATCCCTGCATGCGAGCGCGTGCGATTATCACACCTCGGGCGCGTGGAATGCCCTGGGTTGCGCGGCCATCACGGCGCGGCGTCTGGGCGCAACACGCGAGCAGACCCGGCACGCGCTGGGTATTGCCGAGTATCACGGCCCGCGCTCGCAGATGATGCGCTGCATCGACCATCCCACCATGCTCAAGGACGGCTCCGGCTGGGGCGCGATGGCGGGCGTGAGCGCGGGGTTGCTGGCACACGGCGGCTTCAGCGGCGCGCCGGCGCTGACCGTGGAAGCACCGGAGGTGGGCGAAATCTGGGCCGATCTGGGACAGCAGTGGGCCATCATGGAGCAGGCTTTCAAGCCCTATGCCGTTTGCTACTGGGCGCAAGCGGCCATCGCCGGCGCGGTCAACCTGCAACGCGCACACGAGATTCGCGCCGCAGACATTCGAAGCATCCGCGTTTCCGCCTTTCACGAGGCGACGCGGTTGACTACCCGTCATCCCGAAACCACCGAGGAGGCCCAGTACAGTCTGCCGTTTCCCGTGGCCGGCGCCTTGGTGCATGGCCGGTTGGACTACGAGCAGTTGAACGACGCCGCCTTGCATGACCCGCTGATCCTCGATCTGGCCGCACGGGTGGAATTGATTGAAGACGACACCTTCAATGCCCGGTTCCCGCAAGAGCGCCTGTCGCGCGTCGTGATTGAGCTGCAAGACGGCTCCACACTCGACTCGGGTGAGGTCAGACCGCTGTGGGATGTGACGGCGCCGCCGAATGACGAAGAGCTCAGGGCGAAATTCCAGCGCCTGAGCAGCGCCCGTCTGACGCGGACACGAGCCGATGCGCTGGAGCAGGCGATCTGGCACTGCGCCGACATGCCCGACGTCTCCGAGCTGGCGAACCTGTTGACCCCGAGCTGAGGGTGTTGATGGCAATAGCTCTACCATCTGGAGTGCCGATGCATCCCGCCTGGCGGCGTTGCTCGCCGGTTTAACCGAGTGACTATTCGCTCCCCTCGCGCCTTGCCAGGCGGGTGCTTCGACCCCCCAAGGTGGCAAAGTTATTAGCGCCCGAGCCCTGAGGGCTTACCACCGCGCGGTTCACGTGACGTGTCATTGATCTGGATCAGGTTCTCGGACGAAATGGTCTACTAGCATTGGCGCGAGCCGGGGTCGATTACCCGGCTTTCCCCGGAATGCGGAGGCGAGTGCGTATCGCGCCCCATGGTCGCACAGTGCGAGGCGGGTGGAATGGTTGATGTGAGCGGGCAGATGCAGGGGCGCACGCGAGCGACCCCGGAAACCGACGGCGCGGCCGCCCCGGACATGGTGGGCGCGGTCATGGTCGTGGGCGGCGGCATCGCCGGCATGCAGGCATCGCTGGATCTGGCCAATTCCGGCTACAAGGTCTATCTGGTGGAGAAGGACTCGGCCATCGGCGGTCATATGGCCCGGCTCGACAAGACTTTTCCCACCAACGACTGTGCCATGTGCACCATCTCACCGCGGCTCGTCGAGGCGGGGCGACACCTCAATATCGAAATTCTGACGCAAAGCGAAGTCGTCGGCCTTAGCGGGAGCGCGGGGAGTTTCACGGCCACCGTGCGCGGCCGCCCGCGCTACATCGACCCCGACATATGCAATGGCTGCGGGGATTGCGCCGAGGTCTGCCCCGAAGCGCTGCCGAGCTTCTTCGACGAGGGGTTGATCCAGCAGCGAGCCGCCTACAAGCGTTACCCTCAAGCCGTTCCCGAGGCGTTTGCGATCGAGAAACGCGGCATTGCGCCATGCCGTGACGCCTGTCCGACGGGCCAGCGCGCGCAGGGCTACATCTCGCTCATCCGCGCGGGCCGCATCGAGGAGGCTTTGCGCACCATCAAGGAAGACAATCCGTTCCCCGCCATTTGCGGCCGCATCTGTGACCACCGTTGCGAAACCGCGTGCACTCGGGGCAAGGTGGATGAGCCGCTGAACATCCGCGCCCTGAAACGCTTCGTCACCGACACCATGTATGCCGAGCCGCGCGTTGCGCCCGAGCGCATTGCGCCTCTCCGCGACCAGCGTGTCGCCATCATCGGTGCCGGACCGTGCGGCCTGACGGCCGCCCAGGACCTGTGCAAGCAGGGGTATCCGGTGACGATCCTCGAGGCGTTGCCGGTGGCGGGCGGCATGCTGCGGGTCGGTGTTCCAGAGTTTCGCTTGCCCGGTGCCATCGTGGACCGCGAGGTGCAGGACATCCTCGATCTCGGCGTCGAGCTCAAGCTCGACACGCCCGTCAACAGTCTCGATGAGCTCTTCGACGAAGGTTTCGCCGCCGTGCTCATCGCCGTGGGAGCACACGAGGGAATCCGCTTGCCGATCCCGGGTAATGACCTCGACGGCGTGCTGATCAACACCCGGTTCTTGCGTGACGTGCGGCTGGCGGAACGCACAGCGGAAAAACACGAGCGGGGCTGCCCCGCCGGTGTGAGCGGGACCGATATCCCGAGCGCCGGGCCGCGCGCCTGCATCGAGGGCAAGCGGGTGCTGGTCGTCGGCGGCGGAGACGTCGCCATGGATGTCGCGCGCACGTCGCTGCGCCTCGGGGCAAACGACGTACAGATGGCCGTCAGGGGCAGCTCGGGCAGGATCCCGGCGAGCGAGGCCGAAATCGCCGATGCGCGGGCCGAGGGAGTTCGCATGCACGTGGGGCTCAACTTCCTGCGTGTCGTCGACGACGGCCGCGGCCGAGTGGCCGGTTTGGAGTGCCAGCGCGTCGAACGCTTCGATGTCGACGGCGCGGGCAAGGCCGTTCCCGTGATAGAGCCGAACTCCGAGCACGTGATGCCCGCCGATGTGCTCATCTTTTCCGTCGGGCAACGCGTCGGGCTCGGCTTCATCCCCGAGGATGCGGGCGTGGCGCTCTCCGCCCAGCGCACCATCGCGGTGAACTCCACCAGCCTGGCCACCGATCGACCCGGCGTGTTCGCCGCGGGCGACAGCATCAGCGGCACCGCCTACGTCGTCGAAGCCGTCGCCAGCGGGCATCGGGCCGCCGAGGGTGTCCACCGCTACTTGTGCGGAGAGGCGACACAGGCCGAGCCCCCGGCGGAGCAGCCCGTGGCGGAGCTCGCGCAGTCAGAGCTCGACGCCCGCATACGCAGCGGTGAGATAAGGATAACCCCGCGTGAGCCCGTGCCGAGTATCGAGGGTGCGCGGCGGCTGGGCGGTTTCACCGAGATCCAAACCGGTTACTCGCCGGAACAGGCACGCGCTGAAGCGAGCCGCTGCCTTTCCTGCGGTATCTGCTCCGAGTGCTTGATGTGCTCCGACAGTTGCGGTGTCAATGCCATCAATTACGAGATGCTCGGGGCGACTCGCGATCTCAACGTGGGGGCGGTCGTGCTTGCCCCGGGCTACCAGCTATACCGTGCGGAGCTTTCGGAAGAATTCGGTTTGGGCCGCTTCCCCAACGTCGTCACCGCACTGCAGTTCGAGCGCCTGCTGAGCGCCTCGGGGCCCACCAGGGGCGACGTGCAGCGTCCGTCGGATGGCAGGATTCCGAAGAAGATCGCCTTCCTGCAGTGCGTGGGATCCCGCGATCAGAATCACGACTACTGCTCATCGGTGTGCTGCATGTATTCCGCCAAGCAGGCAATGATGGCCATCCAGCACGAGCCCGACACCGAGGTTCGGGTGTTCATGATGGACACGCGCTCCTTCAGCAAGGGATACGAAGGCTACTACCGGCGTGCCCGTGACGAGTACGGTATCGGCTATACCCGCTGCCGAATCTCCTCGCTCAAGGAGAATCCGGCCACCAGGGGGCTGGTGCTGAAATTTCTGGACCGCATGCCACGCTGCGCGGAGGACAGGCCCGCACAGACGCGACGCTCCCCATTCCCGAGCCCGCCCGCCATGCGCGAGGAAGAGTTCGAGATGGTGGTGCTCGCGGTGGGCATGGAGATCTCGGACAGCGTACGGGCGCTCGCCAAGCGGCTCGGGGTCGAGCTGGACGAGCACGGTTTCTGCCGCACGGTGCAGTACGATCCCTTGCAGACGAGTCGCGCGGGCGTCTACGCGGTCGGTCCGTTTCGTGAACCGAAGGACATCCCGGACTCGCTGGTCGAGGCGAGTGCCGCGGCGGCGGGGGGGGGAGGGCTGTTGGCGAGGACGCGCGGCGCGCTGGCCCGGCAAGCCGAGTATCCCCCCGAGCGCGAGATCCGCGACCAGGATCCCAGGCTGGCGGTCTTCGTCTGCCACTGCGGCAGCAACATCGGCGGGGTGCTCGATGTGCCCGGGGTGGCCGAATACGCCAAGTCCCTGCCAGGGGTCGTCCACTGCGAGGACTGCCTCTACGCCTGCTCTCAGGACAGCGTCGCGGACATCGTCGAGCGGGTGAAGACGAGCGGTGCGAACCGGGTCGTCCTGGCCGCGTGCACACCGCTTACCCACGAGCCGCTGTTCCGGAGCAGCCTGCGCGAGGCCGGGCTCAATCCCTATCTGTTCGACATGGCGAACATCCGCAACCAGTGCTCATGGGTGCACGCCGAGGATCGCGACGGTGCGACCGCCAAGGCCAAGGAGCTGGTGCGTATGTCGACGGCTCGTTGCGCGGAACTCCGCCCGCTCGACACCTCGCAGATTCCCGTTACCAGGGTGGCCCTGGTGGTGGGCGGGGGGGCGGCGGGGATGTCGGCGGCGCTCGCCCTGGCAGAGCAGGGCTTTCCGGTGCATCTGGTGGAAAAGAGCGGTGCGCTCGGGGGCAATCTGCGTCATCTGCACTTCGGGCTCGATGACCTCGGGGCCACCCGCAACCTGTTCCGCGACGGGCGCTCGCGCTACCTCGCGCCGCGGGAGTTTCTGGAGGAGCTGGTCGCCAGGGTGGCCGCGGAGCGAAGCATCACGGTTCACCTGGAGACGGAGCTGACAGGTACCCGCGGTTTCGTGGGCAATTTCACCTCCACCCTGCAACACAACGCCAAGCGCGCTTCCTCGACGATCGGGCAGAGCGAATCCGACGCTGATGGGGGACCTGTCGAAGTCGATCACGGTGTGACGATTCTCGCCACCGGCGGCACCGAATACCGGGGGGATGAGTACGGTTATGGTACTTCTCCCGATATCCTCACCCAGCAGGAGTTCGAGGCCAGGCTGGCAAGCCATTGCGCCGGCGCGCAGGGCAGTGGGGAAAAGGGGACATGCTTGTTTTCCGGGAATAGGAAAATAAGCATGTCCCCTTTTTCCCTGCCCGACTCGGTGGTGATGATCCAGTGCGTCGGGCCGGCGGAGCGCTACTGCGCCCGCATCTGTTGCACCACGGCACTCAAGAACGCGATCACGCTGAAGCGCCTCCACCCCGCGGCGGCCATCACCGTCGCCTATCGCGACATACGCACCTACGGTTTCAAGGAGCGGCTTTACACGCTGGCCCGCGAGCTGGGTGTGATCTTCGTGCACTACGATGACGACAGTCGGCCCGAGGTGCGGGTGACGGGGGGATCATCCGACCAGGAGGCGCTCGGGTCCGACGGTGCTGCCGGAACGGTAGAGGTGCGTTTGTGGGACGAGGCCTTGGGACGGGAACTGAAACTCAATCCCGACCTGCTGGTCCTGAGCACGCCCGTGGTGCCCGCGCGCGCCGCCGAGGAGATGCGCAGCCGGCTCAAGGTGCCCCTGGATGCGGACGGGTTCTTCATGGAGGCGCATGCCAAGCTGCGCCCGATGGACTTTCTCTCGGAGGGTTTGTTCATGGCCGGGATGGCCCACTATCCGCGCCTCCTGGACGAGGCCATCGTGCACGCCAGGGCAGCGGCGGCACGCGCCGCCACGGTGCTGTCCCGGGACACCATCACTGCCGGCGGGCAGGTTGCGGAGGTCGACCAGGCTCTGTGTGTCGGCTGCCTCACCTGCGTGCGCAGTTGTGAGTTCGGTGCCGTTCGCATTGCACCGGAGCTCACCGGGGTCGGCGGAATCAGCGGTGCGGCGATCATCGAGCCGGCCCTTTGCCAGGGCTGCGGCCTGTGCGCGGCCGCCTGCCCCGCCGGGGCCATCGACTTGATGCACTATACCGATCGACAGGTGAGGGCCAAGGTGGACGCGCTGTTCACGCCAGGGCCGGAGGCACAAGCGTGATGCTGAAGAAGCGCTCCCATCAGTCCGAGGTCGTTGCCTTTTGTTGCCGGCACTGCGCTTATGCCGCTGCCGATCTCGCCGGCGGAGCACGGCTTGCTTATCCCACCGCGCTCAAGATCGTCGAGCTGCCGTGCACCGGACGGGTCGATGTGTTGCACATGCTGCGTGCCTTCGAGGATGGCGCGGATGGTGTGCTGGTTGCCGGCTGTCTAGAGGGGGCCTGTCACTATCAGAAAGGCAACCTTCACGCGCGACAGCGGGTCGATCACCTACGCGCATTGCTGGCGGAAATCGGGCTGGGGGCGGAGCGCCTGCGAATGATCAACATCTCCGCGGCCATGGGCGCGCGCTTTTCGCAGGTTGCGACCGAGCTGGTGGAAACCGTCGACGGGCTGGGGCCAAGCCCCATCGCCCGGCCGGGGCCGGGTGGGAAGCGCGGGAGCGCGTCCATGGAGGAGGCGCAGGACAACAACGGATAGGGCCGCGCCGGCCAAGGCCGACCGGCCCAGCGAGGATCAACGATGATTGTTGCGAAACAAAAGGATCTGGCGAAGCTCAAGAAGATGCTGCACGGCCATCGCAAGGTTCTGGCCGTAGGCTGCGGCACCTGCGTTGCCGTGTGTTTCGCCGGCGGCAAGAAGGAGGTCGGGGTGCTGGCCGCGTCCCTGCGCCTGGCGAGCCGCGTGGATGGCGAGGTGCTGGAAGTGGATGAGACCATGGTCCAGCGCCAGTGCGAGGATGAGTACGTGGCCGCGCTCGAAGAGCGCCTCCCCGATTACGATGCCATCCTGTCGCTCGGCTGCGGGATCGGTGTGCAGACGCTCGCCGAGCGCTACCCCGACAAACGCGTATTGCCGGGGCTCGATACCACCTTCATGGGTCGGCCCTCGGAGCAGGGGGTGTGGGAGGAGCGATGTCAGGCGTGCGGGAACTGCGTGCTGGATCGCACCGGTGGGATCTGCCCCGTCACGCGCTGTCCCAAGCAGTTGTTCAACGGCCCGTGCGGGGGGGTGCGGGACGGGCAGTGCGAGGTGGATGCCACCATGCCCTGTGCCTGGTGCCTCATCTGGGAACGCATGGGAAGGCTCGGTCTGATGGAGCAACTGATGGAGATCGAGCCGCCGAAGGACTGGTCCACCAGCCGTGACGGCGGTGTGCGGCGCATTGTCCGTGAAGACCTGCGCCTGCCCGAGGACGATGGCGCCTAGAGGTTTCGCCTCGCCGGCATGAATAAGAGCTGAGTTTTCCAAGGAGTTGACCGACACATGGTGCAGCAGCAATTGGTCGAGCCGCTCGGCAGTCAGGATTCCCCACCGAGCCCGAGGCTGAAATCGGGGAGCGCGCTGGAGCGTGTGCTGGCGGCCGGTCATTTCGCCGTCACCGCCGAGCTGGGCCCGCCGAAGAGCTTCGATGCCCGTGTGGTCAGGGACAAGATCACCCTGCTCGAGGGTTGCGCGGATGCGGCCAACGTCACCGACAATCAGACCGGCGTCGTACGCTTGAGCAGCATCGCCACCGGCATCGTGATGGCGGGTGACGGCCTGGAGCCGATCATCCAGATGACCTGCCGTGACCGCAATCGTCTGGCGATTCAAAGCGATCTCCTCGGCGCTGCGACCCATGGCATTCGTAACGTGTTGTGCCTGAGCGGTGATCACCAGTCGGCGGGTAATCATCCCGAGGCCAAGAACGTCCACGATCTGGACTCCATGCAGTTGCTGCGCATGGTCAGGGACATGCGCGATCAGAACCGCTTCCAGTGCGGCGAGGAGATCCCCGGCGGCGGTCCGCCGTGGTTCATCGGGGCGGCGGCGAACCCGTTCGCGGACCCCATCGACCTGCGCCACTACCGTCTCGCCAAGAAGGTCGCCGCGGGTGCGGACTTCGTCCAGACCCAGATGATCTTCGACGTACCCTTGTTCCGTGACTACATGCAGCGGGTGGTGGACATGGGATTGCACGAGAAAGCGGCCATCCTGGCCGGCGTGGGGCCCCTGAAGAGCCCCGCCATGGCGCGATACATGCGCGATAAGGTCCCGGGCATGCGGGTGGCCGACGAGTACGTGGAGCGAATGACCGGCGCGGTGGCCGGCATCGATTCGGACGACAAGCGCGCGCGCCGCGAAGCGTGGCAGGCGGAGGGTATCAGGATCTGCGTGGAGCAAATTGAGCAGGTGAAGGAGATCGAGGGGGTCGCCGGGGTCCACATCATGGCCATCGAGTGGGAGGCCGCGGTGCGTGCAATCGTCGAGGGAGCCGGGTTGCTGCCGCGCCCCGAGGTGGCCCCGGCATGAATGAAGCGGTCCACCCCGGGGCAGTGGACGTGCCGGCGCCGGCCCCGCCGGTACCCGGGACACTCGCTCACGCCGTGCGCCAGCGGGCCGGAGAGAATGTCTTTCGTTGCTACCAATGCATCAAGTGCACCAGCGGCTGCCCGCTTGCCGACAAGTTCGACATCACCCCGAGCCAGGTCATTCGCAGCGTGCAGCTCGACGATGCCCGCGTGCTCGCGAGCGAGGCAATCTGGCTCTGCGCGAGCTGTCATATCTGTGCGGCGCGCTGTCCACAGCAAATCGATGTGGCGACGGTGATGAAGGCCCTGTGCCTGGAGGCGAAGGCACGTGGAATCGCTCCCGCCGTCCCCGAGGTGGCGCGTTTCAGCCGGATATTCCTGCGCATCGTGAAGCTCTTCGGCCGAGTCCATGAGCTGACACTGAGTGCCGTGTTCAACATGGCCGTGCGTCGCCCGTTTCAGGATCTGGAGGTTGGACTGGCGATGCTGCGGCGCAACCGGCTGCGGATCATCCCGCGCATCGTGCGCCCGCCGAGGAAGGTGGCGCCGGTGGCCGACGCGGCGCACAAGGTCGGCTATTTTCCCGGCTGCTCGGCCGACTCCCATGCCGCCGAGTACGACCACACCGCGCGCATCACGGCAAAGGCTCTGGATATCGATCTGGTCGTGCCGCCGGCATGGGTATGCTGCGGCTCGACCGTCGCCGCTGCGGCCGATCCGGCCATGCGCAACGTGCAGCCGATGCGCACCGTGACCACCGTGGAGCGCATGGGGCTCGACACGGTGACCTCGCCGTGCAGCGCCTGTTTCGTGCGCCTCAGGGCAAGCGAGCAGCAAACCCGTCGTGACCCCAAGGTGGCGCTCGCCGTGGCCTCGGAGACCGGGCACACCTACCGCGGCGGCGTCAAGGTGCGACACCTGCTGGACGTCATCGTGGAGCGCGCCGGGCTCGACAGGGTCGCCGCCCTGGTGCAGCGCCCGCTCGAAAACCTCCGGGTCGCGTGCTATTACGGCTGCCTGATGACGCGCCCGGTGCGCGTGGTGGGCGACGCCCGTCCGGAGTACCCGCAGAAGATGGACGCGCTGCTGCGCGCGCTGGGTGCCGAGCCGGTGGCGTGGTCGTCGAAGACCGAGTGCTGCGGGAACTCGCTGAGCCTCACCCGCCCGGCGCTGGCGCTCGAGATGTCGCGCAGGATCATCGCCAATGCCGGCGAGTGCGGGGCCGAGGCGCTGGTCACCATGTGTCCGTTTTGCCACACGAACCTGGACGCCCGGCAGGCGCAGATGGGCGTCGAGAGCACGCGCCCCGTGTTGTACGCCACCCAGCTCATGACCATCGCCTTCGGCATGGGCGCGAGGGCGGCATTGCTGGACAAGAACATCGTCGATCCGCGGCCGCTGCTCCACGGCAAGAAGCTCCTGCGCTGAGCACCGTTTTCAGAGCCTTCTCCCCGTTGGTCGCTTGGCGTGTGGATCCGATAACATGTGAGAAGGATCTCTTTCTCACGTTTTGCCGGCATCCGACTTCCTGGCTGCGATAGAGGCGCGATCATGAGCACGAAACCGGTTGGAACCTTCATGGGTATACCGTCGGCTGTCAATCCGACCGGCGCCGGAGCGGCGATTCTCGGCATTCCGTTCGATTGCGGTCTGCACCCCGTGCGCCTCGGTGCACGAATGGGACCGAGTGCGATTCGCGCCCAATCGTCGCTCGTGCGGCCCTATCAACCGCCGCTGTGGGACTTCAACCCGCTCGAGGCGTTGCGCGTCGTCGACTGCGGAGATGTGGATGTGGTGCTCGGCGACATTCTCGAGACCTACCACCGAATCGAGGCGGCCGTGCGATCCATCGTGGATGCGGGTGCGGTGCCGGTCACGTTCGGCGGTGATGGCTCGGTCTCGCTGCCGCAGCTCCGGGCGGTTCATCACAAGCACCCCGGGCTCGCGCTGCTGCACTTCGATGCCCACACCGACACTTATCCGGACGAGGATGCGGCACCGGCCGGCAGCAATTACAAAGACTACAACCCCGCCACGACATTCACTCGCGCCGCCGAGGAAGGCGTGGTCGACGTCTCCAGCTCGCTTCACGTGGGACCCCGCGGCACAATCAGTAGCCCGGGGGTCTTCGAGCACACGCGAGAGAAGGGTTACGAGCTGATCAGCGGGATCGATTTGACGCAGCGCGGAGTCGAAGCAACGCTCGAGCACATTCACTCGCGCCTGAAAGGCAAGCCCGTCTACCTCTGTTGGGACATGGATTTCTTCGACCCGTCGTGCGCGCCCGGCGTCTATACACCGACCTGGGGCGGGGTATCCGCCCGTGAGGGCCTGTCGTTGTTGCAAGGACTCGCCGGACTCGACATCGTTGCCGTGGATATCAACACATTGAGCCCGCTACACGATGTCGGTGGAATGACCGCGTTTCTCGCCGCAACGTGCGTGATGGAATGCGTTCATCTCGTCGCGCGTGCAGAAAAAGGGCGCGCTGACTGAGCGACCTCCACGACCGGCCAGGATGTTGGCGGCGCCCATACCGCTCAGGCCCGTTATGACTTTCAGTCCCAGCGAATACCCGCTGTCGTCGCGCTTCCGCGGCGGGGAATCTGTACCGCTCCCGACCGAGACGTCGGCTCACGACCCTACCCCCGGCCGAGCCGGAACCAGACAGGGCATCGAACACTCGGGGCATTGCAGCCTCAGCGGGTCGGGGTCACACGCCGGATAATGCTCTCGCCAAGACGCAAAGCCCGCGAGTGCGGCCCGGGAAACGCCGATGACGCAGGCTCTACCGGTCCCGTCAATCACCGTATTGAGGCACATCGCTGAACTTGGCGTGCTTGGCGGTTTTGCGAGAGTCATCAACATTGCGCGATCCCCATCCTTTGCCCAAGAGCCCGGCCTTTGTCGTTTTGCACAAGCTCACGGGTAAGGGACTACCCGCTCTGAGAACGCGATCCCGCAAAATCGGCAACTGTCAGATCAGGTCACGACTACTCCATGAAAAAGAATCAGGCAGCATGCTCACCAGTTTGCACCGCAGTGAATTTGATGCTGGCTACTTTCCCTTGCACAAAGGCCAAATCCTCCTTGGCCGGGGCGGGTGTGTACTCCGCCCCAGGGCAACCGGCCATTGCTTCCAGTTCTTCCGGAGCAAGGACATGACGGACTACAATTTCCAGATTCGAAAAGCGCGCGCTCTTTACTACCTCCAAGTACTCATTTTCCGGCAAAGCTCCGCCCATGCAACCTGCCCATGTAGACTGGAAACGCTTCCGTAATTCTGGGTTTATGCCTGCGGTCAACACGATGTCAGAAATAGCCAGTCGCCCTCCAGGGCGGAGGATACGCTGAGCTTCCCGGTAAACACTCACTTTGTCCGGAACCAGGTTGATCACACAGTTGGACATGACAACATCGGCAAAGCTGTCGGAAAGCGGCACGTTATCGATTTCGGCGACGTGGAAGTCAACGAGAGCCTCCACCGCCGCTTGCGCCACAGTTTGTTTTGCTCGTTCAATCATCTGGTCGGTCATATCTACGCCGACCACCTTCCCATCGGGTCCCACTTTCCGGGCTGCCAGGACTACATCAATGCCGCCTCCACAACCTAAATCAACTACCACTTCACCGGGTTGGAGCTCAGCAAAACCAGTAGGGTTTCCACAACCCCGCGAAAGGTTTAGGGCAATTTCCGGCACCAGGTCAAGGTCGTCCTGGCTGTAGACCCCCTGGTTAATCGCGAAGCCACTCGAACCGAGCGACCTTTTGCTGGGTCAACAGGATTCCTTGTTGCCTCCACCCTCAGCAAACCTGCCATAACGGTCTCTGACGGCTTGTTTGATTTGCTCGATTTCCATTGGTTTCACCTCACATCAAGGTCTTTTTAACATGAGCGATGATCCAAAGTAGCAATTGTCGACTTTACTCGCGTGAGGGCCGACGCTGCAAACGTGAAATGAGCCTGGAGCCGATGGGGCTGTTCATGATGGGCCATGGTGACCCACATGAACGACCGAGATATCCAAACCCTCGACCAGGTTCGCGCCTTTCTCGAAGGCATCGAGCATGTTGAGCCCATCAGCCGGGCAACCGCCCCGCCCATCGGCGACTCCAACATCAGACGGTCGTAAGCATCAACCTCGCCCTTCAAGCGAGCATCATAGGAGAACTGCGCATTCGTGCCGGGGTCGTCCACGTAAGTTGGTCGCGCGCGGGCTCGGCGCGGACAAGTTCTCCTCGATCCCTTGCGCGAGTAAGTCCAACCACGTCCTGTCGAATAGCGTCCTGAGCACGAGTACACCGTCCTCGGCGTAGGCGGCAATGTGCTCGTCCGAAATGCTTGGTGACATTTTCCCTTCGCCGAACCGCGGCTTGAATTGGCCGGCTAATCCGCGGAAAGATAGCTGGCTCGCCCGGTCCAGCTCTCAGACGGCGACCGCGGCCCTCAAACCCTCGAGCACAGCCTCCTCGACCGTGCGCGGATTCAAGCAGTCACCGACACAGTGGACATCGCCACTCCAGCCTTCGAGCACTTGTTCCAGTGCCGTGACCGGCTCATGACCGAGTGCGGTGACCAACGTGTCGACAGTCTCGAAGATAATGGGTTTGCCGCTCGTGGTGTGCTGGAAGTAGGCGCTGTCCGCGTCAACACCATACGCTCGGGCATAAGTGACAATCTCGACCCCGAGCTCGTGCAATACGCCGACCCAGTGGTCCCGAACCGCCGACGAGATTAGCTGCCCGGCCATCATGCCGTTGACGGCCAATCGCACGTGACAACCGGCCCTCGCCAACTTCTCCGCCACGCCGAGACCAATCCAGTCGCAACGCCAATCGGCAATCACGACACTGTGACCCACGTTCGCTTCATCGCGAATAACCCGCCAAGCTTCCACCACGTGAGCTTCATCCACCCCTTCGAGCGTTGGAGTCGATGGAACTGCGCCAGTCGCAATAATCACGGCCTCGGGCTCTTCGGCCTCGATCAGCGCCCTTGTCACCTCCGTGCCCAGACAAACCTCGACGCCGCTCGCGTTCATTTCTCGTTCCAGATTGGTGACAATTCCGCCGAACTCACCGCGCCCCGGCAATCGCTGGGCGACCAGGACCTGCCCGCCGAGTGCATCGGCGCGCTCATAGAGCGTTACATCATGCCCGCGCTCCGCTGCCACTGCGGCGGCTTTCATGCCGGCGGGACCACCGCCTGCCACCAGCACACGGCGTGGCTTCTTGGCCGGCCGACGAACGCCATATGCTCGTTCACGGCCGGTTTCCGGGTGTTGAATGCAGGAAATTGGGAATCCCTCTGACATGTGGCCAATGCATGCCTGGTTGCAGCCGATGCAGGCGCGAATATCTTCGAGCGCGCCTGCCGCGGCTTTGTTCGGCATCTGCGGGTCGCAAATCATCGCGCGCGTCATGCCGCACATATCCGCCTGTCCGCTCGATACTACCTGTTCCGCGACCTGTGGTTGATTGATACGTCCGGCGACGAGCACGGGCTTGGAAACCTGTGCCTTGATGGCCGCCGCCAACGGTGCGGTATAGCCGGCTGAAAATACCATCGGGGGCACGACGTGAATGATACCCGCGAGCCCCTCCATGCTGCCCGCTGCAACATTAAAGTAGTCGAGCGATCCATCGCGGTCGAGCGCCGCGCAAACTTCAACGACCTCGTCGAGTTGCAGCCCTTCGTGCTGCATCTCATCACCCGAGATGCGCATACCGAAGACGACATCGGGGCCAACGCTCGCGCGCACCGCTGCGATGATCTCGCGAACAAAGCGCAGCCGATTTTCCAAACTACCGCCATACGCGTCTTGCCGTTGGTTGGTGCGCGGATTGAGGAACTGCGCCGGCAGCAGGTTGTGACTGGCGAGCACCTCGACGCCATCCAAGCCCGCCGCTTTCATGCGCCCGGCAGCGCCGGCGTAGCACTCGACGACATCGGCAATCTCTGCGTGACTCATCGCACGCGGGACGTTGTGAGACCACTCCCGCGGCAGGGCCGAAGGTCCGTATGCGACCGGTCTGCTGCCATCCCGAGTCGTATAGTTGTGGGCGCCGCCATGACCCATCTGCCCGAACACCTTGCAACCATGAGCGTGCACCGCCGCGGCAACACGGCGGTAGCCCGGAATGCAATCATCGGAGAAGGCGAGAATGTGCCATGGTCCGGTGCTCGGATGAACTGCTGAGGCTTCGGTGACGATCAAGCCAGCACCGCCCGCGGCGCGTGCTTCATGGTAAGCAACCATGTCGTCGCTCGGTCCGCCCGCCTCCAACATGAGCGTCATGTGACCGGTCGAGAAAATTCGGTTCTTCACCTCGATTGGACCGAGCTGCAGAGGTTGAAACAGATGGGGGAAAATGGCACTCATTGCTAGCCCTTTCTTTTCAGTTGGCAGTGGCTCTGGGTCACCGTTCCATCAGCCTATCGATATTCACATGAGTAAACTGTCCCCCCTTTTTCAACTTTTTCTCCCGCTTTCTCGACCGGGTGAATCTGCTTCGGAAAGATGCCTGACGCAGAACTCCGAAAAGACCTGGACGAGCCGCGTCTGCCTCGCCCGGGCGGGACGCGCGAGAACGATTCGACTGGGCTTGACGTCGTCCTCTATGGGGATGCAGGCGAGCTTGCGCCCGTCATAAGTCACATCTCCATGCGGGCGAGTGCCGAGAATGGAGTAGCCCAGCCCGTTGCCCACCAGCGCACGCACGGTCTCGAACGAGGGCGAGCGGAATCGGATATCCGGCTCGATCCCGGCGCGGAAAAGGAGCGAGGTGAAGTAGTCCCGGCTGGGCTTTACATCCAGCAACACCATCGGATCCTGCGCCAGGTCACGCAACGCAATCGAGTTCTTGCGGGCGAGAGCGTGCTTGCCCGGCAGCAGCACATAGGGCCAGAATTCCTTGAGGATCTGCATCTCGAGCGCACCGGAGATCCCCTCGTCGTAGAGCAACGCCACCGGAAACCGGCCCCGCTCCAGGCCGTCGACCAGGTCGTCCTGCTCGCCTTCGTATAGGCGTATCTGCGCTTCCGGATAGCGGGTCGTGAACTCGATCACGAGTTGCGGCATGAAGAACGGCGTGAGGGTGAGGAAACAGCCGACATCGAGCTCGCCGCGAACACTTTGGCCGAGATCCTCCGCCTGCTCGGAGAAATCCCGGGCGTGGGCGAGCAGATGGCGCGCTTCCGCCAGCATGTGTCGTCCTTCGCTCGTCAACAGCAAGCCACCGCTGGGGTGGCGCAGAAACAACTGCCACCCGAACTCCGCCTCGAGCTTGGAGATGGCCATGGAAATGGACGGCTGGGAGATGCTGAGATCCCGCGCGGCCTGGGCGGTACTGCCTCGCTTCGCCGCCGCAACGAAATAGCTCAGTTGTCTGAGTGTGTAATGTATCAATGTTATTGATAGGTATTATATGAAGATAATAATTAACTGATTACTGCGGATCAAGGATAATCCCCGCCATCGAAGCGACAGCGTGGCGTCCACGAACACAAGAAGGAGGGTTCATCATGGGCCGACTGAACGAAGTCCCGTATTACACCAAGGGCCACACCAGTCCACTGTTCGAGGTCGGATTCGCCGAGGAGCTGGAGCGTGCGTGGGGTGGAAGACGATGGGGAGCGCAGAATCACGCCGGCACCCTGGAGCTGGTGCTCATGCACCGCCCGGGGGAGGAGAACCTCGCCCCCGAGATCGAAGAGGATCCCGGGTTCTTCAACCTCCCCGAAGGCAATATCAGCCTGGCGCCGATGCAGAAGGAGCACGACGCCTTCGCAGACATCCTGAGGAGCGAGGGTACCGAGGTCGTGTACCTGGAGCCCGATCCGCCCCTGGTGGGGACCTACGGTCTGGCGTTGCGAGCACTCGTCTATGCGCGAACCGCAACGGTGATTGACGGCGGGGTCATCATGGACCGCAACGCCAATCACTATAAGCGGGGCATGGAACTCTTCTATACCCGGCGGTTGGCGGAGCTGGGATGCCCCATTCTCTACACGGTTCACGGAATGGGCTCCTTCGAATCGAGCGATCTCGTCTTCATCGACCCCAAATGCGCCGCTCTGGCCCGTAGTGTCCGGAGCAATCAGGAAGGCATCGATCAGGTCGAGCGGATCCTTCGGCAAAACGGTGTGGAGGATATCATCTACACGGACATCCCCGGATACTGGAGACGTCGGGAGAACCAGTGGGGTGGCGCCTCGGGATACTTCCATCTCGATGCCGTCATGGGGATGGCAGCCGAAGGGGTTGCTGTCGTGTATCCGGGGGGTGTCGGCTACCACTTCCTCGAGGCACTCGACAAGCGCGGTGTGGAAATCATCGAGGTTCCGGATGCCGAGGTCCGCACCCTTGCACCCAATCTCCTGGTGCTCAAACCGGGTGTCGTGGTGATACCGGCCGGAAACCCCGAGACCGTCGCTCAGCTCCAGAGCAAGGGCATCAAGGTTCACGAGGTGGAATTCACCGAGCTACTCAAAGCCGGCGGAGGACCCAAGTGCATCACCATGCCGCTGATACACCGGTGAGCGTCCCTGGACGCCGGGCTTGCCGCGACGCAAATCGTCTTCGCTCCTTCTCCCCTCAGGGGAGAAGGCTGGGATGAGGGGTGTGGAACGCCGACGCTTGCTGAACCCTCTCCCAGTTTTGGGCGAGGGAGAGAATCGGCCGGACGGCCGATCAATCCGGCTTTCAACCGTAATATGAACCACCGGCTCCTTGGCCGGTGAAGCATTCGCCTGCCGAAAGTAGCGCGCCGCCATGCTTGATCCGATTACCGTCAGCGCGATCGCTGCAACGTTTTTACTCGCGGGCGCGGTGACGGGCGTGATTGGACTCGGTCTCCCGACCGTGCGTCTGGGTGTGCTGACGGCGGCGCTCGATTTGCCGACCGCGATGGTGCTCTCGAGTCGCTTCTAGACCCGTAAGAGCCCCCAAACACCCTGGCCCCGATGTGGCCGACGATCCTCGAGAAACTCCGTTTCAATCAAACACACGCAACGCCTGCGTCAGATCCCTGATCAAATCCTCGGTCTCCTCGATCCCGGTGGAGTAGCGAATCAGACTCTCCGGGATCCCCATCGCCGCCCGCTCCTCGCGGCTGCATTCCACGTGGCTGGTGGTGGCCGGCGGCCCGACGATGGTCTCCACCGCCCCCAGATTGGCGGCCGCGTGCGCATATCGTAGCCGCGGCAGGAACTTGCGCACCGCGTCGAAGCTGTTCTCTTTCAGGGTGAAGCTCAGCATCCCGCCGAAGCCGCGCATCTGCTCGCGGGCGATCGTGTGCCCCTCGTGCGAGGCGAGACCCGGATACCGCACCTCGGCAATCGCCGGATGCGACTCCAGAAACTGCGCGATCTTCAGCGCGCTCTCGTTTTGCTGGCGAATGCGCAAATGCAGCGTCTTCATGCCCCGCAGCAACAGATAGGCCGCCATCGGATGCAACGTCGCCCCGTTGATCTCCCGGTAGTGATAAATCTGTTCCACCAGCTTCTGGCCGCCGCAGATCACCCCGCCCAAGGCGTCCGCGTGACCGCCCAGAAACTTGGTGGCGCTATGCAGCACCAGATCCGCCCCCAGCGCCAGCGGGTTCTGATTGATCGGGGTGGCGAAGGTGTTATCCACGATCACCGTCGCGCCGGCCGCCCGCCCGGCGCGCGCCAGGCGTGCCAGATCGACCACCTTGGTGGTGGGGTTGGTGGGGCTTTCCAGATACAGCACCCGGCAACCGCGTGCAACCTCGGCCTCGATCGCTTCGTGATCGATGGTGTCGCACAGCGCCACATCGATCTGAAAGCGGGGAAGAAATTCAATGAATAGCTTGTTGGTGCCGCCGTAGGTGTCTTTCACCGACACCACCCGATCGCCCGGCGAGAGCAGCGCATGGAGCGTGCTGCTGATGATCCCCATTCCGGTCGAGGCGCTGGTGGCGGCTTCCGCCCCCTCGAGACGCCGGATCTTGTGTTCGAAGGCATCAACCGTCGGGTTGGTATTGCGCCCGTAGATATGCCCCGGCTTCTGTCCCAGTGCCACCCGCAACCACTCATCGACATCGGCATAGCCAAACGACACGCTGTGCACCACGGGCACCTGGGTCGCGCCCTGCATCAAATATTCTTCCTCGCCGGCCCAAACGCACTGGGTTCCGGTTGAAGGGGGTTGATTAGACATTATCGATTTCCTGTTTGTGGCTGTTGTTGCCGTTCCCGGCTCTTGAGAAGTAAATTGGACAGCGGAACGCCGCGCCCGATCACCGGTTGATGCGAAGTCAATTGCCCATTATCGCGACACTGCCGCCAATCGAGCAGTTGCTCGACCCCACGGATGTGATGAATCCCGGAAAGGTGATTCCTTAGTGGAACGCCAACGCTTGGCTGACTTCAGACGTGCCACCCGAGCGATCCTGGCAGGTTATGCCGTGGATGCAACCCACATGAAATTCGTCGCAGGTTTGGATTGCGTCATTTTTCGGATTTGGCTGCGCGGCCACCGCTGCGAGAGTGTGACGCTGCGGTTCTATCCCGAATACTACGGTGGGGCGGGGGACATCGCGGGCGAAATCGACTGGCTGCATGCGCTGGCCCGCGACACGCAACTGCTGGTTCCCACGCCGATCGCCGCGCGCGATGGTTCCTTGATACAGCCTTTGCAGCCGTCACTGCACGGCATGCACTGGTGCGTACTGTTGAGCTGGGTACCGGGCCGATTCTTATACAAGAGCCTGACGTCCGGCCGGCTGCAACAGGTGGGTGCATTCACGGCCGCGTTGCACAACCATGCCGAGCAACATACGCGTATGCATGTCCTGCCTGCCGATCGGTGCGCGTACTTGCCGGAGTGCATTTTCGGGAAAGACAAAACGGCCATTTCTTTGAAGTGACTCCGCTGCGAATAAGGCAAACAAGAACATGGACATGGATCTCGCTAACCTGAGTATCGACCAGATCGAGTCGGGCCTTGCCGGCGGTGAGTACGACACCGTGACCCTGACCAAAGCCTATCTCACCCGGATCGAGCAGCTTGAACCGCAAGTCAACGCCGTCCTCGAGATCAATCCGGACGCCCTGGCGCTTGCCGATAAACTCGATGGCGAGCGGCGCGACGGGAAGCTTCGCGGGCCGCTGCACGGCATCCCGATTTTGCTCAAGGGCAACATCGATAGCGGCGATCGCATGGCTACCACGGCCGGTTCCCTGGCGCTCGCTGGCTCGATAGCCCCTGAAGATGCCTTTGTGGTCAGACGTCTGCGCCGCGCAGGTGCTTTGATTCTGGGCAAAGCGAACTTGAGCGAATGGGCCAACATGCGTTCCTCGCGCTCCAGCACCGGCTGGAGCAGCGAGGGGGGACAGACGCGTAACCCCTACGATCTCAATCGCTCGCCCGGCGGATCCAGCTCTGGTTCCGGCGTTGCCGTCGCCGCGGGCATGTGCACCGCGGCGCTCGGTACCGAAACCGACGGGTCTGTGGTGATCCCCGCATCCATGAATGGACTCGTCGGCATCAAACCGAGCATCGGCACGGTCGGCCGAACCGGCATTATTCCGATCTCTCACAACCAGGACACGGCCGGGCCCATCGCACGCACGGTCAGGGACGCTGTATTGTTGCTTGATGCGATGTTGGGATT
>CAZSDY010000024.1:0-22306 GCA_964605765.1 uncultured Ectothiorhodospiraceae bacterium | reverse complement strand
CTCATGAAAGAAATTATTTAGATCAATACTTTTCACTGCCATCGCCTTTTCTCTATCCCCCTATTAGCGTCAGGCAGGACAAACAAAACCCTTACCATCACGGCGATCAAAAAGACAAACAAGACACCAAGCACGATTCTGGTCGTCTCAGGAAGCAGCTGCATGTAATCATGTGTTAGCCCATAGGGGACAGAAGCGTAAAACGCGAACAAAACTCCCAAACTGAGACCCGGCAAATAGGTGTGCCAATCGAGTACCGTATCCGATCGCGCGTAGAGTCCAATACCTACGAGAAAGATAGCACCTCCAATAATGTATACCGGTGTCATCGGCCATAAAATAAATACGGTATCATACCGGAGCGCGACGTTGAGTGCGAATAGAAGAGGCATATAGAGAAGGCTTATTCCGTTGTCCCAGGTGGTCAAGTTTCTTCGGTCTCGGTGGGTTCGGCACTGTCCTGACGCATGCCGGTGGCGGTCTTGCGGCGGCGGGGGTTCCGCCGTGTTGGCGTCGCGTTCTTGCGGGGGTTCTGTTGGCCGGTGATGTCCCAATAGGACACGGGAGGGCGGCAGGCTGCCAGCCCGAGAACCGTCTCGAAGGACACATGCCGATAAAAGCGGCGGTTGTAGCGGAAGACGAACTCGTTGAGGTAGGCGTCGATGTGCTGGCGGCGGAGGCCGTGATAGGTTCCGAGGCCCCAGCGCTTCAGGAGGGCGAACACCCGATGAATCCACCTGAGCGGGATGTGCGCCGCCATGTTGCCGACGACGCGGGGATCGTGCCGGTATCCGGGGATGCCGGAATAAGAGGCGTGCCCGTCGGTGACCAGCGTCGCGCCCGGCGCGATGTTGGCCTTGATGAAGGCGTGGATGTGCGTCGCGTGGTTGCTGGGAATGGCCGCGAGCCGGATGCGCCCCGAGAGGGTGTCGAGGTACTTCTGCCCGAGAGCCTTGGGTCTCTGCGCCTTCCCGGTGGCCCGGTCGATCACTTCGACGGAACCGATGACGATGATCTTGCCGGTCTTGAGCGGGGTGTCGGGATCGTCGTCGGCGCGGAACGGCATCTCGGTCTGGTCCACCTCGACCACGCCCTCCAGCGGATCGCGGTTGGGATCGACCATCGAGCGCCGCAGTTTCTGCGCCAACAGCCAAGCGGTCTTGTAGGAGCCGAGGCCCAGTTGCCCCATCAACTGCCGAGCCGACATGCCGTTGGAGTGGGTCGCCATCAAGTGGGCCGCCCAAAACCACGTCGTCAGCGGCAACTTGGTCCGGTGCATGATCGTTCCTGCCGTCACCGACGTCTGCCGTCCACAGGCGAAACACTCATAGGTGTAGGCTCGGCTCTTCAGCAGCCAGGACCGCGTCCCGCCGCACGCGGGGCAGGTGAACCCATCCGGCCAGCGCCGCTCGAACAGGAAGAGCGCGCAACTCGCTTCGTCCCGAAATCGACGCTGGAATTCGATCAGGGAGGCGTATCTCCGGGCCATGCCGCCACATTATGCGACGGCAACCCGCCTCGTGCCGGTGAAACCTGGGACAACGGAATAAGCCCTATGCGCCCGATGACTTCTTAGATACGGGGCGCCCCAGGATAGGGAATGTCTTCTTCAGATCATGGAACGAACCCGCTCTCGCGGGAGGGTGGCGGACGCGAGGCCGGGGTGGTCGTGACGCGCGTCGCGTCGCGTTCGATCACCTTCGGTGGAGCAGCGGGCAGGCCACCCGCCTTCTCCCACTGCCGCTCGACGGTCTCGCGGTGGACCTTGAGGCTTCGTGCGAAGGCTTCCGTGGACGAGAGCAACCGCTGTTGCAATCCAACCACCAGCAGCCCCGCGGCGGCCTGCGTGCGGCGCGTCGTGCGCACGAAGCGCTCCTCGCGTGCGCTCCGGTACTCGTCGAGGAGCCTCGACAGCACGAGCTCAGGCGCGTCGTCGGGCAGGCCGTCGATCACGACGCGCTTGACGATGCGCCGCGGAAAGCCGCCCTGCACGGCGCGGATGTCTTCCTTGAGGCGGCGCACCATGACATCTTCCAGGGCCTTCTTGCCGCGCACCTTGACGCCGCGCGTGAAGCGGTACGGGTCGAGCAGCTCGAGCAGCGTCGAGAAGCTGTTGGAGTGGCCGTTGTGCGGCGTCGCCGACAGGAACAGACGGTGCTCGAAGCGCCCGCAGAGGTCGCGTACGGCACGCGTGAACTTCGTCTCGATGCCGTAGCGTCCGCCGCTCGCCGGTGCGCTGTGGTGTGCCTCGTCGAGAATCAGGAGGCTCCCGGGCAGCATCGGCCCGAGCCATTCGCGCATCGGATCAGCGTAGGCCGGGTCGATCAGCAGATTGTGGGACACGAGGAATCGGCTGTGCGTGCGCCACGGATTGACGCCGAAGCCGCGTTCGCGCCGTACCCTGGCGAGATACATGCGGTCGAGGATCTCGAACACGAGGCCGAAGCGATCCTCGAGCTCCGCCTTCCATTGCTCGAGCACCGACGGGGGCGTCGCGACCACAATCGTCTTCGCCTTCTTGCGCAGCAGCAGCTCGCGCGCGATCAGGGCTGCCTCGATGGTCTTGCCGAGCCCCGTGTCGTCGGCGATGAACAGGTTGACACGCGGCAGGCGCAGCGCCTTGCGAAGCGGCTCCATCTGGTAGGCGTCGATCTTGATGCCGGCCCGGAAGGGCGCCTGGAAGAGATTCGGATCGGTCGCCGTGACGCAGTGCCAGCACAGCGTGTGCAGGAAGGCCGCGAAGTAGCGCGGCGAGTCGAAGCCCTTCGCCGCGAGGTCCCGCCAGCCCTCTTCCTCGAGCACCCGGCCGTCGAGCTCGTAGTCCCAGAATACGTCGAGCGTCTGGCCCTGGGCGTCGTCATCCGCGCAGGCAAGCCGGACGAGCGCCGATTCCCCCGGGGTCGTCGATTCGACCACGTCCTCCACCAGCCAGCGCCGCGAGCGAACATGCACCAGCGCGCCCACATCCGGCACGCGCCCGGCGGGCAAGGACCCGAGTGCTGTCATGGCGGTCATGGGCGGACTCCCCCCCTGTCACGCAATCCCGCGGTCACCGAGGAACACTTTCGGCACGGGTTACCGGTGCACGACCATCCGGCCGACGCCGGGGGTAGCTTGCAATCCGGACGTCGTCGAGTGATCGAATATTACACCGGCAGTTCTCGATGGTAAGCCTTCGCTTAATCCAGGAATTTATCTGGAGAGGGATGGTGCATGACAGGCTGAATCCCGGTCCGCATGAGTGCCAGCAAGTCGTGAGCACCGCCGGCCCGGTCAGCGCGGGCCGCCGATCCCTCAGGAAAAAGCCGGAATCAACACCGCCGCCAGAATACCCACCAGAATGACTATCAATATCGCCCAGGCGATCCACGAGGTACGGTACTTGATATGCGGCGTCTTCTGCATGATGTCCTGATACTCCGCGGACAGCACCATCTTCCCCTTCGCGCTCAGGATCAGATAGAGAATGTAGCCGTTTATCAACGTTCCGATGGGAAATCCCAGCAACCCGATCACCGACAGGATAACGGCAGGGATGCGCACCCAGCTACGAAGCTTCCTGAGTCCCCTGCCGACCACGATGGCGATGGCGGCAAAGACCGTATAAAAAACCATAAGACCGGCCGGGCCCGTCGTGTCCGTGGCCACGCCCTCGCCGATCGCACCAGCGATCATCAGCACGGCGCCGAGGTAATACAGGGTGCCTACCGAGCGCACTGCCCTTTCGTGACGCAAGTGTTCTTCCCTGACTGCCTCGGCGTGCGCGGTGGTTTCGTCGTCGATTCGTTGAAGATCGGCGCTCGGTGGCGCATAAGGATCCCGGGCATCACTCATGTGCTCGCTCCTAGGACGGCGGGCGACTGGACGAAGAACGGGGACAGTCTATTTCATTCGGCAATCGCAGTGTCGGAATGAAACAGATGGAGCCCCGAGAGGGAATCGAACCCCCAATGACTGATTACAAATCAGTGGTTATGCCGTTTAACTATCGGGGCCGCGTGGACGGCGGACGCGGTGGCGGATGATTCTAGGAAAGCGCCCCGACGATGGCAATGCGCGATCGTCGAGCGTTGGAAACTCCCACCGCGGCAAGACGGCCCCTCGCGTGCACCGGGCGCGACGCGGCGACAGCTTCGCACGCCCTCAAGTGCACTTGGCACGCACCGCCTCGGTGTCGGGGAACAGCTCGCCGAAGCGCTCCCGGGGAAACGGGCGCCCGGCCGGGAAGCGCACATCCAACCACGACGCCTTGGTGGTCTTGTAGCGCGGCACGACGGAGGGCTCGTAGCCCTTCCGGCGCAACGCCTCGATGCGCCGCTCGAGCGACAGGCGGTGGCTGTACAGTCCCAGGGAGACGGCATTCGCCATATCCCCGCGCGGAATCACATAGATGTCGTCTACGTCCCTCTCGCGCATTTCCAATACGCGCTCGACGGCCGCTTCGCGTGTCTGGAACGGCGGGAAATAGACCCAGAACAGCGCCACCTCGCGCCGCTCGCCTTCACGCAGCGTGGATTGGCCGCCGTGGGAGCGCAACCACACGCCGACGCGCGTCTCATCGCCACCGCCTCGCAGCGGCCCGACGCTGAAGCAGACGTCGGCTTGTGCCTCGTCCTCGACCGGGGCCTGCGCTTCATCCGGGGTGGCACCGGCTGCAAGCGCGGTCTGATCGGCCGGCGCGACCGGGCTTGGTGGCGCCTGCACCGGGCGGCTGCGCTCACGCAGCCGCGACGCGTCGTACTCGCTGAGCAGCAGCAGCCGATTGACGTTACCCGGCAGGGGCATCTCCAGGGTCGCGACCGGGGCAGGCGGCGGCTCCCGGTACTTGACCTGCCAGAGAAAATATCCCGCGTTGGCGAGCAGCAAGAAGTAAAAGATCCACTTCATGGCGCGTCTCCGCCTGCCATGATGGCGAGCCCCCGCAGCACCAGATCGTGTATCAGCACGCAGCGCCGATCCAGGGTCTCCCGGATGAACGTCGCGTCCCCGCCCGTCAGCACGCACTGTAACGCCGGACCCAGACGCAACACCAGATCCGACATCACGCGATCGAGCGTGTACGACGCTGCACAAGTGGTCCCCGCCACCACGGCCTCGGCGGTGCTGGTGCCGAGAGCCAGGCGCGTGCTCCCCAAGACGTCGCCGATCTCATGGGTATGCCGGGCGAGCGATCGGCGCATCAGCGAGACACCAGGCATGATGAGCCCGCCGAGGTGCACACCGTCACCATTGAGCACATCCACCGTGATCGCGGTTCCGCAGTCAATGACGCAGACCGGCCCCGCGAATTCGCGACGCGCGGCCACCAGCGCCGCGAAGCGATCGGCACCCAGGGCCCGCGGTTCGCGATACGCGTTCGTGACGCCGAAGCCACACGCCGCCGGCTGCATGAACTCGGGCGAGATCCCCCAGGCGGCAACGCTCGACGACGCGAGGTGCTCGCCGAGCGCCGCACCCGCCACGTTGACCGCAAGCAGCCGTTCCGGTACCCCCAGCCCGTGCCACAGGGATGCCAGGCACGGCCCCTGTGGACCGAGCCCGCCCGCGCCCGTGTCATGGCGCGCATCGCCGTGCGCATAGAGGCGTCCCCCCTCGCTGCAGGCCCACTTGATGCGCGTGTTGCCGATATCGGCCAGCAGGATCATGGCAGCACCCTGAGGCTCAGGTCGCCCGATTGAATCCTGTGCGTCGCGCCGCCGACGACGAGCAGCAGCGCACCCTCCTCGTCGATCCCCCGCGAGAGGCCCTGCGTCACGTGCGTGCCCTGCTCTACGGTCACGCGCCGGTTGCGCGTGATGTCCAGGCGCTGCCACGCATCCCTGAAAGGCGCGAGGCCCTCGGCCCGGAACCGATCCAGTCCGCGCAGCACGGCGTCTAGCACCGCGCCCGCCGCGCGGTTACGCTCGATTGGTGCACCCGCGGCCGTCAGGAGGTCTACTGAAGCCTGTCCAATGGCCGATCGAGCGCCATCGGGCAGGCAGTAGTTGATTCCGATCCCGGCCACCGCCAGGTGCTCCGCGGCGCGCGCGGTGCGACCCTCGAACAGGACGCCGCCGAGCTTTTGCCCGCGCCAGTACAGATCATTGGGCCACTTGAGGCCGACCCCCTCCACTCCCAGCGTGACGAGCGCCTCGGCCAGCATCGCGCCGACGGCAAGACTCAGCCCTCGTTGCGCGCACGGTGCGGCGAAGCGCCACAGCACCGACAGGTAGATGTTGCCGAACGGCGAGACCCAGGTGCGCCCGCGCCGCCCGCGCCCCGCGAGCTGGCACTCCGCGAAGCAGGCGGCACCGTGCGGCGCACCATGGTTTGCGCCGGTCATGAGATGACGGTTCGTGGAGTCGACCTCGGAGAGGATCTCCAGACGCCCGAGCAAGGCGCGGGAGCGCGCGCCGAGCTCGGCACGAATGGCGCGTGCCGAGAGAAACTCGACGGGCGCCGTCCAGCGATAGCCCTTTGCGCGCACACCCTCTATGTGCACGCCCAGAGCGGCGAGATCCCGCGTCCGGCGGCCTAGCCGCCCGCGGCTCAGGCCCAGCGTGTCGGCGAGCTGACGGCCCGAATGCCATTGCCCATCCGCAAGCAGTCTCAGCAGTCCGATCCGCTCGCACATGGCGGAATTCTATCAGACTGCTGATCCGGCGCTGGCCGGCGCCGGTATCCTGCGTCTATCATGCGAGCGTCTGGAGACGGGTTCACGAGCCTATCCCATGTTCTTGCGCGATCTGTGGTACTACGCCCTGCCGGGGCATGAGCTGCGCCCGGGGCGCCTCCTGCACAGAACGCTGCTCGGCGAGCCGGTGGCGCTCGGGCGCACGCGCGCGGGCGAGGTCTTTGCGCTGCGTGACATCTGCCCGCACCGGGCCATGCCGCTGTCTTACGGGCGCTTATGCGACGGGCAGGTCGAATGCCCTTATCACGGTTGGCGTTTCGACACCGCCGGCACCTGCGTGCACATCCCCTCACTGGTGAATCGACAACGGCGCGACATCTCGCGAATCAAGGTGTCGAGCTATCCCTGCCACGAGGCGCAGGGCAACATCTGGGTCTATTTCGCCAAGCACGCGAGCGCGCGGGATCCCGACCCCGCGCAGATCCCGAGGGTACCGGGATTCGAGACCGGACGTTATCAGCTCGCGCAGGCGATGATGTTCCCCTGCCCCATGGACCATGCCGTGGTGGGGCTCATGGACCCTGCTCATGGGCCCTTCGTGCATCAGTCGTGGTGGTGGCGATCGCAGTCCTCGATCCACGAGAAAGCCAAGGAGTTTGCCCCCTCGCATCTCGGCTTTCGCATGCTCCCTCATACCCCGTCGCGAAACTCGCGCGCCTACCGCATCCTGGGAGGGACGCCGCAGACGGAGATCAGCTTTCAGTTGCCCGGTGTGCGCATCGAGCACGTGCGCACCGAGCGCCACCGCTTGTGCGGGCTGACCGCGGTGACGCCGATCAGCGAAACCGAGACGCGGATCAACCACTGCATCTACTGGACCATGCCGTGGCTGAGCCTCCTGAAGCCACTGCTGAAGCCCTTCGCCACGGCCTTCCTGGGTCAGGACAGGGACGTGGTCGAGCACCAGCAGGAGGGTCTCGCGTACAACCCGCGCCTCATGCTCATCAATGATGCAGACGTGCAGGCCAAGTGGTACTACAAGCTCAAGGACGAATACACGCGCGCCACGAAGGAAAAACGCGCCTTCGACAACCCGGTAGGATCGCGGGTGCTGCGCTGGCGAAGCTAGGCCATCCCAATCCGCCACGGCCTGTCGCGCCACTCGTAGGAGCGGACTTCAGTTCGCGAACGCCGATGGCACGGCGCTCGGCGCCCTGCAAGGTTCGCGGGATGAATCCCGCTCCTACACGGTCTCGCCGATCGGCGCCGCCAGCATGTGGCCGAATTCAGCTCGCCTCGCTCGCCGCCAGCTCCGAATAATCATCGGCCTCCATCAGTTCGTCGAGGTCCGAGCTGTCCGCGGGCATGAGCTGCAACAGCCATCCTTCACCATACGGATCGGTGTTGACGAGTTCGGGAGCATCGGCGAGGGCCTCGTTGACCGCGCTCACCTCACCCGTCACCGGCCCGTAGATATCGGAGGCGGCCTTCACGGACTCGACCACCGCCAACTCCTCACCGCCGGTCACGGTCCTGCCCACATCGGGCAGCTCCACGTATACCAGATCACCGAGCTGTTCCTGGGCATGGTCGGTAATCCCGAGTGTGACCGAACCATCATCTTCCAGACGCACCCACTCGTGAGTCTTGGTGTAGTGCAAATCATCTGGAATTTTGCTCATGTTACACACCTCAGTTGTTGTTGCTTGTCCAGCACCGCTTGGCCCGGCCTCGGCCCTCTTTCCGGCGCCGGCGAATCGTCCCACACGCCTACTATAGCAGCAACCGGAATGGTGCGCGGCGCATGCGTCGATCGGCGCAAAGCGGATTCGCATCCGGGCGAAAAGCGTCCGCCGCGACCCCGTGATGTCCCTCCAGCGCCGCCTGCACGCACACCCTTTTCGCTCTCGTAACAGCGAAACGCCGCATTCTGTTCAATGTGCGACCCAACTGTTAGTATCATTGGTGACTTATCATGAAGATATGCCGTCTTTCCAAGCGTGTCCGCCAATAGCGAAAACCCGTTGCTAGGCGCGGGCCCACTGCCTGCTTTCTCCCGCATTCGTCCCGAGCACGTGCTGAGCGCCATCGACAAGGTGCTCGCCGAGGGGCGCCGCCACGTGGCGAGGGTGCTGAAGGTGAATCGCGCGCATACCTGGGAGTCACTCGCGCAACCCATCGAGGAAATGGAAGACCGCATCCACCGTACCTGGTCACCGGTGAGCCATCTGCACGCGGTAGCCGACAACTCGAAGCTCAGGGAAGCGTTCAACACGTGCCTGCCCAAGCTCAGTGAGTTCACATCCGAGGTCGGCCACAACCGGCGTCTGTTCAAAGCCTATAGCCGGCTTGCCGAGGGACCGCTCTACGCATCGATGGACCGGGCTCAAAAACGGTCCATCCAGAATTCGCTGCGCGATTTTCGTCTTTCCGGCGTCGACCTGCCGCGTTTGAAGAAGGCGCGGCACAAGGCGATTTGCGTACGATTGTCCGAACTCTCGAGCAAGTTCGCCGAGAACGTGCTCGATGCCACCCAGGGCTGGAAAAAGCATGTGACCGACGAAGCTGTGCTGGCAGGGCTACCGGCAACGGCGCGCCAATTTGCCCACGACACGGCCGAGCGCGAAGGCCTGTCGGGCTGGCTGCTGACCCTGGAAGCGCCCTCCTACCTGCCCGTGATGAGCCATGTGGACGATCGTGCGCTGCGCCGGGAGATGTACGAGGCGTCGACGACTCGCGCGTCGGATCGCGGACCCAACGCCGGGCGCTGGGACAACAGCGTCATCATGGAGGAAATCCTCGCGCTTCGGCACGAGAAAGCACGCCTGCTCGATTTCCAGAACTATGCGCAATACTCGCTCACCACCAAGATGGCACGCAGCCCGCAGGAGGTGCTCGATTTTCTGGGTAACCTGACCCGGCGTGCCAAGCCTGTTGCGCAGGCCGAGTTCGAGGCGCTGCGCGTGTTCGCGCACCGGCACCTCGGCGTATCGGACCTGCAAGCCTGGGATATCCCCTACTATGCGGAGAAGATGCGGCAGGAGCACTATGCGATCTCACAAGAGGAGCTGAGGCCGTATTTCCCACTGGCCCGCGTGCTCGATGGCCTGTTCGCGATTATCGAACGGCTCTACGGGCTCGAGATCCGCGAGGCACCCGGCGTGGAAACATGGCACGATGACGTGCGCTTCTTCAGCGTCCATCAACCCGGTGAAGGTCTACGCGGGCAGTTCTATCTCGATCTCTATTCGCGCCCCCACAAGCGCGGGGGTGCCTGGATGGATGAGTGCGTGGTGCGCAAGAAGAGCGGTGCGGGCGTGCAGACACCCGTCGCCTACCTGACCTGCAATTTCATGCCGCCAGTGGGCGACAATCCGGCGCTGCTCACACACGAAGAGGTCACCACGCTATTCCACGAGTTCGGGCACGGGTTGCACCACATGCTCACGCTCGTCGATTACCCGAGCGTGGCGGGCATCAACGGTGTCGAATGGGACGCCGTGGAGCTGCCCAGCCAGATCATGGAGAACTGGTGCTGGGAGCGCGAGGCGCTGGCGCTGATGTCCGGACATTTCCGCACCGGGAAGCGGCTGCCGAAATCCTTGTACGGCAGACTGCGCGCGGCAAAGAACTTCCAGTCCGGCCTCGCGATGATCCGCCAGATTGAGTTCGCGCTGTTCGACTTTCGCCTGCACCTGGCGTTCGATCCGGACACGGTATCGCACGTCGAGGACACGCTGCATGCGGTGCGCGACGAGGTGGCGGTCATCCATCCGCCGGCTTTCAACCGCTTCGCACATTCTTTCTCGCATATCTTCGGGGGCGGCTACGCGGCCGGGTACTACAGTTACCTGTGGGCCGAAGTGCTGTCCAGTGACGCGTTCTCGAGGTTCGAGGAAAACGGCGTATTCGAGAGGCAGACGGGGCTCGATCTCCTGCACACGATTCTCGAGCAGGGTGGATCGCGCACGGCAATGGAGTCCTTTGTCGCGTTTCGCGGCCGCGAGCCGGATATCAACGCGCTGCTGCGGCACAGTGGAATCACCGATGCACAAACGCAAGAGAGAGTGGCGTGATCAAGGCAATGATGCGACGGCTGGTACTGGGGGTGGGGGTGCTTTTCGGCAGCGCGTGCTTCGCGGAGACGGTCTATGTCATCGACCACCTGGCCGTCGGCGTGCACGAGGACAAGAGCCTGAACGGCGCCATCGTCAAGATTCTGCCCACCGGCACACCACTCGATGTGCTGTCGCGCGAGAGTGACTTCGTGCGCATACGCACGGAGGACGGTCTGGAGGGTTGGGTGGACGCCAACTACGTGATGCCGGAAAAACCCGCCCAGCTCGCCCTGCTCGAGCTCGAGGCACGCTACGCGGAGGCCGCTGAAGCGCTGGCCGCGGCGCAACAGGAAGCCATCACACTGAACGAGCGCCTGGATCTGTTCGAGGCACAAAAGCGCGAGCCCCCGGTGGCGGAGCAGGACTCGGATACACTCAGAGAGATGCAGCGCATGGCGGAGGAAAACCAGCGTCTCGCAGAGGATCTGGCGCAAGCACAGGCCGCGGCGGCCGCCAGCGAAGCGCGTCAATCTACCGCGCCGCCCATGCCGGCGGTTTCCGGCACGCCGGGCCGCGCAGACTCGCCCATCGGGCTCTCGGGCACACACTGGGTGATGATCGTCGCGTTGATGGTGCTGGCCTTCGGCTTCGGCGGTTACCTGGTCGATCTCGGCGTGCGCCGCCGCCATGGGGGATTCAGGGTTTGACGATGCGAACCCTGCCTGGGACCCTGGCCGCGCCGCGCGCACGCCGGGCACCGGAGCCCGCGCAACGGCGCCTGGACCGGTGAAGATCGCCACCTGGAACGTCAACTCCCTCAATGTGCGCCTGCCGCACGTGCTCGATTGGCTGGCCGATACCGCGCCCGATGTGCTCGCGTTGCAGGAGACCAAGCTTCCGGACGAGCGCTTCCCGGCAAGCGAGATCGAGGCGGCGGGCTATCGGGTCGTGTACGCCGGACAGAAGGCCTATAACGGCGTCGCGATCCTGAGCCGCGCCGCGGGCGAGGACGTCATCCGCGACGTTCCCGGGCTGGATGACACGGCGCGGCGCATCATCGGCGCGACCTTCGGCAGCGTGCGCGTGCTCAACCTGTACGTGGTCAACGGGCAGGAGGTCGGATCGCAGATGTACCACCACAAGCTCGCGTGGCTGGACAAGGTGCGCACCCATCTCCAGACAGAGCTCAGCCGGCACCGCGATCTGGTTGTGCTCGGCGATTTCAACATCGCGCCGGAGGACAGGGACGTGCATGACCCCGAGTCGTGGCGCGATCGCATCCTGTGCAGCGTGCCCGAACGCGAAGCGCTGCGTGCGATGACGGCGCTCGGTCTGCACGACACGTTCAGGCTGTTCGAGCAGGACCCGCAGAGCTTCAGCTGGTGGGATTACCGGGCGGCGGGCTTTCGTCGCAATATGGGACTGAGAATCGATCTCGTCCTGGCCAGCGAATCGATGCGAACGCGCTGCCGCGACTGCCATATAGACAAGGGTCCGCGCCGGCTCACGCGCCCCTCCGACCACACGCCCGTGGTCGCCGAGTTCGCCGATTCATGAAATACCGGGACCTGCGGGATTTTCTCGCGCAGCTCGAGTCGATGGGCGAGCTCAAGCGGGTCGAGCATGCCGTCTCGCCGCACCTGGAAATGACCGAGATCTGTGACCGAACGCTGCGCGCCGGCGGGCCCGCCCTGCTGTTCGAGAACCCCACCGCGCACACCATTCCGGTGCTCGCGAACCTGTTCGGTACACCGCGCCGCGTGGCGCTCGGCATGGGGGAGGATTCCGTCGCGGCGCTGCGCGAGGCGGGCGAGCTGCTCGCCCTGCTCAAGGAGCCCGACCCGCCCACGGGCCTCAAGGACGCCTGGAAGAGCCTGCCTGTATTCAAGCGCGTGCTGGACATGGCGCCGAAGCTCGTCGGCAGCGCCGCATGCCAGGACGAGGTCATCGATGCCGCGGACGTCGACCTGGCGCGCCTGCCGGTGCAGACCTGCTGGCCCGGCGATGCGGGACCGCTCATCACATGGGCGCTGGTCATCACGCGCGGACCCGACAAGCAGCGCACCAACGTCGGCATATACCGCCAGCAGGTCATCGGCAGAAATCGCACCGTCATGCGCTGGCTGGCACAGCGCGGCGGCGCGCTCGATTATCGAGAGTGGAAGCAGGCGCGCCCCGGCGAGCCGTTCCCGGTAAGCGTCGCTCTTGGCGCGGATCCGGCCACCCTGCTCGCCGCGGTGACCCCGATCCCCGACAACTTGTCCGAGCTCGCCTTCGCGGGCTTGCTGCGCGGCTCGCGCACCGAGATGGTGCGCTGTGAGGCCAACGCGCTGGAAGTGCCGGCGAGCGCGGAGTTCGTGCTGGAAGGGGACATCACGCCAGGCGACGATGCGCCCGAGGGGCCGTTCGGGGACCACACCGGCTATTACAACGAGGTCGAGACGTTCCCGGTGTTCACGATCCGCCGCATCACGCACCGCAGGGCGCCCATCTACCACAGCACCTACACCGGCCGGCCTCCCGACGAGCCCGCGGTGCTCGGTCTCGCACTGAACGAGGTGTTTGTACCCATACTGTGCAAGCAGTTCCCGGAGATCACGGATTTCTACCTGCCCCCGGAGGGATGCTCCTACCGCCTCGCGGTCGTCAGCATGAAGAAGCGCTACGCCGGTCACGCCAAGCGCGTGATGCTCGGCGTCTGGTCATACCTTCGCCAGTTCATGTACACCAAGTTCGTCGTGGTGACGGACGACGACATCGACGTGCGCGACTGGAAAGACGTCATATGGGCGATGACCACACGCATGGATCCGGCGCGCGACACTACCATCATCGAAAACACGCCCATCGATTATCTGGACTTCGCGTCGCCGGTTGCCGGGCTCGGATCCAAGATGGGCTTCGACGCCACCGCGAAATGGCCCGAAGAAACTACCCGCCGGTGGGGCACCCCCATCGTCATGAGCTCGGAGGTAAAGCGCCGAGTGGACGAGATGTGGGACAGCCTCGGTATCGGCTAGGGCCTGTCCAAGAACGTCAATATTGCTCTCGCAAAGGCACCAAGGCGCCAAGAAAACATCTCGGCGTGGGGTTGGGTGCAATGACTCTTCACCTTGCGATCTTTGCGACTTGGCGAGAGGTCTTCTTTCTGGAGAGGCACGACTTGGCGTGAGGCTGGGCTTTGCACCGCGCTCGCAAGTCTTATAAAATGCGCGCCCTTCTCGAGACGAGGCAGTTGCGACATGAAGGCGGGAATTCATCCCGAGTACGCAGAAGTGACGGTGACCTGCAGTTGCGGGAACACCTTCAAGACGCGCTCCACGCACGGTGAGGACATGCACCTGGAAGTGTGCTCGCAGTGCCACCCTTTCTACACCGGCAAGCAGAAGATTCTCGACACGGCGGGCCGTGTCGACAAGTTCAGACGCAAGTACGGCATGAGCTGAACCGCGACCGTGGCGGTCATGGACTGCCGATCAAGCACCAACAAGGCGCTCTTTATGAGCGCCTTGTTGCTTGCGACCACCGCCCCCGCCATCGCCCAGACTTCGCCCGGCGGCACACCGGAACCCTGCGAGGCCGGCAGAGCCGCGGAACGCGCCACCGTGGCGTATGTCTACGACGGGGACACGCTGCGTCTCACCGACGGCAGGAAGGTGCGCCTGCTCGGCATCGACACCCCGGAGGTGGCGCACGGGGAGCGGGCTGCCGAGCCCTACGCGGAAGCCGCCAGGGCGCGACTTGCCGAGCTCACACCGCCGGGCACGCGCGTGGGGCTGCGCTTCGACACGGAACACCGCGACAAGTACGGGCGCACGCTCGCCCACGTGCTGCTCGCGGGCGCAATCAATGTACAGATGCGCCTGCTCGCCGATGGCCTCGCCACGACGCTGGTGGTACCGCCCAACCAGTGGAACGCGTCATGTTATGCAGGTGTCGAAGCCGGCGCGCGCCGCGCGGGATTGCGCCTGTGGTCCCTGCCGCGCTACCGGCCCACGCCCGCTATCGACCTGCCGTCCTCGAGCCGCGGCTACCGCATCGTGACCGGCACGGTAGCGAGAGTCGGCCGCTCGCGCACCGCGATATGGCTCAACCTCACGCCGCGGGTAGCGTTACGCATCGCTCGGGAAGATCTGCGCTACTTCTCGCCCATGGACCCCGAAACGCTCCTCGGCCGCAAGGTCTCTGCGCGTGGATGGATCTACCGGCGCCGCGGCGAGTTGCGCATGATGGTACGTCACCGGGCGGCACTCACGGTCCTGGAGTGAACGGACACTTGCCGGACCCCGGCGGCGATGGTCAATTATCCACAGAAACGGTGGATAAGTCTGTGGAAGCATTGCTGGAAAGCGGCGTCAGGCGGCATGGTTGCTTGATTTGTTACAGATTTGTCATTTTTTGTTCGCCGAACGAACTTCCTATAGGGATCAACAACTTGTAATATTTACATAGCATCTCACTGCGATGCAGCAACCATGATCCCTGTAAAATCTGGGGTTTAGCAAGACCCTGTGCATTAATCGCGCGCCACAAAGCCCCGGTGGGGAACTTTCGCACGGTCTTGCACTCCAATCTGATGAGCGCAAAAAAGCGTTCCCCGCTTACCTCCCTGAGCGGGACCCGACCCGGCTTCCCCGGCCGGGTTTTCTTGGCCCCGGTTTCGACCCCTTCCCCCCCGATTGAGAAGCCGGGCCTTTTTTTTCCTCCGCTCCCGGCCACAACCACTCGCACAGTTTGGCGCGCGCCTGGTCGGCGCCGAGCAGGCTGCGGGCGGAGAAGAGTTGCAAGCTCAGCGCGCCGGCACCCGCTTGGCGTTGGGCGCCGGCCAACGCCCGCTCGGCCGCCCCGCGGCTCAGCTTGTCTGCCTTGGTGAGCAAGGCATGCACCGACAGATCCGTTTGTGCACACCACTCGAGCAGGTCCCCATCGAGCGCGGTGAACGGACGCCGCACGTCCATGATGAGCACCACACCACGAAGAGACCGACGCTGTAGGAGATAGGTCTCGACGAGCCGCGCCCAGTGCACCTTGACCACCACGGGAACCCTTGCGAATCCGTATCCCGGCAGGTCCACCAGTCGCGCGTTGTCGGCAGCCGACACGGCAAAGAAGTTGATCTCCCGCGTGCGTCCCGGTGTCTTGCTGATGCGCGCCAGCGCCTTGCTCGCCGTGATCGCGTTGATGGCACTCGACTTGCCTGCATTGGAGCGCCCCGCGAAGGCGACCTCCACACCACTGTCGGCGGGAAACTGCCGTGCTCTGGCTGCACCGCCAAGGAAGGCTACGCTGGAAAACGGTGGCTGCATGGGTCGTTGGCGCCTGCCAAGTTGATCGCCGGTGTCACTTCTGTAATATACCGTTCCCGGTCGAGGATCGCCTCATCGACGTTTGTTGCGTGGAAACGGAGCACTTGCCCGCGCCGGGCGGCGCGGCCGAGGCCGACGACGGATGCGCTGGCGCGGGCGCTGCCAGCGGCCATTTTGGCGAATGAAGTATGGGGACTCACCATTGAAGACAAGAATGTGGGCAGCGCTATGCGTGTTGGCGCTCGGCAGCAGTTCCGCGGTGGCGGCCGGTGATGCCGGCGCGGGCAAGAGCAAGGCCACCGTGTGTGCCGCGTGTCACGGGGTCGATGGCAACAGTGTCAATCCGATGTGGCCGTCACTGGCCGGTCAGCATGCCCCGTACCTGGCAGGCCAGATCAAGGCGATCAAGGAAGGAAAGACCAGGACCAACCCGATGATGGCCCCGATGGTCGCGTCGCTGAACGACCAGGACATCGCAGACCTTGCCGCCTATTTCGCGTCACTGCCGCGGCGCGACATGGTGGCCGACGCGTCGAAGAAGGACCTCATCGTCTCCGCCGAGAAGATCTACAGGGGCGGCGACGCGGCGCGCGGGCTGCCGGCCTGCGCGGCGTGCCACGGTCCGGCAGGCGCCGGGATCGGGACTGCGGGATTTCCCCGGATTTCACAGCAGCACGCGCAGTACACGACCGTTCAGCTACGCGCGTTCCGTGCAGGAACAAGGTCTAACGACCCGCGCGCGATAATGCGTGACGTCGCGAGCTTGCTGAGCGACGCCGACATAGAGGGCCTCGCCGAGTACCTCGCCGGATTACACTGATTCGACCCGCCTGCACCGGGCGGCCGGGCGCACGAGCCGCGCCGGGATCCGCGAATCCGTGACGAATGCTGCGAGCCCTGCATCAAAACCAAGGAGCGCCGGATCATGAGAAAGCTTCTTATCCCGAGCATGCTGGCCGTGACGCTGCTCGCAGCGCTCGCCCTGGTACCGGGCGCACCAGTGCCGGCCCAGGACAGCGGCTTCGACATCGAAGGCAAGTACAAGCGCATTCAACCACCCCGGCGCCTGGAAGAAAGCGACAAGGTCGAGGTCGTCGATGTGTTCTGGTACGGCTGCCCGCACTGCTTCCGCTTTCTGCCCTTCATGCAGGACTGGGAGCACCGGGCCCCGGATTACGTCGAGGTGCGGCGCGTGCCGGCCATTTTTCGCAAGAGCTGGACCGCACACGCCAGAGCCTATTACACGGCTCGCCTGCTCGGCGTGGATGATGATCTGCACGTGCTTTTGTTCAAGGCCATTCACAACGGCGGCAAAACGCTCGATACGAAACAAGCGCTGGCGGACTTCTTCGCCGCCCATGGTGTGGACAAGGACACGTTCGGAAAGACCTACGACTCGTTCACGGTCGATTCGCTGATCCACCAGTCCGAAGTCATGGTGCGCCGCTGGGGCGTGCGCGGCACGCCGTCGGTCATCGTCAATGGCCGCTACCTGGTCTCCGGAAGCACGGCGGGGACGTTCGGCAACGCCATCAAGGTGATCGAGGCGCTGGTCGAAAGAGAGCACAAGGCCATGGAGGAGAAAAAGCAGCAGGGCGGCTGAGAGCGCGGCGCCGCCGGGAGCGTGCGGTTCAGCATTCCACCGGCGTGTCGCGGCGATTGCCCCACGCTGACCATGCCCCGGGGTAGCCGCGAATCCGAGGGTACCCCAGCGACTTGAGCATCACGTAGGTATGCGAGGAACGGTGGTGCGTCTGGCAGTAGACGATCACCTCCTTGTCGGGCGTCACGCCGCGGCGTTCGAGCATGCGGCGCAACTCCTCGGGCGATCTCAGGCGCAGGTCCCGCGCTTTGTCCATGGCAAGCACCCAGTCCATGTTCACGGCGCCCGGAATATGTCCGCCGCGCGCGGCAAGCAGCTTGACCCCGGCATATTCCTCGGGCGTGCGCGTATCGAGCAGCACGATATCGGGCCGCTTCAGATTGCGCAGAATGTACTGCGTGTCGGCCTGCGCGGCGCTGCTGCTGGCGCCGCTCCAGGTGGAGCTTGTCATCTCGACGACGCCGCTCTCGGTGGGATAGCCCCCCGCCTGCCAGGCACACCACCCGCCGTCGAGAATCGAGGCGCCCTCGTGACCGAGCACGTCCAGGGTCCACAGCAGACGGCCCGCCCATCCGCCGCCTTCCTCGTCGTAGGCGATGACGTGCACGTCCGCCGTCAAGCCGATAGCGCTCAGCACGCGCGAGAGCGCTTCATCGTCGGGCAGCAATCCGCCCACGGGCGCTCGGCTCGCGACAATCGCCTCGCGCGCGAGGTGCACCGCACCGGGAACATGCGCGCGCGCATGGTCCTCTGCCTTGCGCAGGTCGACCACCAGCACGCCGGCGCGAGAGAGTGCCTCCAGCAGCATTTCGGGTGCCACGATCAGCGGCAGCTCGCTCATGGAGAGGCGATACCGCGATCGGCACCTGTCCGCTCGGTGCGCCACGCCGGCGATAGCCCCATCACTGGCCGGACTTCGGCTCCACCTGCAGCACGACGCCGTCAACCCCCGTCACGCTCACTTGCGACCCGGCCGGGGAGTCCCGTCCGACCACTTTCCAGGTCGAGTCATCGACCCGGATCTTGCCCTGTCCATTGACGATGGGCTCGTGCAAGGTGAAGTCGCGGCCCACGTACTGGTGCCCACGGCGGTTGAGCAGCGGCTGGTCCGTTTCTATGGGCCGCGTCTTGAGGTATCTGCGCAGCACCACGATGGTGACCAGCGAGAGGACAGCGAACAGGAAAATCTGGCCCTCCCAGGCGATGCCGATCCCGGCCCACATCAGGACCCCGACGATGAACGCCGCAAGTCCCATACCGAGAAAAAACGCGCTGGGAATGAACAGTTCCACTATCGCAAGCGCCACACCGAACGCCATCCAGTGCCAGTACTCCATACTACTCATCACGGCTCTCCCCGCCCTGCGTTCGCCCGGCCCCGGCGAAGCTCTCCCGGGTAAGCTCGGCAATCCCGCCGATTGCTCCAATCACGCTGGCCGCCTCCAGCGGCAGGAACAGCACCTTGTGATTGGGTGCGCTCGCAATGTCCTTGATGGCTTCCACATACTTCTGGGCGACGAAATAATTGACCGCCTGGACATTGCCCTTGGCGATGGCCTGGGAGACCATGTGCGTCGCCTTGGCCTCGGCTTCGGCCAGGCGTTCCCTGGCCTCGGCGGCGCGAAATGCGGCCTCCTTCTCGCCCTCGGCCTGCAGGATGACGGCCTGCTTGTCACCCTCCGCGCGCAGGATCTCCGCGGCGCGGTGACCCTCCGCCTCCAGGATGTTGGCGCGCTTCTCGCGCTCGGCCTTCATCTGGCGTGCCATGGCATCGACCAGGTCCCGGGGCGGCGCAATATCCTTGATCTCGATACGCGTGACCTTCACGCCCCAGGGGGTCGTGGCATCGTCCACGATGCCGAGCAGCCGCGCGTTGATCTCGTCGCGCTTGCTCAGCAGCTCGTCGAGATCCATGGAGCCCATCACGGTGCGGATGTTGGTCATCGTGAGATTGATGATGGCGTGGGTCAGATTGTTGACCTCGTACGCCGACTTGGCGGCATCCAGGACCTGGAAGAACACCACGCCGTCCACCGATACCATCGCGTTGTCGCGCGTGATGACCTCCTGCGTGGGCACGTCCAGCACCGTCTCCATCATGTTCAGCTTGGCTCCGATCTGGTCGAAGACCGGAACGATGATGTGCAGTCCGGGGCTCAACGTCCTCATGTACTTCCCGAAGCGCTCGACCGTGTAGTTCATACCCTGGGGGACGGTTTTGGCCGCCATGAATCCCACGATGACGGCGAAAGCCAGTACGGCAATCGCGATAACAGAAAATCCGCTCATGTCTCGTCTCCAATCGGCGCCGGGCCGTGTCAACATAGTATAGCGTGCGCCCTGCGCCCGGAATCTGCCGGCGATCGATCAAGGGTCTACCGGCGTAGACCGGGGTGTACGCAATCCACAACCCTGCAGCACATCTCGCAGTCGATCGGGATAATCGGAAACGATGCCATCGACCCCCAACGCGATCATCTCGCGCATGTCCTGCACCTCGTTGACCGTCCACACCAGGACCTGCAGCCCCAGCTCGTGGCATCGTGCCACCTGCTCGGCGTCCATCTCGACATGATTGGACGACCACGTGGCGCCGCCGGCCGCCTTGATGGCGCTCGCAATGCAATCACCATGACGATGAATGTCGAAGCCCGCGGTCCAGGGGGAACAGCCCGTGGCGTCCGGTGCCAGGTTGTTCAGCCAGGATTGACGCGAGCTCAGATAAGCGGTCGCCAACCCCGGCACCAGCGCCTGCACGTGTTGCAGCACTCGCCAGTCGAACGACTGCACGATGCAGCGCCCGATCACACCGAGGCGGCTCAACTCGCCGGCGAGCACCTGCGCGAAAGCATCCGGCGCGAGCGTCGCCCGCGGCTCCTCGGGCGTCATCTTCACCTCGATATTGAAGCGAACGCGCTCATTGGATGCCCGGCGCACCAGCCCCACGACTTCCGCCAGGCTTGGCATGTGCGCACCGTCGCAGGGTACTTGTGCGGGAAACTCGCGCGCATACTCGCTATCGGGGTTGATGCGCCCCACGTCGTAGCGCCGGATCTGCGCATAGCTCAGCGCATGCAAGCAGGGCGCGTCACGGCCCAGCCACTCGCCATTGCCGTCTCGCGTGATATCCGGGTTGAGCCGGCGATCGTGGGCCACCACCACGACGCCGTCGGCGCTGACGCCGACATCGAACTCCAGCACGTCGACACCTATAGAGAGCGCTGCCGCAAAAGCCGGCAACGTGTTCTCGGGGCGCAGACCGCGTGCGCCGCGGTGACCGTGCAGTTCTATTATCACCGGGAGCAAAACCCCTCCTCGGGTCCCGCCGCCCGGTCCGCCGGGCGCCGCGCGGGGCTCGCCAAGGAAAAACCATCGTGGCGGAGGCCGCAAAGGATACGGCACAACCGTCCGTCGACAAAGTCCCCCGGCAGGGCATTGAATCGGCCAAATGGGAGACAGGGGCCGTGGAACGTGGCCCCAGTCGCAATTCACGAGCACCGGCGAAAAAAAGGTTTGCGATCCGGATGCTAAGAGTCTAGAATTTAATGTAACGCATAAGTTATTATCGTTAATCGTTTGATAATTAAGGAAATAGAGTTTTGACTCCTCGGCGGAAATTTCCTCCCATCGTGACCCTGGAAGCATGCCCCATGGCCTCCGCGTCGGCGCATGACGGATGGGATGACGAAAATGACGGCCCATTGAGTAGTCAACTTCGCCAACTCCGCGATTGGGGCAAGTGCGTGATCGCCGCGCTGCGCCCGCGCAAGACGCTGCGCATCACGATCCGAGACCAGGCGCTCAGCTTTCCAAGCGTTACCGATTTCGAGTTCGCGCTCGCCAGCCGCACCGAGTTCCCGGCCGCGAGCATAGACAAGCTCATCGCGCTGTCACCCGAGAAACTCAAGCGCGCCGCCATCAGCATCCGTGACGTCGAGCGGCGCCTGCTGCAACTTTTCACCGAGTCCATGGACAAGCCGGGCGGTGTCGGCGCGGCGCTGGGCAGTGTGGATCTGAAGCTGTTTTCGCAGGACCACGGCTGGCGTGACATCATCGAAGCGCTCGACAACACCGAGCCCGACGTCGATGAGTACAAGCGCATCGCCTTCACGAAGTACCTGCAGTATCTGGGCTCGCGGCAGAGCGTGCTGCAAAGCATCTACATGCAGAAACAGGGTCGAGAGCCGGCAACGGTGATCGTCGACCAGGATGTCACGCGCATTCACAACGAGACCGCCATTTTCGATTCGCTACAGACCAACAGCGAGCACGACCGGTCCGCGCGCCTGCGCCAGATACCGCGCGGCGAGACCGTCGGCATAAAGCTAGGTGATAGCGACGAAATCGATATCATGCTCTCGCGGCACAAGTTCAGACTGATCGGCGGAGCGCGGTTCCGTCTCCGCGACGAGTCGGGCGCCGACTACATGCTGGGCCCGGGCAAGAACATCGTGGGACGGCAGGCGGGAAACGACGTCGTCATAGACGGCACCTACAGGGCAGTATCGCGGCGCCACATGATCGTCGAGCCGCTCGGCGAGCGTACGCTGCTGCTCACGGACCTGTCGTCACACGGTACCTTTGTTCCTCCTCAGTGCGTCGCCTAGGCGTTCACCCGGCCTCGACGCACTTTTTGAAACGGAGGGCGGCTGGCCTGCCCTCCGTTTTTTTTTGGAAAAGGGGACATGCTACTTTTTTGGCGAGGCAAACAGCGGTCAACTAAAAA
>CAZSDY010000023.1:0-22568 GCA_964605765.1 uncultured Ectothiorhodospiraceae bacterium | reverse complement strand
ACTAGTTCCAGCTGAAAATCACCCAGCTATTGACGAGGATCTGCGGGGTGAGCTCGGAGCGCCGGCTCTCCAGGCGCCCGTCGCCGTCGGCGTCGACGAGGTAGTACGCGGGGAAGCTCTCGTTGCGCGGCACCACCTTCACGGCGCGGAGCCGCCCGTTGAGGCGATACTCGACAATCGTCTCCTCGCGGCGCTGGATGATGGTGATATCCGGCTCCATGACCTCGCCGCTCTGGAGTCTTTCCGGGATCGGCGGCGGCTCGGGCACCGGGATCAGGTCCGAGGGCTGCTCATCGGCTACGACCTGGGTACTGATCAGCAGGAGCGCGGCCGCGCCCAGGAGAGCGGTTTTCATTGTCGGGTTCCCAATCTTCACTGGAGAAGTTGCCGTGCCGCATCGGTGCGGGGCACGTGATTACAACGATAGCATCTACCAGTTGCCGTGCTTTGTCTACCGTGCGCACGAGTGCCGGGTCTGTTCACGCGATGCATGGTCCTAGTACCATGCTTCGATGCAAGATATGCCCGACACTTCCCCGCTCGTCATCGTCGATGGGATGTCCTACCTGTACCGGGCGTTTCACGCCCTGCCGCCGCTGAGCAACTCAAGCGGTGAGCCGACCGGCGCGATCTACGGCATGACGAGGGACTTGCGCAAGCTTGCCGAAGATTACGCCACGCGCAGCATAGCAGTCGTTTTCGACGCCAAGGGCAAGACCTTCAGGGACACGCTGTACCCCGAATACAAGGCGCACCGTCCCCCCATGCCGGAAGACCTCGTAGGCCAGCTCCCAGGCATGCGCGAGCTCGTGCGTGCGCTCGGATTTTCCCTGCTGGAGGTGGCCGGCGTGGAGGCCGACGACGTCATCGGCACGCTGGCGACACGCGCCGCGGCGCTTGGCATGACCACGATCATGGCGAGCAGCGACAAGGATCTCGCGCAGCTCGTGAGCGAGCACGTCAGCATGTTCAGCTCCCGGGACGAAAGGCTCCTGGATGCGGCGGGTGTCGAGTCGAAGTTCGGGGTGCCGCCGCAGCTCATCGTCGATTACCTCGCGCTGATGGGCGACGCGGTGGACAACGTGCCGGGTGTGCCCAAGGTCGGGCCCAAGACCGCCGTGAAGTGGCTGCGCGAGTACGGCTCCCTGGATGGTGTCGTGGCGCACGCGCACGAGATCAAGGGCAAGCTGGGCGAGAATTTGCGCGCGAGCCTGGCACAGCTCCCCTTGTCGCGCGAGCTCGTTACCATCAAATGCGATGTGCCGCTCGAGACCGGACCCGAGCAGCTGACATGCCGGGTGCCCGATACCCGGAAGCTGCGCGAGCTCTACCAGCGCTTCGAGTTCAAGAGCTGGTTGGCGGAGCTTCTGGCCGCTGACCGCGAGGCTGTTGCCGTCGCCGGCGACACGCGCGCGCGCTACGAGACGGTGCTCGACGAAGCGCATCTGGAGCGCTGGATCCAGAGGCTCGCGGGTGCTGAACTGTTCGCGTTCGACACCGAGACCACGAGCCTCGATTACATGAGTGCGCGAATTGTCGGTGTCTCGTTCTGCGTCGAGGCCGGCGTGGCGGCCTATGTGCCGGTGGCGCACGACTACGAGGGCGCACCCCGCCAGCTTTCGCGCGAGCGGGTCCTGGAGCGCCTGCGTGCGCTGCTCGAGGACCCGCGGCGCATCAAGGTGGGCCAGAACCTCAAGTACGACATGAGCGTGCTGGCCAACCACGGCATCGTGCTTCGCGGCATAGGTTTCGACACCATGCTGGAGTCCTACGTGCTGGACAGCACCGCGACGCGCCACGATATGGACTCGCTGGCACTCAAGTACCTGAATCACGGGACCATCCATTTCGAGGACGTTGCCGGCAAGGGTGCGGGTCAGCTCTCCTTCAACCAGATCGATGTCGCGGTCGCCGCGCCCTACGCCGCGGAGGATGCGGACATCACCTTGCGACTGCACGGTGTGTTGTGGCCGAGGCTCGTCGAGCAGTCGCGTGCACGGGCGCTGTTCGAGGAGACGGAGGTCCCCCTGGTGCCCGTGCTGTCACGCATGGAGCGCCACGGTGTGCAGATCGATGTCGGCATGCTCGAGTTGCAGAGCGCGGAGCTCGCTACGCGTATGGACTCGCTCGCTCGCGAGACCTGGGATGCGGCGGGTGAGGAATTCAACCTGGGCTCGCCCAAGCAGATCCAGCAGATCCTGTTCGGAAAGCTGGCGCTGCCCGTTTTCGCCAAGACGCCCAAGGGGCAGCCCTCCACGTCGGAGGCGGCGCTGCAGGATCTGGCGCGCGACTACGACCTGCCGCGGCTCATCCTCGAGCACCGCGGCTTGAGCAAGCTGAAGTCCACTTACACCGACGCATTGCCCGCGTGCATCAACCCCGTCACGGGGCGCGTGCACACCAGTTATCATCAGGCAGTAGCGTCGACGGGGCGTTTGTCCTCGTCCGATCCCAACCTGCAGAACATCCCGGTCAGGACGCCGGAAGGCCGTCGCATACGCCAGGCCTTCGTGGCGCCACCCGGGTACCAGCTGCTGGCGGCCGACTACTCGCAGATCGAGCTCAGGATCATGGCGCACCTGTCGGGCGATCGGGGATTGCTGGGCGCTTTTGCGCGCGGCTCCGATGTTCACCGGGCCACCGCGTCCGACGTCTTCGGTGTGGCTCCCGAGGCGGTGAGCGCGGACCAGCGCCGTCGTGCCAAGGCGATCAATTTCGGACTCATATACGGCATGTCGCCTTTTGGCCTGGCACGCCAGCTCGGCATCAACAGGGACGAGGCGCGCGAGTACGTGGATCTCTATTTCGCTCGTTATCCGGGCGTCAAGGCGTTCATGGACGAGATGCGCGAGAGCGCGCGTGCCTGCGGCTACGTGGAGACCGTCTTCGGCAGGCGTCTGTACCTGCCCGAGATCAACGCCCGCAACGCGCAGCGCCGCCAATATGCGGAACGCACCGCGATCAATGCGCCCATGCAGGGAACGGCGGCCGACGTCATCAAGCGCGCGATGATCGCGCTCGATGAGTGGTTACGCGCCGAGCGGCTCGACGTGAAGATGATCATGCAGGTTCACGACGAGCTGGTGTTCGAGGTGAGGGAGGACTCGGTGTCCGAGATCCGCGCCGGCATCATCGAGCGCATGTGCGCGGCAGCCGAGCTTCGTGTGCCGCTGGTGGTGGATGTCGGTGTCGCCAGGAACTGGAACGAGGCGCATCGATGACAAAGGGGACACTCATAAGTTTATAACTTAAGAAATGCTTAAGTTATAAAATTATGAGTGTCCCCTTTAGTGTCCCTTTAGCGCGCATCTCCGCGGCCGGCTATGTGCTAACATTATTCGATCCAGTGGGGTTGGCCGGATTTCCATCGGGACGGACATCGCGCATGTTGTTGATCCCAGCCATCGATATCAAGGATGGAAAATGCGTGCGCTTACGGCAAGGGCGTATGGACGACCCCACCGTGTTCTCCGAGGATCCGGTGGGCATGGCGAGCCGCTGGGTAGATGAGGGTGCGCGCCGCTTGCACATCGTTGACCTCGACGGCGCCAGGGACGGACGGCCCGGCAATATCAGCATCATCAAGGACATTGCAGTCAGGCACCCGGATGTTCCCATACAGATCGGCGGGGGCATTCGCGATGACGATACCATTCAGCAATACCTCGACTGCGGCGTGCAGTATGTCATTCTGGGTACCAAGGCGGTCGTGGAACCGCACCTCGTGCCGGACGTATGCGCGGAGTTTCCCGGGCACATCATCGTGGGGCTCGATTCGCGTCATGGCAAGGTCGCGGTCGAGGGCTGGTCGAAGCTCTCCAGTCATGACGTCATCGATCTGGCGCAGCGCTTCGAGCAGGACGGCGTGGAGGCGATTGTCTATACCGATATCGGCCGTGACGGGATGATGAGCGGGGTCAACATAGAGCAGGTCACGAATCTCGTGCAGTCGGTGGTCGTGCCGGTCATTGCATCCGGCGGCATTCGTAACCTCGACGACATCCGCGCGCTGTGCGATATCACGGAGGAAGGTGTCATCGGCGCGGTCACGGGGCGGGCGATCTACGAGGGCGAGCTGGACTTCTCGCTGGGGCAGGCATTGGCCGACGAGCTCTCGGGTCGCTGAGGTGGGGCTCGCGAGGCGTATCATTCCGTGCCTCGATGTGGATGCCGGCCGGGTCGTCAAGGGCGTGCGCTTCGTGGATATTCGTGACGCGGGCGACCCCGTGCAGGTCGCCTGGCGTTACGATGAGCAGGGCGCGGACGAGCTGACCTTCCTCGACATCACCGCATCGAGTGATGGCCGCGATACCATGGTCCATGTGGTTGAGGATGTCGCCGGTCAGGTCTTCATTCCGCTGACGGTGGGCGGAGGCATACGCAGTGTCGATGATGTCAGGCGACTGCTGAATGCCGGCGCGGACAAGGTGTCCGTCAACACGGCCGCGGTGAAGGCACCTGATTTCGTGCAGTGCGCCGCAGACAGATTCGGTTCACAATGTGTCGTCGTTGCCATCGACGCGAAGCGGGTGGCGGATTCGTGCCCGGGGCGTTGGGAGGTGTACACGCACGGCGGACGATGTGCCACGGGCCTCGATGCCGTCGAATGGGCCGGCGAGATGGCGGCTCGCGGCGCGGGTGAGATCCTGCTGACCAGCATGGATCGGGACGGGACGCGCAGCGGATTCGATGTGGAGCTGACGCGCGCCGTGGTCGATGCGGTGAGCGTGCCGGTCATTGCCTCGGGGGGAGTGGGAACGCTGGACCATCTGGTCGAAGGCGTGCTGGAAGGCGGCGCCGACGCAGTGCTCGCGGCGAGCATCTTTCATTTCGGGGAGTTTTCCATACGCGATGCCAAGCAACGCATGGCCGTCGCCGGTATCGAGGTTCGTTAGCGTACTCACCCATGAACAAGATGCGTTTCTCGTCGTTTGACTCGCCGGGATCCCGCGCCGTATCCATCGGGCCGCAGCAGGCGCGTGGCCGCTGCGTGCGGGAGACTCGATTGTGCTCGTCGATCCATTGCCTAAAATAGTCGCATAGCGCATAGCGACCTCAGAGCAGTTTAGGAAAGCGACAAACCTGTTGGGGATAGCGTCTTTAGCCGTGGACATCTACTTCGAAATTGCCGGCAATCAGATCGATGGTGCCCGTGACTATCAGGAAGACGCCTTCCTGACTACCTATCTGGATGACGCGGCCGGTGGGTCGAAGACCTCTGCGTTGGTGATCATGGCCGATGGCATGGGTGGGCACGCCGCCGGCAACATTGCCAGCAACATGGTCGTGTCCACGTTCAACAAGGCGTTTACCGGGGAGTTCGGCAAGCGCGACCTGTCCAGCATTCTGCGCGAGTGCCTGGACAAGGCGAACAACTCGCTCAAGGAGTCCATCAAGGAAACCCCCGCGCTCGACGGCATGGGGTGCACCATGGTCGTGGCCGCACTCACCCAAGGCAAGCTGTGGTGGGTCAGCGTCGGGGACAGTCACCTCTACCTGATTCGTGACCGCGAGCTCACCAAGCGGAACGATGACCACAGCTACGGGGGCTACCTGGACCGCATGAAGGCCCAGGGCATGGACATCGAGCCCGAGCCCGGGCTGTCGCGCAACATGCTGATGAGCGCGATGACGGGCGATGACATCGCCGAGTCGGATTGCCCCGATTCACCACTGGAACTCAAGGTCGGGGACCGCATTGTCGTCGCCAGTGATGGCCTGGATACGCTGAGCGACGGTGCAATGCTGCAGTTTTCCGCCTGGGCGGACACGCCCAAGGAGTGCGTGGAGGCCCTGCTCAAGGCAGTCGAGGACGCCGGGAAGCCGCGCCAGGACAACACCACGGTCGTGGTCGTGGATGTGCTCGAGCAGGGTGCGGAATCCAGGGGCAAGGCAATGCCCGGCGCGGTCGAGGCTGACGATCGCACGCAGCCGGTCGAAGAAGAGGAGATGGAGGACACCACCATCCCCGCCCTGGCCGGACAGGATGTCGCCACGACGGTGATCGAAGAAGTCGATGAAGGCGGGCGTGGCAAGGGGCTGATGATCGGCGTCGCCGCGCTGGTGCTCGTGGCTCTGGCCGGCGCCGGTGCCTGGTTCATGCTGGGGGGGGAGAAGCCGCCGGTGCAGATCGCGCAAGGAGAGCCGACGCCAGCAGCGCCGGGCGAGACAGCCGAGACCGGCGCACTACCTTCAGCGGGTGAGGCTGAACCGAGTGTGGGCGAAGAGCCCGTGGCCCCACAACCGGAGCCCGAGCCACAACCGGAGCCCGAGCCCGCCGTGCAGCCGGAACCAGAGCCGGCTCCGGCGCAACCCGAGCCGGCCGCCGGCGCCGAAACGCCGGAACAGGCGCAGGCACAACCCGCGGCGCCCGAGCCCGCGACGGAGCTGCCCCGCGAGTTCCGTGACGCGCTGAAGGACGGCGGCGAGGGGCCACTCATGGTACGCGTCCCTGGCGGCAAGTTCGCCATGGGTGCGATTGGCTTTTCCGCGAACCAGGACGAGATTCCCCAGCACGAGGTAACGGTACCGGCTTTTGCCATCGGGAAGTTCGAGCTGACGTTTGCCGAGTACGAGCTGTTTGCAGTGGCGACCGGGCGGGATCTGCCCGATGACCGGGGACTCGACAAGGAGAAGTATCCTGTCGTGTTCGTGAGCTGGCAGGATGCGCGGGCATTCACGCAGTGGTTGAGCGAGCAGACCGGGCAATCCTACCGGATCCCCAGCGAGGCGGAGTGGGAGTACGCGGCGCGCGCCAACACGCGGACCGCATACTGGTGGGGGGGAAGCCTCGGTGCCGAGCATGCGCATTGCGCGGACTGCAACAGCGGCCTGGATTCCCGGCGGCCCACCAAGGTCGGGCGTTTCGACGCGAATCGATTCGGGCTCTACGACACCGCGGGAAACGTGCAGGAGTGGGTGCATGATTGCTACAAGAAGAACTACGTGGGGGCGCCCACCGACGGCAGCATCTGGGAGCACGGCCAGTGCACTTATCGCGTCACGCGCGGCGGCGCCTTCGACAGTCCCGGCACTTCCTTGCGTTCTTCCAAGCGCAACAAGAGAAGACCGGGGAGCGGTTACGACGCCGTGGGCATAAGGATCGCGCGGGATCTGTAGGCGCCGAGTTCGCCTCCCGGGGGTGTTGGGCGGCGCTGCCGCAGTGCGGCGATGCGGCTATAGTAGTACTGGGGTGCTGATTTTTTCTCCACGGCCGGTTCCCGCGCATGCTCACGCATCTGGAACAGTTCACGAAGAGTATTCACCGTTCCATCTGGCGCGTCGATATCTCCGGCCTGTCCCCGCTGCACCGCGTGTGGATCCGGGCCTTGCGCATCGGTTATACGCTGCTGAGTGAGCTTGCCGACGGGCAGCTCAACCTGCGCGCCATGAGCCTGGTGTACACGAGCCTGCTGGCGATGGTGCCGCTGCTCGCGGTCAGCTTTTCCGTTCTCAAGGCCTTCGGTGTTCACAACGAGCTCGAGTCGATGCTCGGCAACGTGCTGGTGCCGCTGGGAGACAAGGGCCCGGAGATCTCGGCGCGCATCCTCTCCTTCGTCGATAACGTCAAGGTGGGCGTGCTCGGATCGGTCGGCGTGGCGCTGCTGTTGTATACCGTCATCTCCATGGTGCAGAAGGTGGAGCGTGCCTTCAATTACACGTGGCGCGTCGAGCAGCCGCGCAGCGTGGTCGAACGCTTCAGCGATTATCTCAGCGTACTCATCATCGGTCCCGTGCTCGTGTTCACGGCGCTCGGGCTCACCGCGACCATCACCGCCACGTCCTTTTTCCAGCAGCTCGCATCCATAGAGCCGTTCGGGATGTTGATACGACTGGCAACTCAGATGGTGCCGTACGCGCTCGTGATCGCGGCCTTCATGTTCGTTTACATGTTCATACCGAACTGCAAGGTACAACCGCGTGCGGCATTGGTCGGCGGTATCGTTGCCGGTGCCTTGTGGGAGTCGACCGGTTGGGCATTCGCCTCGTTCGTGATGACCACGACGAAGTACACCGCGATCTACTCGAGCTTCGCCATCCTGGTATTTTTCATGCTGTGGCTCTACGTGAGCTGGCTCGTGCTTCTGGTCGGCGCCAGTGTCGCGTTCTATCACCAGCACCCGGAGTATCTTGGCGTGCGCGGTCGCGAGCTGCATTTGAGCAACCGGCTCAAGGAGCAGGTCATCTTGCACTGCTTGTACTTGATCGCCAGGCACTATCATGATGGCCGTCCGGCATGGACGACGGAGGATCTGGCGAGGCGGCTCAACGTTCCCATCGAGCCGCTGAGAAGCATATTCCGGATCCTGCGCGACGCAGGTATCGTGGTCGCGGCGCGAACGGAGCCGGCGTCGTATCTGCTCGCCCGCGACTACGCGAATATCGGCGTGAAGGAGGTGCTGGACCTGGTGCGCGCCGACGGCGATGAGTCCGGGTTCTACGGACGCCGCTTTGAGTCGGAGCCGGTTGTGGATAGAATCATGCAGCATCTGGACGATGCAGTCGAGATGACGCTCGGGAACTGCACACTGAAGGACATGCTGAGCAACGAAGCTGTGCCCGTGGTTTCGATGGGTGAGGTGCTGCGCTCCGCGGGCACCCAGGGCGCGACACGTGCGCAGCGCCGCGAGCTTGGCGGCGCGGGCTGATCGCGCAGCAATCGAATCGACGAGGGAGATCCTGGAAAATGTACAACACCTACGAAAGTATTGCTTTCCTGAGCAAGGACGAGGCCACCGAGGTCATGGCGATACTCGAGGAAGAAGGAGAGTCGGCCGCGCTGCGGTTCCTCAAGCGATTCTACGAGCCGGGGGAAGGGACGCTGGTGAGCACCCGCGACAATCCGTGGAAGGAACACGATCACCTGTTCGAGGAAGAGAACTGGATCATGTACTACAACTTCGAGGTCCCCTATATCGGCCTCGTGTGCCGCCTGCAAGATCTGGGACACTCATAATTACATACGCTCAAGGTCATCAATCTCCAAACTTTGCTTGAGCCAATAGTGTTGGCGCCGTGATCAAAACCCGAGCGTGAGCGCGCCGGGGCGGCGCGGATCCGATGCCCCGTAGAACCCATTCTTGCCACGCATGATGCTCTGCGTGCTGCCCATGGCGCTCTTGACCACGATGCGGTGGCCCAGTGCGCTGAGTCGATCCAGCGTGTCCGGGCTGATGCCGCGCTCGATACGCAGCTCATCCGGCAGCCATTGGTGGTGCACGCGCGGTGCCGACGTTGCCTCCGCCACGTTCATCCCGTGATCGATGACGTTCATGATGATCTGCAGGGTCGTCGTGATGATGTGGCTGCCGCCGGGGCTGCCGGTGGCCAGAAACGGCTCCCCATCCTCGAGCACGATGGTGGGTGTCATGGAGCTCAGCGGACGCTTGCGCGGAGCGATGGCGTTTGCCTTGCCCCCGATCAGTCCGTAGGCGTTGGGCACGCCGGGCTTGGAAGAGAAATCGTCCATCTCGTTGTTCAGCAAGATGCCCGTGCCCGCGGCGACGATGCCGGTGCCGTAGCCGAAGTTGAGCGTGTAGGTGTTCGAGACCACGTTGCCCTGTCCGTCCATGACCGAGAAGTGGGTCGTCTCGTTGCTCTCGTAGGGCGCCGGGTCTCCCGGCGCGATGTCCGTCGCGGGCCGTGCACGCCTGAGATCGATGTGCTTTCGCAGCGCCGCCGCGTAGGTCTTGGACGTCAGTCCCGCGACCGGCACGTGCCAGAAATCCGGGTCGCCGAGATGCAGGCTGCGATCGGCATAGGCGAGCTTCATCGCTTCGGCCATCAGGTGAATGGTGTCGGCGCTGTTGGGGCCCAGGAAACCGATGGGATAGCCCTCCAGTATGTTGAGCATCTCGATGAGATGCACGCCGCCCGAGCTCGGCGGAGGCATGGACAGGACCTCGTATCCCCGGTAGATGCCTCGGACCGGCGCTCGCACCTTGGCCGCGTAGGTACGCAGATCCTGTTTCGTGATGAGGCCGCCGCCCGCCGCCATGTCCGCCGCGATTCGCTCGGCGATGGCGCCGCTGTAGAATGCAGCCGCGCCGTGGCTCGCGATTTGTTCCAGTGTCCATGCGAGATCGGACTGGCGAAATCGCTCGCCCGGCTCGTAGAAGGCGCCGCCCTCCTTGTAGAAGATTCGCGCCGTCTGCGGCCGGCGTGCGAGACGCTTCTCGCTCGCCTTGAGGGAATCCGATAGATCCTTGCTCACCTCGAACCCGTCGCGAGCAAGCGCCAGGGCGGGCTCTATGACGGCACCGAGCGTCATGGTGCCGTACCGCTCGAGCGCCAACGCGAGCCCCGCGACCGTGCCCGGTACGCCGACCGAGGCGTAGCTGAAGCGTGCCTTGACTGCATCGACGTCGCCGGCCGCGTCCAGATACATGTCGCGTGTCGCCGCGATCGGCGCCATTTCCCGGTAGTCTATGGCGACGGTCTCGGCATTCCGGGCGCTTCGGATGAGCATGAACCCGCCGCCACCGAGATTTCCCGCACGAGGCAATGTGACGGCCAATGTGAATCCGATGGCGACGCCGGCATCTATGGCGTTGCCACCGCGGCGCAGGATATCGAGGCCGACGCGCGTGGCAGTCCTCTCCTGGGTAGCCACCATGCCCGAGGCGCCGTAGACCGGATGGTGGATGGCCTCGCGGGAGACGACGGCGAACTCCTGCGCCGGCAAGGCCAGGGAAGTGGCTGCCAGGCACAGGGCGAGCAGTGCCGTTGTTGCTTTGCTCATAAAACGCACGTCAACGACCGCGCCACACAGGCGTTCGTTTTTCCATGAAGGCATCGATACCTTCAGCCGCGTCGTCGGCCATCATGTTGCAGGCCATGACCCCGGCTGCGTAGCGGTAGGCGGACTCGAGGTCCCTCTCGAGCTGGCGGTAGAACATCCTCTTGCCGGTCTCCACCGCCACGGCGGACTTGTTGCATACGCTCCGGCACAGCTCGCCAACGGCTTTGTCGAGTTCGACGAGGGGGACAACGCGGTTGACCAGGCCCTTGTCGAGCGCAGTGCGCGCGTCGATGAACTCTCCGGTCATGAGCATCTCGAAGGCCTGCTTGCGGGATACGTTGCGGCTCAAGGCGACACTCGGTGTGCTGCAGAACAGGCCCACGTTGACGCCTGAGACGGCAAAACGCGCGGTCTCGGCCGCGACTGCCAGATCGCAGGTGGCAACGAGCTGACAGCCGGCCGCCGTGGCGAGCCCGTGCACGCGGGCGATGACCGGCTGCGGCATGCCCATCAGGCCGAGCATCAGGCGGCTACACTCCGTGAACAGATTCTCGTAGTATGCTTGCTCGGGTGTGGCGCGCATTTCCTTGAGATCGTGCCCCGCGCAGAATGCCTTGCCGGCGCCGGCCAGCACGACGACACGCACCGAACGGTCGTCGGCAATGGCTCCGATCTCGGCTCGAAGCCGGGCAATGAGCGCCTGCGAGAGAGCGTTGTATTGCGCCGGCCGGTTGAGCGTCAGCGTGGTGACGCCGGCGTCATCGGAGCGCTCGACAAGCGGGGGGCCCGGGGTTCTACGCACGGCGTGCATCGGCGGGTGTCCTTCCAGACAGGGTCGCCAGGCATTCTGCCCGTCGCCCGGGGTGCGCGCAAGACAACACGGGAGCGCGATGGGTACACTCGCAATCACCAGCCAGGAACTCGACGACATCGTACGCACGCGGGTGCCCCTGGCGGGCCAAATGGGGATGGTCGTCGAGCACGTGGAGCCGGGTGAAGTACGCGTGCGCGTGCCATATAGAGACGATTTCGTGCGCCCGGGCGGCACGGTTGCCGGGCCGGTGATGATGGCACTGGCGGATTTCACCATGTACGTCGTTGTCCTGAGTCTCATCGGACACGTGGAGCTTGCCGTCACGACCAATCTCAATATCAACTTTCTGCGCCGCCCGGGGCCGGGAGACCTTGTCGCGAGAGGCAGGATTCTCAAGCTCGGCAAGCGCCTGGCCGTCGGCGAGATCGTGCTCTATTCGGACCACGATGAAGGGCCCGTGGCACATGCGACCAGCACCTATTCCATCCCGCCGCTCAAAGGTCCGCAGGCATCGGGCGTGCAGACGGGATAACCGGGCAGGCCATGCGGCAAACGCGGTTGCGGCCGTTTCGCGAGCCCTTAGAATGCGCCGAGATCGAGTTGCTTCACGGCGCCCATCCACAGCGCGTAGTCAGTGTGATCAGCGATGTCGTCCCCGGTATCGGGATGCACGAATACCACCAGCCCGTCGCGATTGAGCGCAAGCCAGGGAATGACGTTGCCGAACAGCGCGGGCTCGAAAGCGAGCTGGCAACTCCAGCAGGGGTGAGGTCCGACGAGACGATGGTGCATGCGTCCCATCTGTACCCCGAAGCGATCGCGTGCCGCCTCGCACAGGCGCCGGGCTCGCACGGCGCTGTGCTCATCGAAGTAGACGTGGGCGTGAAATCCCCTGATGGCGCTCATATCACTCGGCGGCGGCTTCGTCCAGGGACACGGTAATCCCCGCCTTGCGCAGTTGCTCGATAATGCGCTGGGCGTTCTCGTTGCCCTGCTCGGCCAGCTTTGCGGTGCTCTGTGCAATGGACTGAAGCTGTGAACGCATGTTCTTCGACTCCGCAAGAGGGCCTTGCAGATTCTCGATGCGCAACGCCAGTGCATCGCGTTCGCGCACGAGCTGGAAGGCCTGGAATCCCGTCAGCACGAGCATGGCGAGGCCGAGGACAAGCACCGGAATGAATACGCTGCGCCCGCGGTGCGGCAATGCCGCGTATTTTTCAGATGTCATGGCGGTGTCTCATTGCTGGGCCGTTCCTTCCTCGGGGGGCTTCACGGAAAACGTCACGCCGTGCGCGCTCAGCAGATCCTTGATCTGCTGGTCGTTGCTTTGTGCCGAGGTCGTCGCCAGAGCCCGGATGAGCTGGCTGTTCAGGCGGCTCAATCGGATACTTTGGTTGATGTACTGCTGGCTTTGCAGTGCTTCGGTCTGAACGGTGCGGTTGGTCAAGGCGAGGCTGATGTCGACGCCAACCAGCACCAGGACAGCGGCGGCGACCGCGTTGAGGAGCCAGAACTGCCACTTCCAGAGTTGTTGTTCCATGGGCCACCTTGATTGCCGGGAATCGAGCTGAAAATGATAGCACCGCACGAACTCGACAGGCAGCCAGGGGCTGGCCACCGATGCGCCGGTGCGGGCGCAGCCGAGTGTCCCGTAGGAAGTCGAGCGATGTCAACCGCCTTGCGCTGGCGAAAGGCCGGTAAATGGCGGATGATTTTGCTAAGGTTTCGGATAGACGCGGGGTGGCGCGCGAGTAGAGCCGGCGCCGTTGCCGTGCCTCCGCCCGGACTGACGGGACGGCGTCGACATCGTCCATGCCTGCGCCAGAGAGGGTGGTCGAGCGCTTTGACAGCCTCATCGTGCCCAAGGACCCAAAGTGGGAGAGGTGACCCATGTTGACCGTGTATTGCGAGTCGCACCGCCAGCACCTGCCGCGCGGCGAGTTGTATGGCGGGCGCCTGGTGCCGCCGTTCGAGAACCCGGCGCGCATGGACTACGTGCTCGAGCGGCTGGACGAGGTGAAGCTGGGTGAGGTAATCGCACCCGAGTCTCATGCGATGGCGCCGATCCTCGCCGTGCACGATGCCGGCTTCGTGCACTTCCTGGAGACGTGCTGGGATGAATGGACTGCCGCCGAATTCGAGGGCGATGCGCTGCCCACCGTGTGGCCCGCGCGCGGTATGCGCCAGCGCGAGCCGGACTCCATCGACGGGAAGCTCGGCTATTTTGCGCTGGCGGCGGAGACGGCGATCACCGCCGGTACCTGGCCCGCTGCACGGGCAAGCGTGGATGTCGCGCTCAGCGCGCAATCACGGGTAGCCGCCGGCGCGCGTGCGGTGTTCGCCCTGTGTCGGCCGCCCGGGCACCACGCGGCGCGTGATCTCTACGGGGGCTACTGTTTCCTCAACAACGCGGCAATCGCAGCGCAGGCTTTTCTTGATGGCGGGGCGTCGCGGGTTGCCATTCTGGACGTCGATTTTCATCACGGCAACGGTACCCAGGAGATTTTTTACGCGCGCGCCGACGTGCTCTACGCTTCCCTGCACGGGGATCCGCGCCACGCCTTTCCGCATTTCCTGGGCTATGCCGACGAGACGGGCAGGGCGGCGGGCGAGGGCTGCAACGCCAACTACCCGATGCCGCCCGGCACCGGCTTCGAGGTGTGGGGCGAGGCGCTCGCCGATGCTTGCCGGCGAATCACGGCGTACCGGCCCGACGCCGTCGTGGTCTCTCTGGGCGTCGATGCCTTCAAGGATGATCCGATCTCGTTCTTCAAGCTGGAATCCGACGATTATTGCCGCGTGGGCGAGCGCGTTGCGGCGCTCGGCTTGCCGACCCTGTTCGTGATGGAGGGCGGCTACGCGGTGGCAGAGATCGGCATCAATACCGTCAATGTGCTGAGCGCCTTCGAGCAGGCCTGAGCCGGGGTTTCGCGGCACCTATCTCCATGGTCGAGCCCGCGCATCGTTGCGCCGTCAGCATCCCCGGGGCCGTCGAGATCTTTGGTCCTGGTGCAGCGGGTGTGCGGGCGCTCGATCGTCTTCCTGAGCCGTTGCTCGCGCGCGTGCCCGTTCACGGGTCTCGCGACATGACGTTCACCAGCGGGGCCAGAGGACAATCGCACCGCACGGGCATCACGCCGCGCTACGAGGCACATGTGGACACCCGTTGTGTCGTCCGCCACCTGCGACGCTCGGGTCCATGAAGCGCCTGGTTCTGGTGCTGCTGGGTGTCGCGCTGGCTGGCTCGGGCGGGTACTGGCTGGTGCCCCAAGCCGTGCTGACGTCGCGGGGCGACGGGGGCTATGTCGACATGCACGTGCATGTAGGCTGCATCGGCACCGGTGGCAGCGGGTGCTATGTTTCGCCGCAGTTGCGCAACAGCTACAAGTTCGGGTTCTACCTCGATGCCTTCGGGGTCAGCGAGGCAGAACTCGATGCGCAAGGTGATGCGCTGGTCATCCAACGGCTCAGCAAGAGCGTTGCCGCATCCGGACGTGTGCGGAAGGCCGTCGTGCTCGCCCTGGACGGGGTGATAAACGAGCACGGGGATATCGATTACGCAAGGACGCAGGTCTACGTGCCGAACGACTTCCTGATACGCGAGCTGCCCGCTTTCGAGAATCTGGCATTCGGCGCGAGCGTCAACCCGTATAGACCGGACGCGCTCGCGCGCCTGGACCGGGTGAAAAAGCACGGTGCGGTGCTCGTCAAATGGATTCCGGCGATCATGGACATCGACCCATCGGACCGGCGCATCATTCCGTTCTACGAGCGATTGATCGCGCTCGGCCTGCCGCTGCTCACGCATACCGGCCGGGAGCGTTCCTTCGCCGACGCGCGCGACGAGCTTGGCGACCCCGAGAGGCTGCGCCTCCCGCTGGAGCTCGGCGTCACCGTGATTGCCGCGCACATCGCCACGACCGGTGAGGTCGATGGCGAGGAGAACTTCGAGCGTCTGCTGCCGATGTTCGCACAGTACCCGAATCTCTATGCGGACATCTCCAGCCTCACCCAGATCAACAAGCTCGGCTACCTGCGCCGGGCGCTCGCGCACGAGGACATCGTCGCGCGCCTCGTCTACGGCAGCGACTGGCCGTTGCAGTTCTTTCCCCTCGTCTCCCCCTGGTACCAGATCGGGCACGTGCCGCTCGCGCTCCTCAAGGCCGTGCAGGCGATTCGCAACCCCTGGGATCGTGACGTGGCGCTCAAGGAAGCGATGGGCGTGCCGGCACCGGTGTTCTCGCGAAGCGCCAGGCTGCTCGGGCTGTGATTCCCGCGTGGCGCCGGGCGTGCTTGCATTCAGGGCTCGCGAAAGAATAACTTTCTGTTTCGGGGTGTAGCGGTGCCGCCCTGGCAAGGCGCGAGGGAGCGAGTAGTCGTTCCGTTCAGCCACACAGGAACGCTGCCAGGCGGGACGCATCGACGGTCCAACATGGGGAGTGATTGTTGCGCGAACCCTTAGCGCGTTTCGTCCGTTGCCTGCCGAGCGCGATCCCGGCGCTGGTCGTGCTCTCGTGCGCGACACAGCCGCCGCTGCCGAAGGCCATCCTTGCCGCCTACGTGGGAAAACCGATCGACGCCGCCATCCAGACCTGGGGAAGAAATTTCCGGGAGAGGGAAATCGATGACGGCGCACACCGCTTCACGTGGATGTACGAGAGCAAGCGTATCGCACGCACCGGGCAGGGGCTGCCGGAGCAGGGCCTGTTCGGGGTGATCGTAAAGCCCGGTACGATGGACCAGCCCGAGCTGGTGCTGGAGCGCTGCACGCTCGATCTGGTGGCCGATGCGCGCGGCAAGGTGACGGGCTGGAGCGCCGAGGGCGCCGCCTGCGCCTACGCGCTCGGCAAGCCGCGCTTGTGGCACGCGCGGTAGAACGGTATCAGCGACCCCGGGACTCGTGCCGCCATGGATTACCTGCCCGTCTTTCTCAGCGTCAGGGACAAATCCTGCCTTCTCGTCGGTGGCGGCGAGGTGGCGTCGAGGAAGGCGGCGCTGCTGTTGCGCGCCGGCGCGAATCTCACCGTCGTCTCTCCGATCCTGGGCCCGACTCTCACCGAGCTCGTCGCCGGCGGCGCAGTCACGCATCGCCCTCGTCGATTCGCCGATGATGATCTGGAAGGCCGGCACCTCGTCATTGCGGCGACCGACGATAACGCGCTCAATCGGCACATTTCCGCGCTGGCCGGCGCGCGGCGCGTGCCCGTGAACGTGGTCGACCAGCCTGCGCTTTGCAGCTTCATCATGCCGTCCATCGTCGACCGCTCGCCGGTCGTGGTTGCTGTCTCCACGGGCGGGGCCTCGCCGACACTGGCGCGGCTCGTTCGGGCGCACCTGGAGAGCGTGATTCCGGGAAACATGGGAAAGCTGGCGCAGTTGGCCCGCGATTTCAGGGACCGCGTGCGTGCTCGTATCAGCAACCCCGCGGCACGGCGCCGCTTCTGGGAGGACGTGCTCGACGGGCCCATCGCCGAGATGATTTTCGGTGCGCAGGAAGACGCGGCGGCCGACGCGCTGGAGACAGCCCTGGCCGCGGAGTCTTGCACCGCGGAGCCTGCCGGCGAGGTGTACCTGGTGGGCGCGGGTCCCGGCGACCCTGATCTGCTGACCTCGCGTGCGCTGCGCCTGATGCAAAGAGCCGACGTCGTGGTGCACGACCGGCTGGTCTCACCCCAGGTGCTCGATCTGGTGCGCCGTGACGCGCCGAGGATCGATGCGGGCAAGGCCCGCAGCCGATACATGCTCGCGCAGGAGACCATCAACGAGCTTCTGTTGAGGCTTGCCCGGGAGGGCAAGCGGGTGCTGCGGCTAAAGGGCGGTGATCCGTTCATCTTCGGGCGCGGCGGGGAGGAGATCGACACGCTTGCAGAGCACGGCATTGCGTTCCAGGTCGTGCCCGGCATCACCGCCGCATCGGGCTGTGCCGCCTACGCGGGTATCCCGCTCACGCACCGGGACTACGCGCAGTCCTGCGTGTTCGTCACCGGGCATCTGAAGGACGGCACCATCAATCTCGATTGGGGCGCACTGGTGAAGCCGCAGCAAACGCTGGTCATCTACATGGGGCTCGTCGGTCTGCCGCTCATCTGCGACAGGCTCATCGCGCACGGCATGCGCGCTGCGATGCCGGCGGCACTGATCGAGCAGGGCACCATGGACGAGCAGCGCGTCTATACCGGTACGCTGGAGACGCTGCCGCGGATAATCGAGGACCACGAGGTGCGTGCACCGACGCTGACCATCGTGGGCGATGTCGTGAGCCTGTGCGACAAGCTCTCGTGGCGGGACACGAAGCCGTTGCGCCACCGCGCCCCTACGCCGCGATGAGGTCCTCGACGCCGGCAATCGCCTGCTCGATGTCCTCGTCGTCACAGAAGTAGCCGGGCGAAAATCGAATCGTGCCCTTGTTCTCGACTGTGCCTTCGTCCTCGTGCACCAGCGGCGCGCAATGCAGACCCGCACGCACGCACACGAAATGGTCAGCATCCAGCATCACACCGGCTTGATCCGATGGCATGCCGTCAATCGTCACCGACAGCGTGGCAACGCGCGGGCCGTTGCCGGCCGGACCGTGCACGGTCACACCATCCATGCATCGAAAGGCTTCGTCGAGCTCGCGGATGTGGGACATCTCCGCGCTCTCGATGCGCGATAACGCGGCGCGGCAGGCGTCGAGATGGGATATCTCGCGCCCCGCCTCCCCGAGCGCCTCGCGGCCGAGCTCGGCGAACCACTTCTGCGCGGCGTTCAGCCCCGCGATACCGGGCAGGTTCACGGTGCCGGCCTCGAGATGATAGGGATACTTGTCCGGCTGGAAGGGGGTGATGGAATCCACGCCCGTGCCACCCACACGCGCCGGCGCGATGTCGAGGCCCTCGCACACGATCATTCCGCCGATGCCCATGGGTCCGAACAATCCCTTGTGTCCCGTGAACGTCAACACGTCTATACCCATCGCCTGCATGTCCACGTTCAGCACGCCTGCGCTCTGGCAGGTGTCGATGACGAAGACCGCGCCCGCCTCCCTGGCGATGGCGCCGATGGCCGCGACGTCCTGCACCGAGCCGAGCACGTTCGACGCATGATTGACGACGATGACCCGGGTCTTGTCGGTGAGCGCCGCGCGAATGTCCTCGGGGTCCACGTAGCCTTGCGCGTCGCGGCCAACGAAGGTCACCGCCACGCCGTGGTCGCGCTCGAGGTGGCGCAGCGGGCGCAGCACGGAATTGTGCTCGACGCGTGTCGAGATCACGTGGTCGCCCTCGTGCAGCAGGCCGAACAGCGCGACATTGAGCGAATCCGTGGCATTCTGGGTGAACACCACGCGCTGCGGATCACCGTCGAAGTTGAAGAACTTCGCGAGCAACCCACGCGTCTCCACGATCATTTTCTCCGCTTCCACGGCCAACTCGTGCCCAGCGCGCCCGGGGTTCACACCGTAGGCACGGAAGAACCTGTCCATGTGCTGGTAGACAGGTTCGGGCTTGGGCCAGGTGGTCGCCGCGTTGTCGAGGTAGTATTGCTCTTTCATGCCGTTTTCCGATTGTTTTCTCGACGGTCCCTCTTTGTGCGACGCTACGTGAAAGTCTGTCTATCATCATATTCCGAATCCAGGGGAATATTCTTTTAAATGTACTCTGAAAGCCGGATTTATGGGCAACATCTTTTCTCGATTACGAAAATCATGGAAAAGTGTTTCAGGATGGTTCTTTCGTGTGGTCCCCCGGCCGCAAGGTCCGGCCCCGGGCCGTCGAAGGTTCGGGGCCACGCGCCAGCAGCCTCGCACTCGGGGAGGCTTACGAAGCCAAGCGCCAGCAGCCGGATATCGGCGCGGGGTCACCAATTCGCCGCGCCCGCCTGTGCCCTGATGTCGGCGAGTTTCGTATACTGTGCGCCCTGTGTTCGCTGCCAGGAGGAAATACCTTGAGAGAAGTCGTGATCGTCGACGGCGTGCGTACACCCATCGGCAAGTTCGGCGGTGCATTGTCGGGCGTGCGCCCGGACGATTTGCTGGCCCATACCTATGCCGCGCTCGTCGCGCGCACCGGGCTCGATCCCGGTCTTCTGGACGATGTCTACGCGGGCTGTGGCAACCAGGCGGGCGAGGACAACCGTGACGTGGCACGCATGGCGACGCTGCTGGCGGGCTTTCCCGTCGAGGTGCCCGGTGTCACGCTGAACCGAAACTGCTCCTCGGCGCTGGAGGCGGTCAACCAGGCGGCCAAGGCGGTCATTGCAGGCGAGGGGGACGTGTTCATCGGCAGCGGTGTGGAATCGATGAGCCGGGCGCCGTGGAGCATGGCGAAGCCGGCGAACGTGCCGACCAACCGGGCACCGCAGGTCTGGGATACGACGGTCGGTTGGCGATTCAATAATCCGCGGCTCGATGAGATGTACCCGATTGTCAGTCTGGGCGAGACCGCGGAGAACGTCGCCGAGCAGATGCAGATCACGCGCGAGGCGCAGGACGCGTATGCGCTGGAGAGCCAGCGCCGCGCGATCGATGCCATCAACGCGGGCCGTTTCGACGACGAGATTGTTCCGCTGGAGGTGCCCGCGCGGCGCGGCGATGTGCTGCGCGTCAGCGTGGACGAGCATCCCAGGTACCGCGAGGTGGACGGGCGCTACGAGCTTGCCACCAGCCTCGAGCAGCTCGGCAGGCTGAAGCCCGCGTTTCGAAAGGGCGGCACGGTGACGGCCGGCAACTCGAGCGGCATCAACGACGGGGCTGCGGCCCTGCTGGTGGCGAGTCGCGACAGGGCGCGGGCGCTCGGATTCAAGCCCATGCTGCGCTGGCTGGGCTCGCAGGCGATGGGCGTGGACCCAGGAGTGATGGGGCTCGGGCCGGTGCCCGCTACGCGCAAGCTTCTGGCGAGGCTCGGTATCGGTGTCGAGCAGATCGCGCTCGTCGAGCTCAACGAGGCATTTGCCGCGCAGACGCTGGGCTGCCTGCAACAGCTCGGTATCAGCCGCGAGCGTACCAACGTCAACGGCGGTGCCATCGCGCTCGGTCATCCGACGGGGTGCTCCGGCGCGCGTATCCTGGTGACCTTGATGCACGAGATGCAACGCCGTGCGGGAGACGCCCCGCGTCCGTTCTACGGTCTGGCGAGCCTCTGCGTGGGCGTGGGCATGGGCGTCAGCACGCTCGTCGAATGGATTGGTGACTGAGGAGCGTGGCACATGACGGATATCTCGGACCGGCCGCTCGCCGGTGTACGCGTGATCGGTATGGAGCAGTACATGGCGGGACCTTATTGCACGTTGCTGCTCGCCGACGCCGGCGCCGAGGTGATCAAGATCGAGCGGCCCGGCAGCGGTGATCCGCGCCGCGCGATGCCCCCCTTCGCGCATCGGGGAAGCGAGAAGAAGGCCGCGGGGTTCATGGCCTACAACCGCAACAAGTTGAGCGTGGCGCTCGATCTGAGGAAGCCGCAAGCGCAAGCCGTCTACAAGGACCTCGCCGCGAGTGCCGATGTGGTCGTGGAGAACCTGCGCCCCGGCTCCATGGACCGCATGCAGCTCGGCTATGAGCACCTGAGCCCTATCAACCCGCGCCTCGTCTATGCGGTCATCTCGGGCTTCGGCCGCCTGCCGGGCTACGAGGGGCCGTTCGGCAAGCGCCCGGCCTTCGACATCGTCGCCGAGGCGATGAGCGGCATCATGCATCTGGTGGGCTTCGAGGACAGACCGCCATCGTGGACGATCTACGGGATGGCCGACATCTACTCCGGCATGGTCACCGCGTTCGGCATCATGCAGGCCCTTTTCATGCGCACCCGCACCGGCAGGGGCCAATTGGTCGACTCGGCGATGTACGACAACATGCTGGCGCTCAACGAGGGCATGGTGGCGGTGCATTCGGTCGCGGGTCAGTCCCCGCACCGCGGCAGGCTGAGAAATGTCTATCCCCGGGGCGCGTACGCGACGAAGGATGGCTACATCGCGCTCAACGTGCCGGACGAGCGTATCTGGCGGCGGCTGTGCGAGGTGATGGGCCAGCCGGCGCTTGCCGGCGATCCGCGCGCCGACAGCGCGCCGGCACGAGCCGACAACCGGGATTTTCTCGACCCCATCCTCGACGCTTTCTTTTCCGGTATCACGCGCGAGGAAGCGGTATCCAGGCTCAACGAGGCCGGCGTGCCGACCGGACCGGTGAATCGGGCGGAGGACGTGTTTGCCTGCCCGCAGGTGGCCGCGCGCGGCATGCTGATGAGCATAGACGACCCCGAGGTCGGGGAGTACCGCTTCGCGCGGACACCGCTGCACCTGTCATCGGCCCCCGATCTGCCGCGGCATCCGGCGCCGCGGCTCGGCGAGCACACGCGCGAAGTGCTGGTAGGGTTGGGATATGCCGAAGCGCAGATTGATGGCCTCATCGAGGCGGGTGCCGTGGCGGCGGTCTGAGGGTGCCGGTCTCGGCATGTCATGCCGACCTGCGGTGGGGCAATGGCGACCTCTGACGCAGGTCGACGATACCTCGCCGACGACGCCCATGCGGTCCGGGTGAACCGTTCCACGGGCCAACTCCGGCACCACTACCGATATGTGCGCCAGTGTGCGGTTTGGCGAATTGGGGTTGCGGTAGGGCTCTGCGTTTGCTATGCAATGTGATAACGAGGCTTTTGTTGGTGTGCCATGCGCTCGAACAGAGACTCAGAGCCGGAAGCAGTCGCGTTGTTCCAGCCCGAGTGGAATACCGAGCTTGACGAGAAGCTTGACGCGCTCGAATTCGATAGCCGTCGCCGATCCTGTCGGGTGTCGTCCGCAGCACGGCGCAGCATCGAGCAGTACCAGGAACAGCGCCATTTGAAGCGATGGCTGACCGACGTCTTCGACGAGGCCGGCGACGATTCCGACTAGCTTCTGTCGTGGGTTTACCGGTGCCCGCAGGCGTGGGATTCATCCCGTGAACCTTGCAGGGTATCAACGCCGTGCCCTGCGTGTTCGCGGACTGAGGTCCGCTCCTACGAGAACTTTTGCCGCCAGCCGGGCTCGCGCTTTTCGAGGAAT
>CAZSDY010000022.1:20688-22649 GCA_964605765.1 uncultured Ectothiorhodospiraceae bacterium | reverse complement strand
GGCCGCGCACAAGGAGACGTGAGGCGAGCGGCCTCGACCGGCGCTTCGAGAACATACCGCGGCATCACCGCGACGCAGTCGAGCGCTGCCCGGTTGGCGGCAAGACAAGCCTCCGCGCCGATCCCGCCTTGCAGATACTCGAAAGCGAATCGCGGCACCCGGCGCGCGGCAGCCCGCTCCATCGCCGGAATCGACGGCAGGCGGCGGTCGAGCCGGCTCATCACGCAAGCCCGGAGGGCAGATTCTTTGCCATGCGCAATTCCTCCTCTGTGATAATCTCGAGCAGCGCCGGCACGCCGCCGGCATTGCGGGCGAAAGCGCGCTGCAGGGCCGGCTTGATCTCCGCGGGCTCGGTGATCCGCTCACCGTGCCCGCCGAGCGCTCTGGCCACATCGGCGTAGTCCCCACCGAGCTCGTGGATGGCGTAGCGCTCGGCCGCGGCCGGGTGATAGTTGCGGTAACCGCCCATGACGGCATTCTTCAGGACAATCGTCGTTGTGCCGATACCGTTGCGCACCCCCGTCTCGAAATCCATGCCGACCATGCCGATGGCGGCGTCGCCCATGATGTTGACGCAGGTCCAGTCGGGTCTGGCGAGCTTTGCGCCCTGGATCAGACCGAGCCCCGTGCCGAGCTGGGTGGTCTTGCCCCAGCCGATATAGCCATGCGGCACGATGGCTTCGTACATCGCGGTCGTGTGGTCGCGCGGCGAGCCGGCATCATGTGTCACGACCGTCGTCGCGCGATCGACGCTTTGCATCAGGTCCCGGATCACGCGGCAGGGGTTGATGGGCTTGTCGTCGCAGTCGAGGAGCGGGCGCCAGGCCGCGAGAAACGCGCTTTTCGCGGCCGCGACCTCGTCGCGTATGGCGCCATCCGGCCGAGCGCTTTCACCGCGCCGCGATTTCAGCTCCGCGACCAGCGCCGTGATGCTCGCCCTGGCGTCGCCGATGACGCCGAGATCGATGGGATAGTCCTTCGAGATGTCGCCCTCCCAGTTCGTGAGCTGGGCGAAGGCGCGGCCGCTGACGGGGAACGGTGTGATGTAGTCCGAACGCGTGAAGCTCGTCCCGAGGCCCAGAATCAGGTCGGCCTTGTTCAGAAAATGCACCACGGGGTCCGGGCGCGACGCGCCGGCACAGCCGAGCGCCAGGGGATGATTCTCCGGGAACGCGCTCTTGCCGTTCAGCGTCGACATGACGGGCGTGCCGCTCAGCTCGGCCAGCGCCGCGAGCTCCCCCCATGCCTCGGCGTAGAGGATGCCCTGGCCGGCGACGATCACCGGCGCCTTGGCGCCGAGCAGCATGTCCGCGAGATCGCGGATATCCTCGGGAGGCGCCACGGGGGCAGAGCGGCGCTGCGGCCTGTAGGTCGTGACCAGGGCAGGATCGGCCTCTTCGGTGAAGATGTCGATCGGCACTTCCAGTATCACCGGGCCCGGGCGCCCGTTGCGCAGCATCGCAAAGGCATTCTGCATCATCTGCGGGATGCGCTCGATGCGCTGCACCATCCCGCACGCTTTGCTGATGTGCTGCAAGTTGCGCGCGGCGCTGAAGTTCGGCGACACGCCCTGCTGGGCGCGAGGATAGCCGCCCGGCATGTGCAGCACCGGCACGTTGTCGCCATAGCACTGCGCGAGCGCGCCCATCGCGTTTTCCGACCCGGGGCCGTGCTGCACCGTGGTGCAGCACAGATTGCGCCCCCCGCTCACGCGCGTGTAGCCGTCGGCGATATGCAGCGCCTGGCGTTCCTGGCGCACAATGATCGGGCGCATGCCGAGCTTTGCGACCGCATCGATGATGTCGCTGTGTGGAAAAGCGGGAATAAGCCTCACGTCCTCCTCTCGCAGGATGTGAGCAATCAGATCGGCACCATTCATGGTCGAACCTCCGTTGCGTTCGCGCGCGGCTTGCCCGGGTGCGCGATTATGGAAAATCTGGCGTGTCAGAGCTGCGCCCGTT
>CAZSDY010000022.1:0-20588 GCA_964605765.1 uncultured Ectothiorhodospiraceae bacterium | reverse complement strand
CCAGATCGCCGTCGTGCAGCACGTGCCGTGCATGGCGCATGGCGGCGGTGAGGCAGACCTGGGTCGAGAGACGGGCGCCGAAGCGGCGATAGAAGTCGGGAAATCCCGTCTGAACCTCCCTGATGGCCGCACCGTGATGAGCAAGACTGCGCTCGTAGGCGGCTGACACGCTCCAGCGCGCACGCTCGTCGAGGTCGTCCCGGCTCGCGAGCATCTCGATGACCGACGAACAGATGAGAATCCGGGCTATGTCGCGCCGCAGGTGCTCGGCGAGCCGCGTATTCTGGTAGATCGACAGCAGCGCGGCGGCCCAGTTCTTCTCCCGCAACAGCCCCATCAGGGCCGTTTCGAATCGCAGAACCAGGCTTTGGCCCTCCAGCAGGATCCCCTGGCGGGTACGTGCATCGGCGTTGCGTTCGCCATGCAGCTCATTGCGCATGTCCAGATAAACGTGCTGCGGAATGACGCCTTGCTCATAGAGTGACTTGAGCTCGCCCAGCTCGCAGCGTGCCGCGAGCAGCTCCACCAGAACGCGATCCTTTGTGTTCGGGCTCTCGCTCATCACGGGCGCCGGTGGAACGAAGGAATCGTTGATCCGCTCGCCGACCTTTTGCCGGGTGGTCTCCGATATTATCTCCGCCCCGTGAAAACGATCGAGCACCCCCGCGGCCTCGCCATGCGCGCTCAGCAGCGCATGCCTGAGCTCCACCTCCTCTTCTTCCGTGAGCCGAGCGAGCTGCAGCCTGGCCATCAACGGGCGAATCGTCGGGGCATTGACGAGCAGCGTGAACAGGACCACCGCCAGAGTGATGTTCAACAGCAGATCCCGGCCGGGCAGATTCTCCGGGATGGACAGCGCAATCGCGATAGCAAGGCCACCCTTGAGCCCGCCCCACCACATGATGTGACGCTCGCTCATGCTCACGCGCGGGAGCGAGAGCAGACCCGTGGTGACAGGCACCAGGGTGTATATGGCAATGCCGCGCGCCGCCAGAACCAGCGCCACTGTCGCCGTTGCGGGAACGATTGCCGACGCCAGCGCGCCGAGATCGACGGACAGACCCACCAGCAGAAACAGCATGGAGTTGCAGACCAGGGCTATCACCTCCCAGAACTCCGCCGCGGCGTCGGTCGCCTCGTGTCGCATACGGGTCATGCCAAAGCCCGAGAGCGCGACCGCGCTGCCCGCCCCCGCCATCACGCCCGAGACGTGCAGGGTGTGCTCAGCCAGAATGAAGCTGCCGTATGCGACCACCAGTGACATTGTCAGCACGGCACTCACCCCCGAGCGCAGACGGTAGAGCAGCTCGCTGACCACGAACCCCAGCAGTCCACCCACGACCGTGCCACCCACGAACACGCGCAGAAACTCGAGCACGACGGTGTCGGCGTTGGACCAGCTCAAGCTCTCTCCCCCGACGGCGATGCCCAGCAATATGCTGAAGACGACGATAGCAGTGGCGTCGTTGAGCAGCGACTCTCCCTCGACCAGCACGGTCAATCGCTCCGGAGCCCCCAGCTCCTTGAACAAGGCGATGACCGCCACCGGATCGGTTGCCGAGATCAAGGCACCGAACAGCAACGCCGTCGTCAGGTCCATGCTCAGGAAGGAAAGACCCACCCCCACCATGACCGTGGAAATCACCAGGGCCGGGACTGCCAGCACCAGGATGGGAGCCAGATCCTTGACCAGTTGGCGGGCGGGCAGGTTGAATCCCGACTCGAAGATCAACGCGGGCAGGAATATGAAGAAGACCAGGTCGGGACTGAGACGAAACTCTTCCAGGGGCTCGAGGACGGGCAGGACGTGCGCACCCTCCCCGAACAACATACCGATGATCACCAGCAACACGGTATAGGGAATCGGCACGCTCCGGAACACACCGGCCGCTATGATGGCGACCGAGAGCAGGCCGGCAAGAATGAGCACGGTCTCCGAAAGCGGCATACCATCGCCTCGTTCGCTGCGGATCCCCGTAACCAAGTGTACCCCACCCGCGGATGGCAAAGAGGCGTTTCCCGGGATCGGCGCACCGCCATTGCCGGCGCGGTATCGCCAACCTACTCGCCGAACGGCTGGCTCTAGATCCCGATTATCACGGGTCGGGGTGGTAGTTTGCCGCGATCAACTGCTTCGTGTAGTCGTGACCGGGTCGTGCGAAGATGGCCTCGGTCTCGCCCTCTTCGAGGATTTCCCCCTTGCGCATGATGACCACGCGATCACTGATGTGACGGACCACGTTCAGGTTGTGGGTAATGATGAGAATCGAGATCCCCGTCTGATCCTGGATCTGCGCCAGAAGATTGAGGATTTCCCCCTGGATGGAGACGTCCAGGCCGGCTGTTGGTTCGTCGGCGATCACCAGCTTCGGCGACAGCGCCAGCGCACGCGCCACGGCGACACGGCGCGCCTCCCCACCCGACAATTCGTGCGGATAGCGTTCGGCGAAGTCCGCCGGGAGCTGCACCATGCGTAACAGTCGCACCGCTTCCGCCTCGACATCGCGCCCCTTGACACCATGCACCAGGAGCGGCTCGGTGATCAGGGAACCCACCCTCATCCGCGGACTGAGCGAGCCCACCGGGTCCTGGAACAAGATGGCGGCATCCTTGCGGAACGGCTTGAGCGCCCGGCGAGTGAGGCCGACGAGGTCGCTCCCCTCGAAGCGGATGACGCCGCCGTCGGGTCTCTGAAGTCCGATGACGGCGCGAGCGATCGTCGTCTTTCCGGAACCGCTCTCCCCCACCAGCGCCACGGTTTCACCGCTGCGCAGGGTCAACGAGGCACGCCGAACCGCGCGCAAGGTGTGCCGGCGGAAGGGAGACAACAGGCTGTCGAGTAGCGACCCCATGGAGAACGTCACCGTGAGACCCTCGATCTCGAGCAGTGGCGGCTCATTCGCCTTGATGCGGTCCGCGGCACCGGTGTCGATCACGATCGGGGCGTCGGGGTCGTCGGCCGATGTCGGCAATCGCCGCGTCTTTTCTTCGATACGCGCCGGATCACAGCGCAGCAGCATGCGTGTATAAGGGTCGCGTGGCGCACGGTAAACCTCGCGTACCGTGCCCTGCTCCTTGACCACGCCGCCGTGCATGACGATGATGTCGTCGCACAGGCTGGCCACCACGCCCAGATGGTGGCTAACGAAGATCATGGAGCACGCGATCTCGGCCTGTAGCTCCTTCAACAACTCAATGATCTGAACCTCCAGCGTGGCATCCAGCGCCGACGTGGCCTCATCGGCGATCAAGAGGTCCGGCTTCATCATCACGGCCATGGCGATGGCCACGCGTTGACGCTGTCCGCCCGAGAGCTGATGCGGATGCATGGCGAGGCGTCTTTCCGGCTCCGGCATGCCGACACGGTCAAGCATATCGACGGCTCTTGCGCGCTTCTCGCGCCTGCTTGCCCTGTCGCGAAACTGGATGTCCATCATGTGCTGCCCGACGCTGAGCGTTGGCGTCAGAGCACGTAGCGGATCCTGCGAGATATACGTCATCCGCGAGCCGCGCAGATCGCGCATGGCATTCTCGGGCAACTCGAGCAGATCGCGCCCGTCAAACACGATGCTGCCGCGCGGGATCCGGGCGGCATTCGGCAGCAAGCGCAGCACGGCCCGCGCCAACGTCGACTTGCCGCTCCCGCTTTCGCCGACCACGCCGAGGAGGCGCCTGCGATCGATGTCGAAGCTCACATCGTCCACGGCGCACGTCGCGCCGTAGTGAATCGACAGGTTCTCGATGCGCACGAGCGGAGAGGCGTCCATGGCCTAGACGCGCCGCCGCAGCTTGGGGTCGAACGCATCGCGGATCGATTCACCCAGAAAGGTGAAGCCGAGCGTCGCGAGCACCAGCGGTACGCTCGCCGCGATGATGAGCCATGGCGTCTGATTCATGTAGCGGTATCCTTGATCGAGCATCAGTCCCCAGCTCGTATCCGGCGGTCTGATACCGACACCGAGGAAGCTCAGCCCCGCCTCGGTGGCAATGAACACCGGGATGTCCATGCTCACCAGGATCAACAGCTGTCCGATGATGTTCGGCAGCACATGCTTGAACACGACCCGTGGGGCACCCGCTCCAAGCGCCTGCTCCGCCATGACGAACTCGGTCTTCAAGAGCGACAGCGTGGCGGTGCGCACGATGCGCCCGTAATACGGCACCGATGTCACGATGAGGATGCCGATCAGGGTCACGATGCCGGCGCCGAACATCGGCCCCACGGCCAGGGCGAAAATGACCACGGGGTAGGAGCGTACCGTGTCCAGGATCAGCACGATAGCATGGTCCAGCCAGCGTGGACCGTAGGCTGCCGCGAGGCCGAAGAGAATGCCGATGAGCAGCGACGAGAGGGCGGCGATCAAGCCCACCTCGAGCGCGGCGCGACCGCCGAAAAGCGCCCGCGAGAGGACATCGCGCCCCAGTTCGTCGGTTCCCAGCCAATGCGCCGGCGTCGGGCCCTGGAACTTCGCGGGCACGTCTATCTGGGCTGGACCGTAAGGCGCAATGACGTCCGCCAGGACGGCCGACAGGGCAATGACGACGACCATGACGAGACCCGCGAGGCCCATGGGGTCGGCCACCAGACGTCGCAGCCCGACTGCGAAGCCCGATGGCCGCGAGCCGGGCGCGCGCCCCTGCGGCGCCGCCTCGCTCGTCAGCGCTGCGCCGGAAGCCGGCGCACCACGTTCTTCTGCCACGCTCACTCTTGCGCCTCGCGCATGCGCGGATCGATGAGGGCGTTGAGGATATCGGAGATCGTGACGACCACGATCAGCAGGATCGTGCTGACGAGGGCCACGCCCATGGTCACCGGATAGTTGCGCGCCATGACCGCGTCGCTCATCATCTTTCCGATCCCCGGTCGCGCGAAAATGATCTCGGCGAAGACGGCGCTGCCCAGCATGTAAGCGACACCGATGCCGAGCACCGTAACGGTCGGCGCGATGGCTATACGCAGCGCATAGTGCGTGATGATGCGCCGCTCGGAGATCCCGTATGCCCGGGCGTTGAAAATGAAGTCTTCGTTCAGCACCTCCAGGAGGGAGGACCGCACGAGGCGCGCGACATAGCCGACCCAGCCGATGCCCACCGCCGCGGTGGGGAGGATCAGGTGACGGAGCTGATCGGCAAAGTCACCGTGCCTTCCAGCTCCGATCGCCGGCAGCCAGGCAAGGTGTACCGCAAACAGCAGCATGCCGTAGATCGCGATGATGACGGCCGGCACCGCGATGACGCTGACCGAGAGGACACCGGACAGGCGGTCGAGCCACGAGCCGCGCGCCACGGCCGAGAAACAGCCGAGCGGGATGCCGAACAGAATCGCCAGCAGGAAGGCCCCCGCGATCAAGGTGAGGGTGTAGGGAAGCTGTGCAAGCACCAGGTCGCGGACGGGCAACTTCGTGATGAGGTCAACGCCGAGGTCGCCTTGCAGGACGCTGGTGAGGAAATTCAGGATCTGAACCGGCATCGGCCGGTCGAGCCCGAACTTCGCCTCCATGGCTGCCTTCATCTCAGGCGTCGCGCGCGGCCCCAGCAGAACGCTCATCGGATCGCCCGGAGCCGCCTGCACCAGCACGTAAAGGCTCGAGACGGCCATCACGATGATGACCAACCCCAGCGCCACGCGCCTGACGACAAACGTGAACATGCGGCCGGCTCCCTAGGTGTCGCGTGCGAGGCGCACCGGCCTCCCCCATCCGGTCCGACACGCCGACGCCCGGGCGCGCGCAAGGCACGCGAAAAACAGCACGCGGAGGGCCGCGGGCACCGTCCTCCCCAGTGGGCCGCCCCTCAGCTCGACGGCGCCAGCTTGAAGGCGTGGAACACGGGCCTCCCGTCGGGCAGCATGCCCGGCACTATCGAGCTGCGATAGAGATAGCCGAGCGGCGGGTTGGCCAGAAACAGGAAGTCGCCCGACTTCTCCATGACGTCCTGCATCTGCGCGTACATCGCCCCGCGCTTCGCCACATCGGGCTCACCGCCGGCCTTTTTCCTGAGCTCCATGTATTGCTGGTTATCGAAGCCCTGCCAGTTCCACTCCTCGATCTGGCCCGGAACGAAGAAGTCGAATGAGTACATCAGCTCGACATTGCCGGTCCACCATTGCAGCGACAGCTCGCGGTCCTTGGGCGTGGCCGCGGTAATGTCGTAGAACGTGGCTTCATCCTGCGGCACCAGCTCGATGTTCAGGCCGATCTCGGCGAGGTTGGCCTGGATGACCTGGCTTGCCGTTACCATATCACCGTTGTTCAGCAGGACCATCCTGACCGTCAGCCCATCGGCGCCTGCCGCCTCGATCAACCGGCGCGCCCCCGCAACGTCGCGCTTGGGGATCTCGATGTCGCGGTAACCCACCATGCCGGGCGCCGCGATTCCGGTGGCGGGCTTGGTGGCGTCTCCCCACACGGCGCTGACGACAGAACGCACGTCGGTCGCCTTCTGGATGGCCTTGCGCACCCGGATGTCGGAGAGGCCCGGGTGCAACTCGTTGATCCCCAGCCAAATGGGGTCGACCGAATCCCTTATCTCGATAGTGCCGTTTTCGATACCCTTGGCCTGGGCCGTCGCGGCATTCTGGTACGACAACAGCACCCAGTCGAGCTCACCCGCGGCAAAAGCGGCGAGGGCCGCATTTTCGTCCTGGATCGGCAACAGGACAATTTCGTCGAAGTCGCCCTGCTCGCCCTTCCAGTTCGGATCTTTCTCCAGCACCATGCGCTCGCCGCGGATGTGCTCCTTGATCTTGTACGCGCCGGCGGAAACACGTGAGTCGTAGGGAATCTTCCCGCCGGCTTCCTCGGTTGCTCTCTTGCTGATGATGGCACCGTAGATAAAGGTCAGCGTCGACCCCCACACGTACACCGCCGGGCGTTTGAAGTGAATAATCCCGCTATACCGGCCCGTGACCTCGACATCCTTCACGGCGTCAAGCAGGTCCGCCGCCGGGGATCCCAGATCGGGGTTCAGATTCCGCTCGATCGAATACTTGACGTCTTCCGCCGTCACCTCCCCGTAACCGCCGGTCCAAAGGATCCCCGGCTTCAATTCAAACGTGATTTGGGTCGGATCCGAAAGGTCGACCGACTTCGCGGCATCGAGCTCGAATTTCCATTCCTTCCCCGGCACCGGCTTCGCCAGGCGGGGATAAATGGTGTCCATCAAGTACTGATCCGGGTAAGTGCCCCAGAATGGCGGATCAAGGGTCGTCGGGTCGCTGGTCCAGGCAATACGGACGACTTTCTTCTCCGCCGCAACGGCGTCGAACTGGCTGAAGGCGAAACTCGTCAGCAGCAATGTCGCCAGCGCTGCGCCCCAGCGGATTCGAGAGGATGTGGCTTCTCGCCACAGCAATGAGCTGAGCTTGTGCATATGACTCTCCCTGGATGGGGGTGGTGTACGTTATTGAATCTGCCGCCGGGCGGACTTCTCCACGCTTTGTCCCCGGCCGGCATGCCTCTCACACTGGCCGAGCGGTGGGCAAAGGGTGGAGAAGTCCGTCCCCGCGGTGCTGCCTGCAACGAGTTGGACCGCTGTCCTGGTAACAACGCCGCTTGGGAGCCTCGATCGGTGATTCCACATATTGATTGAAGGCTCGCGTTCCCCCGCCTTGCCGGCGCTCGGCGGGGCTGCCCGAGCTCCACGATCCTGGTCACGGCGAGCCGCCGTGAATCCGTTGGTGGGCCAATGGCGGCCTGCGCGCTGCGCAATCGAGCCACGGTTGCGCTCGTTCCAGTGCCGCACCGACCTGGAAGACCCGCTTGTCGTCGAGATGGCGGGCGACGATCTGGATGCCCGTCGGCAAACCGTTGCCGCCGAGGCCTGAAGGCACGGACAAGACCGGGCAGCGGCCCAGCATGTTGAACGGGTGGCACAAGCACCAGCCGTAGAGCACGTCGACGGACTTGCCGTTGATGAACAGCGGCTGATCGGGCTCATGATCGGCTGGGATCTCATGGCTGCCCAGCGTGGGGCATACGAAAGTGTGGTGGGTGTCGAGGATCGCCCCCACCTTGACCGACATTTCCGCGGCCACCTCGTAAGCCTCCCTGAACTCGTCCGCGGTCACCTTCTCATGGGTAGCCGCGCAGTACTTCGCCCACTCACTGGCCAGGCTGGGGTCCGAGTCGACATAGGACTTGATGTAACCGCCGAAGAGGTGGTCGAGATAGTTCTGCGCCGCCCGGTCGGCGCGCGCGTTCCAGCCGAAATCCACCTCGTCGACCTCGGCGCCCAGGTCCTTCAGGACCTCGAGGGTCTCGAGCGTGTTGCGGCGCACATGGCCGTCCACCTCGAAGAACCCCAGACCCAGCGAATAGGCGATCTTCAATCCCTTGATGGGTTTCTGCTCTCGGGGAATGCGGTACTTGGGACGCAGCGAGGCATTGACCAGCGGGTGCGGTCCGCACATCACATTTTGCATCAGGATGCAATCCGCAACCGTTCGCGTCATCGGCCCCATGACGTCATACATGTCGAATGCGAAGGCCGAGGCGTCGGGGTTACGCCCGTGAGGCGGCTTGTACCCCACGACGCCGCAGGCAGCGGCGGGTATGCGGATCGATCCGCCGATGTCCGATCCCGTGGCGAGGGGCGTGGTGCCCGCCGCCAGCGAGGCGCCCGAACCGCCCGATGAACCGCCGCAGGTGAAGTCCGGGTTCCACGGCGTGCCGGTGATGCCGTGGACCCGTGAGTGGGCGACTCCCGCACACGAGAATTCGGGCGTGGTCGTGCGCGCATGGACGATGGCACCGGCACGCAGCAGTCGCTCGATGGCGAAATGCGTCCTGGTGCTCACGTTGTCTTTCAGATACAAGGACCCGTTGGTCATCGGCTGGCCCTTGATGTCCATCTCGTCCTTGACGGCCACGGGAAGCCCTTCCAGCGCGCGCAACCGAGCGCCAGTCTTCATGAAGCGTTGCTCGGCCTTCCTGGCCTTGACGAGAGCCTCCTCGAAGTATTCGAACGCGATTGCGTTGATGATCGGCTCGACCTGCTCGGCCCGGGCAATCAGGGCACCGAGGTATTCCACGGGAGACAACCGGCGCGCCTCGAATAGCGCGCGCGCCGCGGTTGCGGAGAGATAACAGAGATCGTCGTCCATCAGCACGCCTCGTTCTGCTCCCCGGCTTGTGGCTATCGCGCCCACCTGCCGCCGCGCGCACCCGTGCACGATGCTGGAGCGCCGACGCTAACGCCGCGGCGGCGCGCGCGCTCGCGTTCCGGAGATGAAGTATCGATCAAGTTTATTGGTGGTGCAACCAATTTTCTTGGATGAGCGCCCGAGGCCATGAGGAGGCACTCCGGGGGGGGATCGGGGCGTAGCCGGATGCCGACACACGTCCGTCTTTCGGGTACGCCCGCGCCGCTTGTCAACCCCGCGCTTGCGCGGCGCTCACGCGGGCATCATACCCAGCGCTCGCTCGCGCGTGTGACTCCACGCCTGGGTAATGCGATCGGCGATCATGGCGATGATGGCCATGCCGATCCCGGCGACCATGCCGATGCCGAAGTCACCGTCACCGAGGCCGATGTAGACGCGCTGGCCGAGCTCGTTCGTGCCGACCAGCGCGGCGATGACCAGCATCGCGATGCCGAACATGATGGTCTGGTTCAGACCGAGCATGACCACCGGCAAGGCCAGCGGCAGCTTGACCTGCCAGAGCATCTGGCCGGCGGTGCAACCCATCGCCCGCGCCGCCTCGATGACATCGTCCGGGAGGTTGCGCAGCCCGTGCTCGGTGTAGCGCAGCGCCGGCACGAAGGCATAGGCGATGATGCTCAGCAGGGCGGTGAACTCGCCGATCTTGAAGAGCATCACCATTGGGATCAGCAGCACGAACAGCGGCATGGTCTGCAAGGTGTCCGATACCGGGCGCAGCAACGCGGAGACGCGGTCGCTGTGTGCCGCCCAGATGCCAAGGCCGCTACCGAACGCGAACGAGATCGCGACCGCCAGCCCGCACAAGTACAGCGAGAGCACCGCTTCCTTCCAGACCCCGGTGAGGAGAAGGAAGGCAACCCCGAGCACCGTGCCCAGCGCGAGGCGCCAACCGCTCACCGTCCACGAGAGGGTCCCGAACAACAACGCAAGTGCCGGCCAGGGCATGTTGGTCAGGCCAAAGTAGAACACCGTCGCGAGCAGAGCGACGGCCACCGCGGCATGCGCTCCGAGCCAGCGCAGCGCCGCCACCGCCAGCGCGCCCGCCGCGGCGGCGTAGACGGCGATGTGCGTCGCGGTCAGCTCGAAACCCCAGGTGAACGGGGTCACCGTCTGCTCCAGCCCGATGCGCAGTGGCAGCATGACGAAGAAGAAGGCGGCGGTCTTGACCGACTCGATTGCCGTACCGTAATGCACCACCACGTATTCCACCGCCTGGTTGAGCAGTGCCGCCGGCGAGTACACCCAATCGCTCGGATAATCGTGCAGGGCCGGGACCAGCCGGGCCAGCACGATCGCGATCAGCGCCAGCCCCGCTGCCGCCGCCACGTGGCGGTGGCGCAGCAGCCAGGAGCGATCGCCGGGCTCCACCACCGCACTGTCACGCGTGGCGAGACCCCAGGTCACCCGGTCCATGACCATCGCGATGAGGGCGATGACAATCCCGGCCAGGATACTCTCGCCAAACTGCGCTTTGCGCATCGTCGACAGCACCGCCCAGCCGATGTCGTCGGTGCCGCCGATGATCGAGGCGACGATCACCATGCTCAGCGAGGCCATGGTGGTCTGGTTGATGCCGAGCAGGATCTGACGCAGCGCCGAGGGCACGCGCACCTGCCAGAACAGTTGCGAGCCCGTCGCGCCGGACATCAGCCCGGACTCAATCACGTCGGCGGATACGCCGCGCAGACCGACGATGGTGTTGCGTACCATGGGCGGAAACGCGTAGAAGAGGCTCGCGATGAGGCCCACCACGGTGCCGAAACCGAACAGCAGCAGGATCGGGATCAGGTAGGCGAAGGCCGGAACCGTCTGCATCAGGTCCAGGGTCGGCATGATCACGCGCTCGGCGCGCCGCGAGAAGAAACCGGCGATCCCGGCGCCGAAGCCCACGGCCACGGCCAGCGGCACCGAGATGGCGACCAACGCCAGCGAGTTCATGCTCTGGTCCCAGTAGCCGGTGACCAGCATGTAGAGCGCGCAAGACACCGAGAACACCACCAGCCGCCAGCCGCCGGCGGCGTGCGAGACCACCGCCACCAGCGCCACGGTGGCCGGCCAGGGCAGCCACCACAACACATCACGCGCCCAGACCACCGGGTAGTCGAGCAGCGCGGAGATGCCCCGGAACAGGGCGCCGAAGCTATCGACGAACCAATTCATGCCGTCGTTGAGCAGTGGCGTGACCGGCAGCACCCAGGCATCCGGGAACGCCACGAGCCACGGCACCCGAGCGCGCAGGTAAAGGCAGACGAAGGTGAACACGAGCGCCAGCAGCGAGGCAGCGAGCCCCCGGTCGATGCGCGCTTTCATGCCGCTGAGTCTGACGCGCAGGCTGCCGGGTGGATGCCGCTGGCGAGGGCCGCAACGACGTCCTGGGCGGTGGCCATGCCGATGGCGCCGCCGGACTCATCGATCACGCACACCCCGCGCACATGCTTGGCGAGCACCGGCAGCAGCACCTCGAGCGGTTCGCTGGCGGCAATTCGCGGCAGGTCGCCCGCCGGCAGATCGACCGCGCGCGCGATCGAGCCGGCCGTCAGCACCCGGGCGACCGGCACGTCGCGGGTGAACTCGGCCACGTAGTCGTCGGATGGATGGGTGACGAGCTCGCCGGGAGTGCCCATCTGGATGATCCCGCCATCGCGCATGATCACCATGCGGTCGGCAATACGCAGAGCCTCGAGAAAGTCGTGGGTGATGAACACGATGGATTTCTTGAGCACCCGCTGGATGCGCAGGAACTCGTCCTGCATCTGGCGGCGGATCAGCGGATCGAGCGCGCTGAAGGGCTCGTCAAGGAGCCACAGATCGGGCTCTACCGCGAGTGAGCGGGCGATACCGACACGTTGCTGCTGGCCGCCCGATAGCTGGTATGGAAAGCTGCTCTCGCGCCCGTCGAGGCCGACCAGCTCGATGACCCGCATGGCCCGCTCGTAACGCTCCCGCCGCGTGATGCCCTGCATCTTGAGAGGGAAGGCGATGTTGTCGAGCACATTGAGGTGGGGCAGCAGGCCGAAGCCCTGGAACACCATGCCCATCTTGTGGCGGCGGATCTCGATCAGCTCGTGCTCGGACACGCCGAGCAGGTCATACCCATCGAGCAGCACTTCGCCCGCGGTCGGCTCGATCAGCCGCGACAGACAGCGCACGACGGTGGATTTGCCCGAGCCCGAGAGCCCCATGATCACGAAGGTCTCACCGGCGCCGACGTCGAAGCTGACGTCCGCGGCGGCGACTATCTGACCTTCGGCGCGCAGCCGTCGCGCCACCTCCAGCGGGTCGTCACTTGGGGCCTTACGGTCGGCGAAATGCCGCTCCGGCGAATCGCCGTACACCTTCCAAACCTGCCGGCAGGAGAGCTTGATTGTGCCGCCAGCGCTGCTAGCTGCACTCACTGGCGATTCTTTCTGCAAGTGTCAGGAGCCCTGGCGGTGCGAGTTGCTGGTGGCTCCACCGGGATGCTCGGCGAAAAGACCGGGGGCCGGCGCACGCGTGCGCCGGCTCGCGGCGTCACCGACTCCTACATGCTGGCGGCGTCGACCCACGCCTTCCAGGTCTTCTCGTTGGCGTTCATCCACTCCGCGATCACCTGCTCCAGCGGGCGACTCTTCTGGTCAATATCCAGCATCAGGCGGTTCTGGGTAGCGTTATCGAGCTGGAAGGCCTGCAGGAGCTTGTAGGCCGCCGGCCATTTAGACTGGAAGCCGTGCCACACGATCTTCTCGATGTGCGCCTGCTCGAAGCCGCAGTCGTTGACGTTGTCCGGGGTCATGCCGAGCTTGGGATCCGTGTCGCAGCCGGCCTGGTAGGGCGGAAACTCGGTCCAGTGGAAATCGAGCTCGGCGTGCAGCCAGTGCGGTGCCCAGAACATCATCAGGATCGGCTTCTTGGCCGCATAAGCGCTCTTCAGCTCGGCGATCATGGCCCCCTCGGACCCACCCGCGACCGGGACGAACGGCACCTTCATGGCCGCGACCAGGTCCTTGGAACGGGTGCCCCAGTCGGCCGGGTAGGTGATCAGCCGTCCCTTGGGAAACGTCTCGGCCGTGGCGAAGGCCTGCGCGCACTTGTACAGCGCCTTGTAATCGGGCAGCCCGGGACACTTCTCCTCCATGTAGGGCGGATAGATCCAGCCCTCGCGGGGCTGCAGGCCGAGCGGACCGAGGACCACGATGTCCCCGGAGGCGACCGCCTTGGGATAGATGTCGCCGACGTTGTTGGTCCACACTTCCGGCTGCACATCCAGGGTGCCCTGGGCGACCCCCGCGAACTGCGGCACGGCTCCGGCGGTCACGTACTCGACGTTGTATCCCATCTTCGCGAGAATCGAGCCGGCGATATGGGCGCTGACGTGCTGGCCGGTCCACTCGTTGATGGCGAACTTGATCGGATCCGACGACTCGGGGATCGCCGCGCCCTGCCCGGGTGCGGCGCCAGTAAGCAAAGCGATCGCCATGGCGGCTGTCAGGAACTTTTTCATGGAGCATCCTCCTGGAATTCTTATGCCCCGACACCCCTCACGGGACGACCGCGGAGGGACCGAGGTTGAGGCGCATTCTAGGGGCGATATGCGCACACAGTCAACGCGCTTGACAGTCAACCTCGGGAAGGTGTAGCGGCCTTTGCGCGGGGCACGCGGCCGGTCTGGGGCCGGTCTGGACGAATGCACCGCGCGGGAAGCCCGAGCCGCCGCGCGCGATGCATCAGCGCAGCACCGCCGCCGACAGGCGGCAAGGGTGTGCCCAAAGTGTGATCAAACCCGGCATGGTGCTCGTCCGTGGCTCAGCGCGTGAGGGCGATGCTTGCCGGACCACTCGTGGCGGTGACTCGGCCCGTGTGCGCACCGTGCGCGCACATCGATGGGTGGCTGATAGACTGGCCCTGGCGCGTTCGCGCGATGCCACGGTGCGAGCGGCTGCACTCGTCAATCGACGCCTGCTCGAGGTAGCCCTCGGTTGAGAGCCGCGCGCCGCGCCGCCGAGCGGGGGCCCAGCAGCGGGCCTACGCCTCGACCGTGAGCACCAGCTTGCCGCTCATCCCTCCCGCCTCCAGGCGGGCATGCGCGGCCCCGGCCTGCGCCAACGCAAAGGTGTCCTGCACGTGCACCTCGAGACGTCCTTCGGCGAGCCAGGCCATGCCGCGGCGCACCATCCCGGCCTGCTCGAGCGCGCGCTGCTCGAGTCCTCGCCACTGTGGCGTGAGCATCATCACGTTGCAGATCGTGAGGTTCGAGTTGTACGCGTCTTCCCCCTCGGTGTCCGCCGGCGTGCCCATGAGGGTCACGACGCGCCCGTAGATCGCCATCGCCGCGAAGGTGCGCCGCATCACCTCACCCCCGACGTTGTCGAGCGCGACGTCGAGCCCGCGACCGCCGGTCCATTCCCGCGCCGCCGCCACGAAGTCCTCGTCCCGGTACAACACCGGCCTCTCCACCCCGAGCCTGCTGACAAAATCAACCTTGGCGCGCGTGCTGACCGTCGCGGCGACGCGGCCCCCGAGCAAGCGGGCTACCTGCACGGCGATGTGACCAGTGCCCCCCGCGCCCGCGTGGATCAGCACCTGCTCACCCGCCGCCACGCGGGCGCGCTCGGCGAGTGACTCCCACGCGGTGATGAAGGCGAGCGGCAGGGCCGCGGCGTGGACGAAGTCGACATTGTCCGGCTTGGCCACCAGCACGCCTTCCGGCACCACGGCGTGGCGCGCATAGGTCCCGGGCGCGGCGCCGATGCCGCCGTAGCAGAAACACACGCCATCACCGGGACGCACCCGCGTGACCGCCGCGCCGGTCTGCTCCACAATCCCGGCGCCATCGTGCCCCAGCACGCAGTTGCGACCGTCGCCGAGGTAGGGGCCGAGCGCCCGGAAGAACGTATCCGCAGGATTCACCCCCGCGGCCACCAGGCGTACCAGCACGTCGTGGTCGCCGGCCGGCCAGGGTAAGAGCTGGTCGCGCAGGACCAGCACCTCCGGCCCTCCGGGCCTTTCCATCACCACTGCCGACGTCCTCTCGGCCATCTTCCAAACCTCCATGGTGGGGCGATGAGTATGTAGCCAGGATACTGGTGAATCAACTACTATTCTTGCGTATTGTTCAGCCCATTGTTCGACGTTGTTGGGTCGGCTGGGCCCCGTGCTTGGCTCGCTGCCCTCCGGGGTCGGTCGATGTTCGGCACCCCCCAAAGGAGAGAGCCGGTGAAAACCAGAATCGAGGACGTGCGTCGCCAAGACCTCACCGAGGCCGCGTTTCTGACGCTGCAGCAGTACGGGATACATGGCGCCACCGTGGCGCGGATCAGCGCGCGGGTGGGCATGTCGCCCGGGATCGTGCACCACTATTTCAAGAGCAAGGCTGAGCTGCTGCAGGCGACCGTGCGCCGTGCCAATCGCACGCTCAGCGACGAGGTGCGGCGGAGGCTGCGCGCAGCGACCACTCCGCGCGCGCGAATCCGTGCAATCATCGAGGGCAACTTCCCGGCCCACACGTTTCGCCCGGAGGTTGCCCAGGCGTGGCTCTCGTCCTGCGCCGAGGCGGCCCTCAGCCCGACGTTCGGCAGGCTGCAGCGGGTCATGAACCGGCGCATGCAGAGCAACCTGATGTACAGCCTCGTGGCGCTCATACCGCGTGCCCAGGCCGAGCCCATCGCGATCGGGATCGTCGCCCTCATCGATGGCCTGTGGTTGCGCTGCAGCCTCGGGCAGACCGAGATCACGCGGGATGCGGCGATCGCCTTGGTCTGCGACTACGTCGATCAGCACCTGCCACCGGACCCGGCGACGGCCGGCCGATGACGCGCGGGCAGGATCAAGGACCGCGGTCGCAGGGAGAACAACGCCATGGACACTTCCTTCTCGGGAAAGCGCACGCTGATTCCCGGCACTGCCTTACAGGAGAGCATGCATGGTGCCGGGCGCGCCGGGCAAAAGGGGGCACCGCAGCGCAGATCGCGCACCGCGCCGGGGTCCCGGAGCAGACGCTGTACCGGTGACACGACGACTTCAGAGGAACAGGCAATGACCGGGCGGGCGGCGCAGCAGGTCAAGGCGATGCAGCGGCTCATAGCGCCGTCTGACCACTATCCATATACAATGACGGAGACCCCGAGGTGAAGCCCATGAGTGATCTACAAGTCATCCAGTTTGAGAACAACGGCCCGGTCGACTCCGGTCTCGTGCTCTGGGACCCGATCCCGGCCGAGAGCGTGACCGACGGTAGCCCCGTGCAGCACGGTCATACCTATTTCAATGATTCGACTGGCACGCTGAGCGCCGGCGTATGGACCTGCACCCCATTCACCGCAAAGCTCACCCCCTATGCGGTCAACGAGTTCATGTATGTGCTCGAAGGATCGGTCACCATCATCGACGCGGACGGTCACGAAGAAACGATTCGGGCCGGGGAGTCCTTTGTGGTCCCCAAAGGTATGCCCTCCATCTGGAAACAGACGCAGAACATTCGCAAGTTTTATGTCATCTTCGACGATCCATCGGGACAAAGCCCGGAAAACCCCTCCAGGCTGAGTGTGCGCCGGTTGGATCCCGCAACCACCATGACGCCGGCTCGTGAACAGGACGAGTCACGGTATATCGGTGCGGTTCCCGAGCAACACTTGTATCCAGTGTTCACTGACATGACGGGACAGATGACAGTAGGCATCTGGGATACGACCGAGATGCACACCAAACCGTTGCCATTCGCGCGTAACGAGTTGATGCATTTGCTCGAGGGCAACGTCACGATCACCAATGGTGATGGGATGGCGAGGACCTTCTCAGCCGGCGACACCTTCCTTGTGCCGCAGGGCATGACGTATCAGTGGGACAGTGAAGGATACGTCAAGAAGATCTTCTGTATCTTCCAAGCGCAGGACGCGTTGGCCAAGGCCAGGGGGGAATGAGGGCGCGAGCCCTTGCCGAGTCCCGTTCGGGGTGGATCTTTGGAGGCAGGCCTTCGCACCTCGAACGGTAGCAGGATCGAGCCCGCTCGAGCGTTTTCTGCGTAGCGAACGTCGATTCTTGTTCCCAAAAGCTCAGTCTCGGCCATAAACGGTCTTGCTCACCATAATGGTATATGCATCGCCCGGAGGAGAAGTCGCGAGCCCTTGGCACCTCCCGGATAACCCAAGCCGGGAGCAACCTTCTCTTTTCCATGCTTCGGCATGAGGGTGACTTCAGTGCGTCCAGGCGTTTGACCAGGAGCATCACGACATTCGTGACATAGTCATCCGGTGCAGGTTTCGGAGTAGTGTCCCTCAGCTTGATGTGATGATCGTTATTGGAATGCAAAATGACGCGTGATGCCCGGTATGACATCCTGTTCGAGCGCGTGAAGATTGGACCGGTCACGGCAAAGAACAGATTCTATCAAGCACCCCATTGCAACGGCATGGGACGAACGTTTCCGTCCAGCATGGCAGCCATGCGTGGCGTTAAAGCCGAGGGAGGTTGGGCGGTAGTTTCAACGGAGCAGATCGACATTCATCCCTCGGGCGACATCACACCTGCCACCGAGGGCCGGCTCTGGTCCGACAAGGACATACCCTACCTTGCACGCATGTGCGACGCGGTTCACGAACACGGCGCACTGGCGTCCATCGAACCTGTGCACAACGGCAAATGGGCGGCCAATCTGTATAGCCGTGAGGTCCCCATCTTCCCAACCCATATGCCGGCGCCCGGGAACAATGCACCCGTTCAGGCGCGGGCCATGGACAAGACAGACATCCGGGCCTTTCGGCGCTGGCATCTGGCCGCGGTAAAACGCGCCAGGCAGGCCGGGTTTGACATCATCTGCTGTTATGCCGGACATAATCTGTCGCTTGCCGGCATGTTCATGCTGAAGCGCTATAACTTCCGCACCGATGAATACGGTGGCAGCCTGGAGAACAGGGTCCGCCTGTTCCGCGAAATCATCGAAGAGACGAAGGATGCCGTCGGTGACACCATGGGTGTTATCGTGCGTTTCTCGGTTGACGAATTGCGCGGTAGCGAAGGGCTCGAGGCTGACAAGGAAGGCCGCGAGATTGTTGAGATGCTGGCCGAGCTTCCCGATTTGTGGGACGTCAATATCGCCGAATGGCACAACGACAGCATGACCAGCCGGTTTGCGGAAGAAGGCTTCCAGGAATCCTATATCGATTTCGTAAAGCAGATCACCACCAAACCGGTCGTCGCCGTTGGCCGCTACACTTCACCCGATCGCATGGTCTCCATTATCAACAAGGGTATCGTGGACATGATCGGCGCGGCACGCCCCTCCATCGCCGATCCCTTCTTACCGAGGAAGATTGAAGAAGGCCGCATTGAGGACATCCGCGAGTGTATCGGATGCAACATCTGCGTCGCCTGGGAAAGCATGAAAGCCCCCATGCGTTGCACCCAGAACCCGACCAAGGGGGAGGAATGGCGGCGTGGCTGGCACCCGGAACGCATCGCGCCCAAATCCGATGACGGCTCCGTGCTGGTGATCGGCGCGGGACCGGCTGGGCTGGAGGCCGCGCTTGCCGCTGGTCGCCGAGGCCACAATGTCATACTGGCCGAAGCCGCGGAAGAACTGGGCGGTCGCGTAACCCGCGAAAGCCGACTGCCGGGCCTTGGCGCTTGGGCACGGGTACGGGACTACCGAACCTACCAGATTTCCCAAATGGCCAAGATCGAGGTCTACAAATCCAGTTTTCTGAACGCGGCGCAGGTTCTGGAATTTGGTGCCGCGCATGTGGCGGTGGCGACCGGCGCATGGTGGCGGCGCGACGGCTACGGTCGTACTCACCAGTTTCCCATCCCCGGTACAGATGGCGGTAACGTACGCACGCCCGATGACATCATGGCCGGTAATCACCCCGAAGGCACGGTACTGATTTACGATGACGATCACTACTACATGGGCTCGGTTGTTGCCGAGCGGCTCGTCGAAGACGGCTGTCAGGTGGTCCTGGCAACGCCGGATGCCGTCGTTTCGTCGTGGACCAATTACACCATGGAACAACACCGTATTCAGGCTCGCCTGCTCGAGATCGGGGTCGAGATCATCACCGGTCATGAGCTGCAAGCGATAACTGAAGACAGCGTTGCGCTTCGCTGTTCCTATTCAGGGCGAACGCGCACGGTCGAAGCGTCATCGGTTGTCATGGTCGCATCGCGTGTACCGGACGATGCGTTGTACCAGGAACTGGTGGCTGACGCCGATCGGCTGAGTGAGGCAGGGATAGAAACCCTGAATCGGATCGGCGATTGCCATGGTCCCGCAACCATTGCCGCAGCGGTTTACGAGGGACACCGGTTTGCCCGCGAGCTGGGCGAGGATGTATCGGAAATCCCGTTCCATCGCGAAATTACCGAGCTCGCCCCGACGTTTCGCTTGCCGTGAGGACCGGGCAGTCTGACAAGGTATCGCCCCATCCGCCACTGAACGGGAACATTTTGCCGTAGGTTTCGACACGCCCTGCGCCGGGGCGCCCGCCGCTGTTGGCGACCGGTATTGCGTTTCCAGGCTCCCGGGCAATGCACGCCAAAACTTCTGGAAGGATCGTTTTCATGGACAAATCACTCCCCACCCATGCCCGGACGGTCATCATCGGTGGCGGCTCGATCGGCTGCAACACGGCTTATCACCTGACCAAGCTGGGCATGAGTGACGTCATCATTCTGGAGCAGGGGCAGTTGACCTCGGGCACGACCTGGCATGCCGCCGGTCTGATTGTTGCCGGGCTTCTGAAATCCGAGGCGGAGTGCGAAATCTATACGCATGGCCGCGATCTCTACGCGAATCTGGAAAAGGAAACGGGCGTTTCCACGGGTTTTCGCGACGTCGGATACCTGCAGATCGCGAGTAACGAAGAGCGTGTCCACGAGATGCGCCGGCTCGCCCCGTTCATGCGCCGTCATGGCATCAACATCCACGAGATCACGGCGAGAGAGGCGCAGGACCTGTTCCCGATCGGCGACCTCAGCGATGTTCTGTGCGCCTTCTACATCCCCGAAGACGGGCGCGCCAATCCGGTGGACGTGACGATGTCACTGGCCAAGGGGGCGCGAATGGGCGGCGCGCGGATTTTCGAAGATGTCACCGTGACCGGAATCACGGCCAGGGGCGGTGTGGCGACCGGCGTGCGGGTGGCTGCCGGCGAAACGATCACGGCCGAGAATGTGGTGATCTGCGGCGGCATGTGGTCGCGTCAGTTGGGGGCCACGGCGGGAATCAACCTGCCGCTTCAGGCCGCCGAGCACTATTATCTGATCACCGACAATATCGAAGGGCTGTCCCGCGACCTGCCGGTTCTCGAGGATCCCTCGACCTACACCTACTACCGCGAGGAGGTCGGCGGCCTGATGCTGGGGCTGTTCGAGCCCGTAGGCGCGGCCTGGAATCTGGATGGCATCCCCGCCGACTTTGCTTTTGGTGAAATCGAACCCGACTGGGATCGGATGT
>CAZSDY010000021.1:7422-22947 GCA_964605765.1 uncultured Ectothiorhodospiraceae bacterium | reverse complement strand
TACGCCCTCCTCAACCTAGCCACGCTAACGGGGGCTCGTCCATGTTGGCGCATTGCTCGTGCAGGGCCTCGATCTGACCCTCCCAGTAGCGCGAGGTGTTGAACCACGGGAAGTTGCGCGGAAAGGCGGGGTCATCCCAGCGCCGCGCAAGCCATGCGGCGTAATGCAGGATGCGCAGCGTGCGAAGCGCCTCGACGAGGCGCAGCTCACGCGCGTCGAAATCGTGGAATTCACAATAGCCCTCCAGCACGTTGGCGATCTGGGCGGCTCGCTCATCGCGCTCGCCCGAAATCAGCATCCATAGATCCTGCACCGCCGGCCCCATCCTGCAATCGTCCAGATCCACGAAATGCGGCCCCCCGGACGCCCACAGGATATTGCTGGCGTGGCAGTCGCCATGCACCCGAATCGCCCGATAATCGGGCACTTCGCCGAACAGGCGCTCGACGCGTGCCAGCGCCTCGGTGGTGACCGCCGCGTAGGCCGCATGGATGTCCCCGGGCACGAAGCCCGATGCCAGCACGAACGCCACGGGGCGGCGCCCGTAGCTTTCTATTTCCACGCTGGGCCGGTGCCGAAACGCCTGCACCGCACCAAGCGCGTGCATCCGGCCCAGAAAGCGCCCCAGCCAGGCCAGCGTCGCGGCGTCATCGAGCTCCGGAGCCCGCCCCCCGCGGCGCGGATACAGCGTGTAGAGAAATCCCTGATGCTCGAGCAGCGTCCGCGAGCGCGGGTCACTGAGCGGCGCCACGACAGGGATCTCGCGTTCGGCGAGCGCCAGCGAAAACGCATGCTCCTCCAGTATCGCCTCGCGCGACCAGCGCCGCGGCCTGTAGAACTTGGCAATCACCGGCGCGTCGCCCTCTACACCGACCTGGTAGACCCGATTCTCGTAGCTGTTGAGCGCGAGAAAGGTCCCGTCGCAGCGCAGCCCGAAGCGCTCGACGGCATCGAGCATGACGTCCGGCGTCAGCGCCGCGTAGGGATGGGCCGATGACGCCACGCAGAGCGCCTCAGCCGAGCAGCAGCCGCTCGGCTTCCAGGTACTTCTTCGAGGTCTTGTCGATCACCTCCGCGGGGAGTGCCGGCGCAGGGGGGCGCTTGTCCCAGGCCAGCGTCTCCAGGTAGTCGCGCACGTACTGCTTGTCGAAGCTCTCGGGGCTCACGCCGACGGAATAGCTCGCGAGCGGCCAGAATCGGGACGAATCCGGCGTCAGCACCTCGTCGATCAGGGTCAGAGCGCCGCGTTCGTCGGTCCCGAACTCGAACTTGGTATCGGCAATGATGATGCCGCGCGTGCGCGCATAATCGGCCGCCTGCGCGTAAAGGCGAAGGCTCACCGCTCGAACCTGCTCGGCCAGTCGGGCGCCGATCAAGCGCACCGCGCCGTCGAAGTCGATGTTCGCGTCGTGCTCGCCTATCTCCGCCTTGGTCGATGGCGTGAAGATGTTCTCCGGGAGCTTGTCGGCCTGGCGCAGGCCGGCGGGCAGCGGGATCCCGCTGATCGCGCCGCTCGCCTGATAGTCCTTCCAGCCGGAGCCGATGATGTAGCCGCGCACGATGGCCTCGATCGGCAACGGCTCGAGGCGCCGCACCACGACAGCCTGATCCGCGACCATTGCACGCTCATCGGCACCGGGCACGGCATCGCTCAGAGGAATTGTCGTCAGATGATTCGGCACGCAGTCGGCAAAACGCGAGAACCAGAAATTCGATACCTGCGTCAGCACACGACCCTTGAACGGTATCGGGTCGGGAAGCACCACGTCGAAAGCCGACAATCGATCCGTGGCGACGATGAGCATGTGCTCCTCGTCCAGCGCATAGATATCCCGAACCTTGCCCCGGTTGATCAGATCGAGCCCGCTTAAGCTCGTCTCGAAAAGCGCTTGTGCCGCTGCCCTCATTTGTCCTCACCTCCAGTTGCAGTGTGCCGGGTCAGACCTCCAGCGCCGCGCTCCACGTGCGCGAACCCGGTCGGGCCGCCCTCCAGACCGGTCGCAGCGCCCATGATCAAGCGCTTCAGGGGCTGCATCTTGTCGGTCGCCATCAAGCCCAGATTTCTGGCCGTCACGGCGAGCTGCCAGCGGCTCGCGAACAGCCAGTAGAAGGCATCCATGGTGCCCTGCATCAGCGCGTTATGGCCCCGGCGCCGGCGCGCGTAGCGCCGCAATACCGCGCGGCGCCAGAAGTCCCGGCCCGCGTGCCGCGCTTGCGATATCACCTGTGACAGCGCTTGCGCATCGTAGAATCCGAGATTCACGCCCTGCCCCGCGAGCGGATGAATGGTGTGCGCGGCATCACCGACGAGGGCGACGCGTTCGGCCACATAGTCCGTGGCATGTAAGCGGTGCAATGCAAACGACGCCCGTGCGCTGCTCCACGTCACGGCGCCGAGGCGCGACTCGAAGGCGCGTGTGATGTGGGCGAGGAACTCGTCGTCTCCCATGTCCACGAGCCGCGCGGCGTGCGCGGGCGCCGTGGACCACACGATGGAGCTGTAGAGACCGGGCAGCGGCAGAAACGCGAGCGGCCCGCCAGGCAGGAAACGCTGCCACGCGCATTCGCCGTGGCCGAGCTCGGTTTGCACCGTGGCCACCACCGCGTGGTGGTCATAGTCGCTTTGCGTGCACGCGATCCCGGCGAGCTCGCGAACCCGCGAACGCGTCCCGTCCGCGCCCACCACGAGCGCGGCCTCGACCCGGGATTCGCCGAGATCGAGCACCACCCCTCGATCGTTTAACTCGAGCGAGCGCAGCGCGAGAGGCCGCAACCAGGTGAGCCCCGGCAGGGCAGCCGCGGCGCGTTCCAGCGCGTGTTGCAACGCCGCGTTCTCCACGATGTGGCCAAGCGCCGGCTCGCCTATCTCGGCACTGTCGAAATGCACCTCGCCGACGCCCGCCCGATCCCACACGCGCATGCTGCGAAACGTCCCGACCCGATCGGCACGAAGCTGCTGCCACGCACCCAGGCGCCGCAGCATTTGCTCGGATGCTCTGCTGATGGCGCTCACCCGGTTCTCGAACGCCCCCTCGGGCGCCGGGCTCGCGGGCCGCGCCTCGACGACAACCACCGCCAGGCCGGCCATGGCGAGCGCGCTGGCGACACTCACCCCCACCAGGCCGCCGCCGACCACGGCCACATCGACCTTCACAACGGCAAGCCTCTTGCCAGGCGCGTCTGGCGTCCCGCGAGCCCCATGGCACGGTTCACCAGGACGCGCTGCAACCGCGGCATCGCCTCCAACGCAACGAGCCCCAGATTCCTGCCCGCGACCAGCGGCCCGACGCGATTGGAGAACAGCCAGACCAGCGAGTCGGTGAAGCGCGTGACTGTGCCCTGATCCGGGGCGCGCCACCGCGCATAAGCATCCAGCATCGCCCGCGAGCCCGGATCGCCGCCGCGGCGAAGAGTGTCGACCACCACCTCGGCGAGCGCCGCCACATCGCGCAGCCCCAGGTTGACCCCCTGTCCCGCGATGGGATGCAGCGTGTGCGCGGCATTGCCGATGATGGCGGCGCGCGGTCGAACGGACCCGCTCGAACGTATCAGCTTGAGCCCGTGCCTGACCCTGGTGCCGACCTCGCCGAGGCGCCCCAGGCGGGATCCGAAACGCTGCCCGAGCGCATCCAGGAATTGCGCGTCATCGAGCGCGAGCACGGCATCGGCCTCGCCCGCCTGCACGGTCCATATCACGGCACAGCGCCCGTCACGCATCGGCAGCAGGGCGAGTGGACCGCTGCTCGTGAAACGCTCGAAGGCCGTATCCCCATGATCGAGCGCGGGCGTGACATTGCAGGTGATCGCGCACTGCGCGTAGTCGCGGGCTTTTTCACCGATCCCCAGCAGCTTGCGCACACAGGAGTCGCCGCCATCCGCACCCACCAGAAGCCGTGCACGGATCTGCCTCGGCGCGCCGTCACAGGCCACGCTGGCAACAACCCGCTCGGCATCGACCCGCACGCCGACCACGCGCGCCGCGCGCAGCCACTCCACGTGCGGGTCGCCGGCCCGCGTTGCGGCTATCGCGCGCGCAATACGCCTGGCGTCGCTGACGTAGCCGAACGCGGGCACACCGTGGTCTGCCGCACAGAGCCGGGTGATGCCGAAATGCCCGCGGTCGGAAACATGTATGCGCCGGATGGGTGAGGCGTGCTCGTCGAGCGCAGACCAGATATCCAACCCCTCCAGTATGCGCCTCGATCCGAGCGCGAGCGCGATGGCTCGGGTGTCGCGCTCCGCGCGCTCGGTGCGCGAACCATCCGCTGCCTCGACCACCGCACAGGATACGCCGGCGGTACCCAGGGCCGACGCCAGCGTGGCACCGATGATGCCGCCGCCCGCAATCAGCACCTCATGGTCCAGGGGTTGGCCGTTGCGCACGCCGGACTGCTATGCGCTTGCCATGTGCGCTTCGATCTCGCCCACGGTCTTGGGCACCCCACCGGTCAGGACCTCGCACCCGTCGCGTGTCACCAGCACGTCGTCCTCAATACGCACGCCGATGTTCCACCACTTCTTCGGCACGTGCCGGTCGCCGCCCTTGATGTAGAGACCCGGCTCCACGGTCATCACCATGCCCGGCTCCAGCGTGCGCCACGTGCCATCGACCTTGTAGTCACCGACGTCATGCACGTCCATGCCCATCCAATGTCCGGTGCGATGCATGTAGAAGGGCTTGTACGCCTCCTTGTCGATGAGTGGCCCGACGCGCCCCTTGAGCAGACCCAGCGTGACCAGGCCTTCGGTGATCACGCGGATCGCGGCTTCGTGTGGCGCGTTCCAGTCCTTGCCGGGATGTACTTGCGCCATGGCGGCAGCTTGAGCCGCCAGCACGATTTCGTAGACTGCACGCTGCTCGCGCGAGAATCGGCCGCTGACCGGATAGGTGCGCGTGATATCCGATGCGTAACACGCGTACTCGGCGCCTGCATCGATGAGCAGAAGATCGCCTTGCTTCAGCACGGCGCTGTTCGTGATGTAGTGCAGCACGCAGCTATTGGACCCACCGGCGACGATGGTCGGATAAGCGGTCGCGCGCGAGCCGGCGCGCATGCACTCGTGCACGAACTCCGCTTCGAGCTGGTACTCCATGAGACCGGGCCGGCACGCCGCCATGACGCGCTTGTGCGCACCGATGCTGATCTCGGCCGCCTTGCGTATGGCCCGCACCTCCGCCTTGCTCTTGACCAGGCGCATCTCGTGGATCAGGTGCTCCAGCGCCACGAACTCCGTCGGTGTGCCGGACCCCGACCGCGAGTGTGCCCGGATCCGCTTCACCCAGCCGAGGACGCGCTGGTCGAACTCCTGGGAGTAGCCCATGGCATAGAACACCCGCTCCCTGCTCTCGATCAATCCCGGTAGGATGTCGTCGATATCTCCAATGGGAAATGCGTCATCCGCGTCGTAGCGCTTGCATGCGCCCTCCAGCCCGACACGGGCACCGTTCCACTGCTCCTTTGCCGCGTCACGTTCTCGGCAGAACAGGATGTACTCGCCCTGTCCCCTGCCCGGGATGAGCACCGCCACGGATTCGGGCTCCGCGAATCCCGTGACATAGAAGAAGTCGCTGTCCTGGCGATAGGCAAACTCGATATCGCGATTGCGCTGGTGTACCGGGGCGCTCGGCAGGATGGCGATGCTGCGCTCGTCCATGGACTCGAGCAAGCGCTTGCGGCGGCGTTTGAACTCGGCGCGGGAAATCATTGCAGAGTCGTCGTCCGGTTGCGCTCCGACGGCACCGGCCAGCGCTCGGCGCCGAGCTCCTCGCGGACGAGCATCACGCCCACGCGCACGTACTCCACCAGCTCCGCGTAGGCGGTCTCCTCCGATTCGTCCGCGCCGTCGGATCCGCGGATGGTCGAGAACTTCGACAGATCCGCAATCACGTCCCGACTGTCGCACGGCAACTCACCGAGGTTGCCGAGCCCCGCCAGGCCAAGCCCCGAAAGGAAGCCGCCGCACCACGTACCCAGGGCGGCGCTGCGCTCCTCGAGCGGCTCATCGTCGTCGGGCAACAGGGGATGAAACTCGAACCCCGGGGACAGCAACTGGCGGCGCGTTTCCTCGTACACCGCCAGCAACAGATGACGGCCGTCTCCGGTGTCCCATTCGCCCCGGCGCCCGGCGTGCAGGATCTGTCGCATCCAGTCCTCCCGCGGCGCGGCGCCCGCGCACAGCACGCCGCACATGATGCCATGCGCTTCGGCCGCGCCGGTATCCGCATGAACCTCGCGCAAGCTCTCATCCAGTCGGGCGAACCCGACCTCATCGCCAGGGCCGTTCACAAGCAAGTTCACGCGACACCCTCCTCATGCTCGAATCAGCGTCTCGCAGTCGACGCAATGCTATCATCGCACCGCGCGCCGCCCAAGCGCCGTGGCCCGACCCCATTGACCGATTTCCGATCGCCTTCTATAGTGACATCGAACCTCCACTTCGGCCCGAAAAAACTTTCGCAACCCATTGATGAACCAGTTATCGGTGGACAAAGCGGAGCTAACGCAGCTAGAGGCTCAGCTCGACGAGCTGATCCGGACCTGCGAAGAGCTACGTGAAGAAAACCGTGCGCTGCGCAACCAGCAGAACCACCTCGTCACGGAACGGGCAACGCTCATAGAGAAATCCGAGCTCGCGCGCTCACGGGTGGAATCCATGATCGCGCGGCTCAAAGCCATGGAAGTCGGCCCATGAGCGAACAGACAAACGCCATCACCATCCATATTCTCGACAAGGAGTACATGATCGCCTGCCCGGAGGCGGAACGCGAGGAACTCATCCTGTCGGCCAAATTCCTCGACGAACGGATGAAGGAAACGCGCGACGGGGGCAAGGTCCTGGGCGCGGAGAGGATGGCGGTCATGACGGCGCTCAACATCGTGCACGAATATTTGCAGCAACGCCGCGAGAAGGACGAGCTCGAGCGCTCGGTGAGCCAGAGCGTGCGCCAGCTCCAGGGCAAGATCAGCGCCGTCCTCGGTCGACTCAGCTACCAGGAAGCGCTAGACTAGGTTCATCGCCCTCTGTGGTGTTCGTCGGTAGGCTCAGTCATCACTTGAGCCTAACTTCCTACCCACGGGAACGGAATCACGGGGTTGTTGTGCAAGTCCGCATTCGCGAGCGGAAAGCCTGATACACCGGACAATGTTCCCTGATGAACCAAATATGGTTCAAGGGTCAAGGCCTGCAACGGCACCTACGGAGGGCGTCTTTGCGTCCGTTCCTTTTTCAGGGAAGCTCCGAGCACAACACTGCGCATTTCCCGGACGCACAAGGCGAAACCGCGATTGTCCCTCTGCGCACACCCAAGTATCGTGGGGATCCCTGACACGCCAGCGGTCCCCTGAGCCATCACATGCAATCCAAGCGCGAGATAAGAGCGCAGATGCGCGCTGCACGCCGCTCCCTCGACCACGTGGAGCGCTGGGCTCTTGCCTCGCGGCTTGCTCGTGTCGCAACCTACGCGGTGCTTCTCAGACGGGCCAGGCGCTTTGCGTGTTATCTTCCCAATGACGGAGAGATGGACCTCACCCCGCTGATGCAGCGCCTGTGGGCGTACGGACGCGAGAGTTTCCTGCCCGTGATTCGCGGTCCACGCCTGTGGTTCTTCCCCTTCGAGCGCGGCACCCCGCTTGGTGAGGGCCGTTATGGCATCCCCGAGCCTGCTGTCTCGCCGGCGAGACGATGCCGCATCTCGGCGCTCAACGTGGTGTTGATGCCCCTGGTTGCCTTCGACGACACGGGGAACCGGCTCGGCATGGGCGGCGGCTACTATGACCAGACCTTCTCATTCAAGCGCCGGCCGCGCACCGGGCGCGAGCCGCTGCTCATCGGCGTCGCCTACGAGTTCCAGCGTGTAGAGAGACTGCCGCGCCGGCTCTGGGACGTGCCTCTGGACGGCATCGTGACCGAGTGCGGTTTTCGCCGCTTCACCCGTGGGGGTGCCCGATGAGCTACTGGCTGATGAAATCCGAGCCCGGGGAGTTCGGTATCGACGACCTGCACGCGTGCCCCAAGCAGACGGAGCCGTGGGATGGCGTGCGCAATTACCAGGCGCGCAACATGATGCGCGATCAGATGCGCCCCGGAGATCGGTGCTTTTTCTATCATTCCAATTGCGAGGTGCCGGGAATCGTCGGAACCATGCGGGTATGCTCGGAGCCCTACCCCGACCCGACGGCCTTCGACCCCGGCGACAAGCACTACGACCCGAAGAGCGACCCGCACAACCCGCGCTGGTTCCTGGTCGACGTACGCTTCGAGCGCAAACTCGGGCGCACCGTGAGCCTCGCGGAGCTGCGCCGCTACGCGGGTGCCGAGCTCGCGGACCTCGCTCTGCTCAGACGCGGCAACAGGCTGTCCATCATGCCGGTGAGCCCGAGCCAGTGGGACTTCATCCTGAGCCTGGAGTGACACGGCGTACCCGGCGACGACAGCTCCCGCAGGAGCGAACTTGTAGGAGCGGACTTCATTCCGCGAACGCGGTGCGCACGGCGCACGATGCCCTGGAAGGTTCGCGGGATGAATCCCGCTCCTACAGGCGCGCCATCCAATCCGCCCCGGCTGATCGAGGCCTCCTGGCGGCGGGGCGCGGGGATAGGATCGCAGGCGGGCTTGGCGGTTTCTCCCTTGTGTGGATAACCGATCTCGCCGGGGAAGCGATCGAGCGCGCGGCGAGGCTCAAAAACGCCGATTAATCGGTATATGATAGATACAATGCTTGCCACTATCATGGCCCCGGTTGATGCGCCAGGATGACAAGAAGCGCGCCGCCGCCGAAGCGGCCCTGCCCTACGTCGACGCCTCGCAGGTCATCGGTGTGGGCACCGGCAGCACGGCCAATTTCTTCATCGATTCGCTGGCACGCATCACGCCGCGCGTGCAAGCCGCGGTCGCGAGTTCCGAGGCAAGCGCCGAGCGCCTCCGATCACACGGCATCGCGGTCAGGGAGCTGAACGACGTGGGCTGGATCGGGCTCTACGTGGATGGCGCGGACGAGGCGACGCGGCAACGCCAGCTCGTCAAGGGCGGCGGCGGCGCGTTGACACGCGAAAAGATCATCGCCGCGGCAGCCGAGCGCTTCGTGTGCATCGCCGATGACTCCAAGCTGGTGGAGGTGCTCGGCGAATTTCCGCTGCCCGTCGAGGTGATTCCCATGGCAAGAAGCTTCGTGGCGCGTAAGCTGGTAGCGCTCGGCGGCCAACCCGTATGGCGCGAGGGTTTCACCACGGACAACGGCAACCACATCCTCGATGTCGGGAATCTGCGCATTCTGGACGCAGCCGATCTGGAGTCGACGCTGAACCAGATCCCGGGCGTGGTGAGCAACGGCTTGTTCGCGCGCCGCCGCGCGGATGTCCTCCTGCTCGGCACCGGCGATGGCATCGAACGCCTGGCATAGCGCGCTGGACGAGCACGGCCCCGGGGCGCCCCGGCACCCCCCACGCAAGGGTCGCGGCGCGCCGAGCAATCGGATCGGGCGTTACGAAGCTTGGGCGCGGGAAGCTTTCGACGACGGCTGGGGTAACGCCGACGGGGTGCCCTCGCCGTGCGCACAGATGACGTTGTTCTGATGATGGACGCCGCACGGATCCTGGTGGGCACATCGGGTTGGCAGTTCAAGCAGTGGCAGGGCGCATTCTACGCCCCGGGACTGCCGGACGACGAGTGGCTCGCGCACTACGCGGGTCAGTTCGGTTGCGTGGAGGTGAACGAGAGCTTTCGCGCCGTGCCCGAGCGCGAGGCCTTCATGCGATGGATCGCGGCCGTGCCGCCGGGCTTCAGGCTGAGCGTCAAGGCCCCGCGCAGCATCACCCACGAGCGCAAGCTCAAGAACTGCGAGCTGGAAGTCGACACCTTGTTCACGCGGCTGCGCGGCATCGACGCTCGCATCGGCCCCGTGGTGTTCGAGCTGCCGGCGCGCTGGCGCTGCAACTGCCGGCGCCTCGCGGCCTTTCTGTCCCGCCTGCCGGACGATTTTCAGACGGTGTTCGAGCTTCGCGACAGCACCTGGCATTGCGAGGAAGTCTACGCGTTGCTGAGTGCCCACAATGCCGCCTTCTGCGTGTTCGATATCGACGGCTCTGCGGCGCCATTGCAAAGCACCGCGGATTTCGTCTACATGCACCTGGATGGCCCCAGGGGCAAGCCTACCGGTCACTATCGCACCCATGTTCTTCGCGGCTGGGCAGGCAAGGCACTGGACTGGCTGCGACAGGGAAAGACCGTGATGATGGTCTTCGACAACGCCGATCCCGCCTATGCGCTCAAGAACGCACAACACATCAAGCAGTATCTGGCGCGAGGCCAAGCGCGCATGAGCAGCGTGACGGCTCGCTGATCGCGAGGTCGGCGTCGTCGAGCAGTCCGTCGACGGCGAGAAACCCGTTCTCCTCGAAACAGCGGAGCTGCTCGGGGCTCAGGTGGTGGGACATGGCGGGGCTTCCTCGATCTTGCGGCCTGAGAATACGGGAAAGATTAGCGTTTTTTCCCCCGCCGTATCCCGAGTTTTGTCGATAGCGGCTATCGGCCTTACTGCACACGGCGCTTGGACACCGGTCGCTTGGCGACCTCCGTGTGGCGAAAGCACGATGTCAGGTGATCGTTGACCATCCCCACCGCCTGCATGAAGGCGTAACAGATCGTCGTGCCGACGAACTTGAATCCGCGCTGCTTGAGATCCTTGCTGAGCGCATCTGAGAGCGGCGTGCTGGCAGGCACGTCGTCCTGGAGGTGCCAGCGGTTCTGGACCGGTGCGCCGTCGACGAAACGCCACAGGTAGGCGTCGAATGAGCCGAATGCCTTCTGGACGGCGAGGAATGCCCGGGCGTTGGTGACGGCCGCGGCGATCTTGAGGCGGTTGCGCACGATGCCGGGATCGGCTCTCAGCTTCTCCCGGCGCGCCGGGGTGAAACGCGCGACCCTGGCCGGGTCGAAGCTCGAGAACGCACGCCGGTAGCCATTGCGCTTGTTGAGGATCGTGGACCAGCTCAAGCCCGCCTGCGCGCCTTCCAGGAGCAGGAACTCGAACAGAACGCGATCGTCGTGGACCGGCACGCCCCACTCGGTGTCGTGATAGGCGAGATAGAGAGGGCCGGCGCCGGTCGCCCAGGCACAACGTTCCGGTTCCTTGCTCATCTGCTTCGGCTCCTCCGTCACCGTATGCCAGTCTTCGCGATGCACCATGCCGGTATCAGGCTGCGGCGGCGGCTTCGACGGGTCAGGGCTCGCGGTAAAGCATCGCGAGGCCTGACCCCGGCTCTACCGGAACTTCCTGGGGGTCGTCGCGGCAGCGTAGCAACCGCGCACGCGATCGACACGGTGCCTTGCGCCGCCGCGGCCTCCGACCTGCGCTCAAGCGCCAAGCGCCGCCGCGTGGTGGGCGATGTGGTCGGGCATGAAAGTCTGGATGAAGTAGTAGCTGTGGTCGTAGCCCGGCTGGCGGCGAAGCTCGAGCGCCTGACCCGCCTTCTGGCACGCGGCCTCGAGGCTGTGCGGGTGCAGTTGCTCGGCGAGGAACTGGTCTGCCGTGCCCTGATCGACGAGGATGGGCGCGCTGCGCTGCCCCGTCTCGATGAGCGCCGTGGCGTCATGCGCGGCCCACCGCGTGCGATCCTCGCCCAGATACCGGCTGAACGCCTTCTCGCCCCAGGGGCATTGCATGGGCGCACAGATGGGGGCGAAGGCCGACACCGATCGATAGATGTGCGGGTGCGTGAGCGCCAGGGTGAGCGCGCCGTGCCCGCCCATGGAGTGGCCGAATATGCCCGTCGCGTCGGCACGCACCGAAAATTGCGCGTTGACGATCTCGCGAAGCTCGCCTGTCACGTAGCTCGCCATACGGTAGTTGGCGGACCACGGCGCTTGCGCCGCGTCGAGGTAGAATCCGGCGCCGGTGCCGAAATCCCAATCGTCGTCCTCGCCGGGGACCCCCGCTCCACGGGGGCTCGTGTCCGGCATCACGAGCGCAAGCCCCGCGGTGGCCGCGAGGCCCTGCGCGCCGGCCTTGATGGTCGCGGTTTCTTCCGTGCAGGTGAGCCCCGCGAGGTAATAGAGCACGGGCACCGCTGCGGACTCGGCCTGCGGCGGCAGGAAGACCGAGAATCGCATGGGCGTGCCCGTCTCGCGTGAGGCGTGCGAATAGAAGCCCTGCGTGCCCCCGAAGCATTTCTGCTCGCTGATGGTCTCGAGTGACATGGTTCTCGCTCCCCCGCAAATGACGCGGGGCCACGCATGGCCCCGCCGCGACACGACTCGACCGGCGTCGAACGACTCAGAACGTCACCACGCTGCGGATCGACTTGCCCGCGTGCATCAAGTCGAAAGCGGTGTTGATCTCGTCGAGCGCCATGGTGTGCGTGATGAGGTCGTCGATGTTGATGCGCCCGTCCATGTACCACTCCACGATCCTCGGCACATCGGTGCGGCCCTTCGCGCCGCCGAACGCGGTGCCGCGCCACACCCGGCCCGTCACGAGCTGGAACGGGCGCGTGCTAATCTCCTGTCCGGCGCCGGCGACCCCGATGATGACGCTCTCTCCCCAGCCCTTGTGACAGCACTCGAGCGCCTGGCGCATGGTGTTCACGTTGCCGATGCACTCGAAGGAATAGTCCGCCCCGCCCTTGGTGAGGTCGACCAGGTAGGGCACGAGGTCCCCCTCCACTTCCGCCGGATTGACGAAATGGGTCATGCCGAACTTCTCGGCGAGCGCGGCCTTGCCGGGATTCGTGTCCACGCCGATGATCATGTTGGCACCGACCATGCGGCAGCCCTGGATGACGTTGAGCCCGATGCCGCCGAGCCCGAACACCACCACGTTGGCGCCGGCCTCGACCCTGGCGGTGTTGATCACCGCGCCGATGCCCGTGGTCACACCGCAGCCGATGTAGCAGACCTTGTCGAAGGGCGCGTCCTCGCGGATCTTTGCCGCCGAGATCTCCGGAATGACGGTGTAGTTCGAGAACGTCGACGTGCCCATGTAATGGAAGATCGGCTCGGCGCCCGCGCGGAAGCGGCTGGTGCCGTCGGGCATCAGTCCCTTGCCCTGCGTCTCGCGAACGGCCTGGCAGAGGTTCGTCTTGCCGCTCACGCAGTACTCGCACTCGCGGCACTCCGGCACATAAAGGGGGATGACGTGGTCGCCGGGCTCGAGGCTCTTCACCCCGTCACCCACATCGACGACGATGCCCGCCCCCTCGTGCCCCAGCACGGCCGGAAACAGGCCTTCCGGGTCGTCTCCCGAGAGCGTGAAGGCATCCGTGTGGCAGATGCCGGTCGCCTTGATCTCGACCAGGACCTCGCCGGCGCGCGGGCCGTCGAGCTCCAGGGTTTCTATGCTGAGTGGCGCGCCCGCCTTGTGGGCCACCGCGGCACGGGTTTGCATTGCTTCGTTCCTCCCCCTTGGACTGGCAGTGCGAGGTTGCCCCCGCATCGTGTTTAGCGCACGACGGTACCATAAAGGGCACGGTGCGACCAAGACCGTCACGGCCCGTATAATTCGCCACCATGGACCTGGCGCGCACGAAGCTCTAGACGATGAACCACACCGCGGATCAGGTGGACGAGTTGCTCCGCGCTATCGGGCTCGGCACGGACGTCGAGACGCCCACCGCGCATCTTCGCCGCCTCGGCGCCGCGGCCGTGCCGCGCCTCCTCGAGCACCTGGCGTCCGGCGAGGACGACCGGCGCCGCCTCGCGCTCTACGCCCTGCAGTTCTGCTGGTGCCCCGAGGCGCTGGACCCGATCACCGAAATGCTCGCGTTCCCGGAGCTCGAGATCCGCCGTATGACGGCCATCGTCATCGACCGCCATTACAGCCGCGCCGAGGTGGCGAGGCAGTGCCGCCGGTTCCTGGACCACCCGGACCCGGCGGTCGCGGGCTTTTGCTACGAGCACAACGAGTTCATGTTCCCCGGCGTGGCGAGCATCAAGGACGCGCTGCGAGCACCCGGCAAGCAGCACCGCGCCTGCAAGTATCTCGCACGCTATCACACGCGAGCCTTGAGCCCCGTGACGCGAACCCTGCTAGATCACGAGGATGAGGCGCGCGTGCGCGCGGCGGTCATCGGGCTGCTCAATCAGTGTGACGTGACGCGGCGCACGCGCCGGCGCCTCGAAGCCACGCTCGGCCACGAGAGCGCCATCTGCCGGGACGCGGCTGCCGAGTATTTCGCCTGGCACGGCACCGGCGGAGACCTTGCCCCCCTGCGTGCGGCGCTCCAGAGCGAAAGCGACCCGCACGCCGGCGCATCCCTGCGCGACGCCATCGCCTGCATCGAGCGGCGCGAAGCGCGCGCGCATGCGCCGAGCCGCCCGCAATGGCAGGTGGATCCCGAGGACAAGGCGGGCGCGCGCTACTACCGTGCGCTCGAGGCCATGGCGGCGGGCGGCATGACGCGCGACGAGGCCTTCACCGCGTACCGCAAGGCCGAGCCCTACGAGCCGCGCTGGTTCTACCAGGGAGCCAAGCCTGACCAGGCATTCAACGACGGCAGACACACGCGCTACGAGCTGCAAGCACGCCTGTTCGGCTTCCCCTGGTGCGTGTCACGTTGCCGCCACCGCTTCGACGGGCCATTGCAGGTAGGCGCCGCGCGCACGCTCGTGGCGCCCGTCACGGGCTACTTCGAGCGCGACGGCGACAACTTCGGCCTGCACACGGAAAAGACCAATCGCGCCTTCAAGAGCCTGGTGCATGTCGGCGAGGACATCGCCTGGCACCACGATCATCTCACGGTCGTCGCGGTCGCCGACGGCGTGGTGCGCCGCGTCATCCGCGAGCCCTCCTGGGGCCACCTGCTGATCATCGAGCATCACGCGCCCGTGGAATTACTGGGCATCCCCGCCACGGAGGTGCGCCGCTACGCGCGCATCATCGAGGCGCCTCTGGAGCGCCCCACCGGCAGCGTCGTATTCTGCTCGCTGTATGCGCATCTCGGGCCTTTCATCCGCGTGCGCGCGGGCGAGCGGGTGCGCCGCGGCCAGAAGATCGCGGCCTTGGGGCGCAGCCTCACCTACGAGAACGGCGGCTATCCCGCGCACCTGCATTTCGGCCTGCATCTCGGTCCCTACGTGCAGCCGCCGCGCCCCGGCGCCCCGGTCGACGTCAACTTCCAGGGCGTGCGCTATCGCGCGCGCGCGATCCGGGCCGACGCCGAGCAGACGCATGCCGAGATCCGCTACCAGGGCGACCCGCGCTATCACGTCGTCAAGCTGACCCGCTGGGAGGCAGGCTACATCGCGCGCTGGTTCTGGCACACGCGCGAGCACGGCTGGCTGCACCCCTTGGAGGTGTTGAGCGCGGCCAACGGCGGGAAATGAAACTAGTGCCGCCGTCGCCGATATCCTATTCCCGCCAATCCAAGGGCCAGGAGAACGATGCTGGAGGGCTCGGGGGTTACCGGATCGCCCTCGAAAGTCAAGCCGGCCACGGCGTCAATTTCATCGTCGCCATCCCGAGTAAACGCAAAAGGACTCAACCCGCCCGCGAACACGTTCACATACCGAAACGTCTGCTGGTTCGGCAAT
>CAZSDY010000021.1:0-7322 GCA_964605765.1 uncultured Ectothiorhodospiraceae bacterium | reverse complement strand
TGAATGATCGTGCGATCGCGTGAGACGGGCATCGAACTCGCACGCGCCGGGGGGCGGGGTTCGAGGGTCATCGCCAAGCGCCGGGGTGCACGATATCCGCCTCGTAGCGTGTATAGTGCGGGCCGGACGAGACAGGAGCGACGCGCCGATGAGCGACGCACCCACATTCGCGCACCTCGAGGCAGCCGCCGCGCGCATCGCGCCGCACGTGCACACGACCCCGGTGCTCACCTGCTCGACCATAGACCGCATGACGGGCGCGCGGGTCTTTTTCAAGTGCGAGAACCTGCAGAAGGTCGGGGCCTTCAAGTTCCGCGGCGCGGTCAATGCCGTGCTGTCCCTGAGCGATGTGGAAGCAGCGAGCGGCGTCGCCACGCACTCCTCGGGGAACCACGGTGCGGCACTCGCGCTCGCCGCGCGCCTGCGCGGCCTCGAGGCATTCGTCGTCATGCCGCGCAACGCGAGCGCCGCCAAGAAGCGCGCGGTCGAAGGCTACGGCGCGCGTATCGAGCCCTGCGGCACGGCCAACGCCGATCGGGACCGCGTGCTCGGCGAGGTCGTGGCCGCAACCGGCGCCACGGTCATCCATCCCTACGACGACCCGCGCATCATTGCCGGACAGGGTACCGCGTGCATGGAGCTCATCGCGGAGATCCCCGCGCTCGACCTCATCATGACACCGGTCGGGGGCGGCGGCCTGCTGAGCGGCACCGCGATTGCCGCAAGAGCGCTCTCGGCAAGCACACGCGTCATCGGCGCCGAGCCGGCCGGGGCGGACGATGCGTGGCGTTCGTTGCAGGCGGGCCGAGTGGTCGTGGGCGCTCCACCCGACACCATCGCGGATGGGCTGCGCGCGGGCATCGGGACGCTCACTTTCGCCGTCATCAAGGCGCTCGCCGATGACATCGTGTGCGTCAGCGAAGAGGACATCGTGCACGCCATGCGCGTGCTGTGGGAGCGCATGAAGATCATCGTCGAGCCCTCCGCGGCGGTGCCGCTCGCCGCCTTGCTGGAACAGCGCGTAGCGCTTTCCGGCGAGCGTGTCGGCATCATCCTGTCGGGCGGAAACGTCGACCTGGATGCGCTGCCGTGGTAGGCACGCGCGCCTGCCCGTCGCTTTATCTCGACGAGGCGTGCATGTTGTAATGGCGCCCGGCGTGTGCCCGGAAAGTTCCACTAGCCCGGCGGACCAGAGACCTTCGGCCAGATGCTGACGAGAATTCTTATCGGGACGGCTCTCGTGCTGACGGCGCCAGGTGGCCAGGCGGCGAACTGGAAGGTCGCCAACGAACCGGTCCCCTACAGCGTGGAGCCCAGCATTCCCGTGGCGGTCATCGAAAACGAGGAAGGCAACAGCCTGCGTGTGTACATAGACGACCACGGCACGGTACGCGGGATCCTTTCGCTGCATCGCGGGTTCACCGTGTTTGCCGCGTCGACCTGCCCCACCTACAACGTGGACGATCAAGCGCCCCGAATCCTGTCCATGGGAGAGGGGCCCTGCGAGCTGGAAGGTCGGCGCGTGCATTTCGCTCTGGGCAACCAGAAAGGCGGCCAGATCCATTCCAACCAGCTTGCCCAGATCATGAACGGCAAACGGATCTTCTTCAGGTACCCGCTGGAATCGGTCGGCTACGGCGAGACATCCTTCAGCCTGCGCCGTTCCAAGCATGCGCTGCACGGGGCCGTCGGCGACAACATCAAGATCGTCGAGGATTGAGAGCCTGCGTGGCTCTTCCAGGGACACCGAGCCAGCGCGAACGCAGTTCCTGGCGGTGCAGCGCGAGCCATTGCAGGGCGATGATCGTCGTGGCCGATGTCACCTTGCCGGCGGCGAGCCAGGCCATGGCCTGGGCATGGTCCACCACGCTGACGCGGATATCCTCACCCTCCTCGCGTACCCCGTGCACACCGCCCAGACCACGCGAATCAACGCGCCCGCAGAACAGATGTATGCGCTCCGAGCAGCCGCCCGGGCTGAGAATGAACTCGGCGATCGGCTCGAGCTCGGCGATGTGGCAGCCCGCCTCCTCGACGGCCTCTCGGCGCACCACCTGCGCGGGGTTCTCGCCCGGCTCGATGATACCGGCCACGAACTCGAGCAACCAGGCGCCGCGCGGATCGCTTGTCGCCCCCACCCGGAACTGCTCTATGACCACGAGGTTGTCGCGCACCGGATCATAGGGCAACACGGCAGCCGCATGCCCGCGTTCGAACACTTCCCGAACGACTTCGCCCCATCCCCCTTCGTAGAGCTGGTGGCGGATGCGGTGGCGCTCCAGACGGAAAAATCCCTGATGGCAAACCCGTCGTTCCAGGATCTCGAAGCGATACTCCATGGAGTCTTCGTCCCGCCTACGCGGACGCCTTGCGGGCCTTCTTGCGTGTGGCGCGCGCCTTGGCCGGTTTCTCTTCCACTTCGTCCGCCGCGCGGGGCACCGATTGGCATTCGACGAATACGCGCTTGTCGCAACGCTTGCAGATCTCGCGGTCCAGCCGATTGAAGATGCCCGCAATCGCCTCGCCTTTGCTCTCGAAGACGTTCTGCTCGCCAATCTCGTCCATGTAACCCCCGCGTTTCAACAGCCGGTGAGGCTGATCGCGCAGGCAGTGCAGGTAGAGTCCGCCGCCGTTATTCGAGCGGCTCTTGGCTTCGCCCACGAGCATCTCCGCGCCGGCCACGTCGAGCGTGCTGATGCTGCGCGAGAAGATCAGCAGATGATTGCGTTCCGGGTTGCGCTTGGCGAGCAGGCGCAGGCGCTCGGCCACGTAGTTGACCGCCCCGAAAAACAACGCGCCGTCGATACGCACGATGCCGAGCTGCGGGCATTGCGGCAGAGAGGCATCGGTATTGAAGCGGCGTTTGGGCAGGCGCGGGTCCGGCATCCGCACCAGCACCCGCGGGCGCGAGGCGGAGAGCAGATAGATCACGAGTGACAGGAACACGCCCAGCAGAATGGCAAACTCCAGTTCCAGGAAAATCGTCGCAAAAAACGTGGACCACAGCACAACGGATTCCGATCGGCTGGCACGCACGATCTTGCGAATGCCCTTCAGATCGATGAGCCCCCAGGCGACGATGAACAATATTGCCGCCATGCCGGCATTGGGCATGTAGCTGAGCAGCGGGGCGACCAGCAGCACGATCGGGATCAGCAACCCGCCCGCGAAGATCGCGGAGAGCGGCGTCTGCGCACCGAGCTCGAAGTTCAATGCGCTCCTGTTGAAGGAGCCCGTGGCGACATAGGAGGAGCAGAAGCTGCCCAGCATGTTGGACAGTCCCTGGCCGATGAATTCCTGGTTGCCGTCGATGTACTGCCCGGTGCGCGCGGCGAGCGAGCGCGAGATGGAGACTGCCTCGGTGAGCGCGAACAGCGTCACGGCCAAAGCGACCGGCGCGAGCTGCTTGATGGTCGTCAGTGAGAAGTCCGGGCTCGACAGCGGTGGCAGCCCCCCGGGAATGGAGCCGACGACGGAGATGCCGGGCACCTCTCCCACCCGCACGTAGAGCAAGCTGTTGAGCACGGCGGCCAGCACGCTGCCGCCGAGCAGGGCAATGACCATGTAGGGCAGCCGCGGATAACGTATCTTCACCACGATGCTGATCGCGAGGGTGACCAGGCCGACCAGCATCGCGTAGGGGTGCACATCGGCGATGTTGTAGTAGAAGTACATCAAGACCTGGTGGAAATGCAGGCCGCGGGGAATCGGCAGCCCGAAGAAGTGCTCGAGCTGGTTGGTGGCGATCAGGATCGCGGCCCCGGCGGTGAAACCGACGATCACCGAATAGGAGATGAAGTTGACCAGAATCCCCAGCCGGGCGAGCCCCAGGACGAGCTCGATGACGCCGACCATGAACGTCAGCGTGAGCGCGTACTGCACGAAGGCGCCGGAACCGGGATCGGCCAGCTCGCTCAAGGCCGTGAACAACACGATCGACGCCGCCGTGGTGGGCCCCGACACGAGGTGTCTGGACGACCCGTACAACGCGGCGATGACCGCCGGCACCATGGCGGAGTAAAGGCCGTACTGGGGCGGGAGGCCGGCGATGGAGGCGAAGGCCACGCCCTGCGGCAGGACCACCACGGCGCCGGTCAGCCCTGCGTTGAAGTCGGCGGGGAAAGTCACCCGGTTGATCTCGTTCCGCCAAGCGAGAAAAGGGAAGAGTTTCAACCAGATTGCTTGATTCACTTTTGGCCGCTTGCCGGGGCTCGGGAGAGAAAGCCTGCTGCGTGGTCGGTGCGTTGTCCCAGTAAAGTCTTTTAGCAGAAACGACAGCCTTTGACCAATGGGGCTGGTACCGGGTCGATGCGCAAAAATTCCCGAAATTCCGGTCTATTATGCGACAAGCACGCGGCGTTGCCGCACGGCACAAACCGAGGTCACCCGATAATGATTGCCCTACTCACCTCGCGATGCTGGCCCTGGCGCATCGCACGCATCGCAATCCTGGTCGCACTCATCTGGTGGGTGCTCAAGTCGACGGGGCTGGTATACGCGCAGCTACCCGCAGCCTGGGAGTGGCCCGACACCGATTTCGAGAAAACCACTATCGATCTGTCCGAGATCATGTCGGGGGGACCGCCCAAGGACGGCATCCCGGCCGTCGATGAACCGAAGTTCCAGTCCGTGGCTGACGCCGATGCGTGGCTCGACGACAAGGAGCCGGTCATCGTGGTGCGCACCGCGAATGCGGCACGCGCCTATCCTGTCCAGATCCTCATCTGGCACGAGATCGTCAACGACGAGTTGGGCGGCATACCGCTTGCGGTCACGTTCTGCCCGCTGTGCAACGCCGCCATCGTTTTCGACCGCCGTGTCGGCGCTCAGGTGCTCGATTTCGGCACCACCGGGCGCCTGCGCAAGAGCGATCTCGTCATGTACGACCGGCAGACCGAGAGCTGGTGGCAGCAGTTCACCGGCACCGCGATAGTGGGCAAGCTCACGGGCACGGAGCTCACCCAGTATCCGGCCAGCATCGTCGCCTACGCGGACTTCAAGGCCGCCTACCCCGCGGGCGACGTGTTGTCAAAGGACACCGGGTTCTCCCGCGCCTATGGCAAGAACCCTTACCGCGGCTACGACAGCATCACCGACCGGCCCTTCCTGTTTCGTGACGCGGTCGATCCAAGGCTCCCGCCCATGGAGTACGTGCTGAGCATCACCGTCGACGCGCACCACATGCTGTACCCGTTCTCCGTCCTGCAATCGCAGCCGCTAATCAATGACACCGTCGAGGGTATACCCATGGTGGTATTGAGCCGCGAGGGCACCTACTCGGCGCTCGACGGGTCGAGCATCGTCGGCTCGCGGACCATCCCCTCGGCCACGGCGTTCAGGAGAACACTGGACGGGCAGGTGCTGGATTTTGAACTGCGCGCGGGGACCATTGTCGACGGGCAAACCGGCAGCCAATGGGATATCCTCGGTCGTGCCCTGTCGGGGCCGCTGCAGGGCAAGCAGTTGGAGCCGGCGAGCAGCGGCGTGCATTTCGCCTTCGCCTGGCTCGCATTCAAGCCCGATTCATCCATCTACGGCAGGGATGCGCAGTAACGGGAATTGGGCGGCCGAGGTGGAGAAGATCGCTGCCATCGGGATGGAAGGAAAGGTTTGAGGGTGTCAACCAAACAGATCAGCGGGTGGCGATGGCGCCCGGCCTTACGGCAGCAATGCGATAGGTACGGGCGACCGATCCCCCCTGGATCCGCTCCATAGCCTCGCTTCGCCAGAGCTCACACGACTCGGGCGGGTAGGGATACGCCTACTCCCCTAGAGGCGTTGTGTCCACATACGTGGCGACGAGTCTCAGCGCCGACGGCGACAGGTTCAGAAACCGACATCCGGCACGGATGACCTCGCGGCCATCCGCGCGCCGGACTGTTGCGGTGTGTCGTACCTCCAAGTCGACGATCACCTGTTCGCGGTCTTGGGATTGAATGCGGCACCCTGCGAGGATCATGCCGGGATTCAGCCTGGTGGCAGAGTCGATCTCCAGGCCGAGACCTCCCTGGCTCACGTTGGTAAGCACAGCTTCGAAGACCGCGGCGCCGCCGGAATAGGCCTCACACCACAAGCGTGGCCGCGGATCTGGTGTGCGGCGATACATCCGCCGGCGGCGGATAGCAATGGCATCCGGGAAATCGAGCCGAATCACCTCGGTGCCTTCGTGGGAAAAGGCTCCCGGATTGCCCGCCACGAATGCGATATGCCACTCGCCCCACTCGACTTCGAGCTTAGCGCGCGGCAGGGCGAGCAAGGCCATGTTGGCTGCCTCGTCGGAACAGCGATCGAGCAGCAGCAAGCACCTTTGCCTGTCCACCAGGCGCAGCCGTGAGCGGAACGGCGGGGTGTCAGCGCCCGTTTTCGACGCGAGGATCTCGCCCTGCGCAGCCAGCGCCTCCAGAACGGCCATCTCGGCATCGGTCGCCATGCCCTGCCTCACGAAGGGTTGGAAAAATCATTCCACCCGTTGCCGGTGTGTGCTATGCCGATGCAACGCCGCGGTGACGCCCAATTGGCGTTCCATGCACCCAATTGTGCTCGACCAGGGTTAGTGACACGGGCGTTCTGTCGCCCGATCCCCGCTTCTCCGACGCCACGCAACGAGCCCTACCGCCAATCATGTGCTGGCCGCGCGAACCGAGTCAAGTGCGTTGAGTGTCTCTGCCTCGTCCAACTGCCCACGCGTCGTGATGTCATCGCGGCGCAAGCCCGAAATGTCTTCGAGAGGCGTCGCGCCTGGAGGCTGGTCAGATATTTCGTCACTCATTCCAGAGATCGGCTGGCCGTTGGATCTCCATTTCTTTGGCGAGGTCGAGCACGGCGGTTGAGAACGAGTCGTGCGCCATGGCTGAGGCTTCAATCGTGCAGCGCACCGTCAACCAGTGTCGGTCCAGGAACGTCAAACTCTCGCTCGCAAAGGCGCAAAGACGCCAAGCACACATTTTGGTGTGGACTTGGTAGCCATCACTTATCGCCTTGCGGTCTTTGCGTCTTGGCGAGGCGAGAGTATCCTTTCTGGATGGACATTAGCCAGCCCGGGCCGGCGCAATGATCAGGTCCATCAAGCGCTTCCTGGACACCCAGCTCGGCCTGATCGGTGCGCCCGATACGCCGGCCGATCAGGCCGAGCACGGCTACCGGCTCCCCCCCCCGGGCGGTTGCGCCGCGGCTGCGCGGGGGGGGGCCTTGGTGCGGCGCGGGGGGGGCGGCCGGGGGGCGCGGGGGGCGCGGCGGGGGCGGGGGGGGGGGGCGGGCGCGGGGCGCGGCGAAGGGCGGGGCGGGGGGCAGAAGGCGCGCCGGACCGCGGTAGCCAGGGCCTG
>CAZSDY010000020.1:2933-23413 GCA_964605765.1 uncultured Ectothiorhodospiraceae bacterium | reverse complement strand
GCCACGAAGTCGATGCCGTCCAGGGCGCCGATGATGCCCCGCGCCTGCGCGGTGGACAGTCCGCCGCACACCGGCGTACCCGTGCCCGGGGCAAAAGCCGGATCCAGGCAATCGATGTCGAATGTCAGATACGCCTTGCGACCGCCGACGATGCGCTTGACCTCCTCGGCTGCCCGTGCGGCGTCATGCGCGTGCACCCATCCGGCGTCCAGCCAGCGTATCCCCAACGGATCCGCGTTATGGGTGCGGATCCCGATCTGCACCGAACTCGTCGGGTCGATGATTCCCTCCTTGACCGCGTGCCAGAACATCGTGCCATGGTCCACCCGCGCACCGTCTTCGTCGTCCCAGGTATCGGAATGGGCGTCGAAATGCACCAGGGAGAGTGGTCCGTGCTTGCGCGCATGTGCGCGCAACAACGGCAGCGTGATGAAGTGGTCTCCACCGAGCGTCAGCAGCGACACGCCCTGGTCGATTATCGCGTTTGCGTGGGCCTCGATCGCGGTGGGAATGGCCCCCGGGTTGCCATGATCGAAAAAACAGTCGCCATAATCGACCACGGCTATGCGGTCGAAAGGGTCGAACCCCCAGGGCCAGTAAGGACCCCAGGCGTTCTGCGCCGATGCCGCGCGGATGGCGGCGGGTCCAAACCGGGTACCCGAGCGATTGGTCGTCGCGGTGTCGAAGGGCACACCCGTCACTGCCACGTCCACACCGCTCAGATCGCGCGTGTACTTGCGGCGCATGAAGCTCAGCGCACCCGCATACGTGGGCTCATTGCGCGTCCCGTACAGTGAGTCGGCAAGGAACGCCTGATCGATATGCTCACCGGAGGCCATTGTTGATCCCCTTTCCTCTCGATACGAGTCGATTGTACCGCGGAACGAGGGCAATTGGCGGCCGTGCGCCACCCTGCGGCTCAGCCCGGCGCCGCTCGGCCGCCGCCACGGGCAGCCACCATGGAGACGCTCGCTCGTTGGGATCAGCGTGTCGAATCGGGAGCCGTCAGACGCACCGGTCGCGTACGCATGTATAGCGCGCCGTCACTATCCAATGCCTCTATCACGAACGCGTGATCAGCGATGGCGTGCGTCTCGGGAATAATGCCGCTCAAGTCCATCACACCGTCCGCCGCCGGTGCAATGACCTGCCGTATGCCGTTCAGCCCGGACGGCTCTATGCTCACCCGGACCACGAGCGGTGGCGTTCTCACGGGCGTCCAGCGAGCAACCACATGGCGCACGCCGGCGGCGTCGCGCGACACCATCAGGCGCGCGGCCAGATCGCGATCACCCACCCTGCCAAGCAGCGCACCGACGCGGTATTGCAACGCGGGCATCGCAAACGAGGCCACTGCCCCTGTGGTCGCTCCCGGCTGCGCCGTGGCATCGGGCAGCGCATCGAGGCGCAGGAAGACCTGATGCACGCCCGGCACATCGCGCGGCAGCTTCGCATAAGGCAGGCTCAGACAGGATCGCCCGACGGGCGTGAGTTGCCGGATGAATCGGGCCACGCGTTGAAAGCGGCGCCGCTGGCGGCGCTGATCCGCGGTAAGCGTCGCCTCCGGCAGCAGATCAACCTCGCGCAACTGCGGGTCATTGGGCGTCGCCACTTCCCAGAATCCGCTCAGGCGTCCGATGCCGGCATACTCGACACAGGCCACGACCTCCCCGCTCGAGAGGTTGGTGTCGCCGAGCTTCACCAGTCGCACGCGCGGATTGCCGGGCTCGCGCCCGAACATCTCCACACGGAACAAGGACAGTCCCGCCCCACCCGTGGTCCCACTCAGAATGAGGTTGATCGTCGCAAACACCGTGACACCCGCTCCGCCGCCCAAGTCGGCGGCCCCTTCGGGAGTAAACCGGCGGACGAAGAAGAATTGCCCGCGGGTCGGATCCGTCTCGAGCAGCTTGATCGCCCTGTTGGCAACCGATGTCGGCACCGCGACACGGTCGGTGAAGCTGTTGACGGGCGTGGTGTTGATGCCGCGGTCCCGGGCGGCCGGTATGCGCCCCAGCAAGGTGGCCGGATCGCAGCCGGTGAAGAAATTGAACTGCAGGCAGAACGTCCCGGCGCCGGTGGTGAAGCGCTGGCCGGCGTCATCCTGCCAGTGCACCACCAGGATGGTGGAGCGTGTGGGATTGACCGACAGCGTGTCGGGCGTTCGCACCAGGGCTGCGCGCGCCGCGCCACTCACCGAAACGCACACCGCCAGCAACGCCGCTCGTGCAATCGCCTCAAGTTTCATGGCAACGCGACTCCCACGGCTATCGTTCCCACGGCATCGCGCTGCTGGAACTTGCCGCCGAAGGGACTGCGCGACGTGCCGCGCTGGTACAGGAACGAGGTCTTCAGGTACACGCGCCGGTCCCTGGCCAGTCGCGGCAGAAACTTGGAGAAATCGAGCGTCGCAAGAAGTCGATAGCTCTGGTCGAGACTGTTGGAGTCCGGCGCCTTGACGCGCGACTTCAACCACGAGGCATCCGCGTGGATATCGACATCCGGCCATCGCGGCGCATGAATACCGACGTCCACGGTGGGCATGATTTGCGTATCGTGCGAGCGTGACGCAAACGCCTCGTTCTTCAGGCGGCTGAGCACCAGCGACGCCGAGGTACTCACCAGTTCACCGCTGAGGCTGTGCGATATCTCCACGGTTTGCTCCACGCTGTCCGCATCCTCGGAACCGACGACCTCACTGTCGTTTCGCGTGCGGTAAAAAGCCAGGCCGGTGGAATATCCGTCCCCCTCCCAGGCGAGACTCACGCTCCACGTCTCGGTTTCGTCGTCCGGCACGAACTCGATGGGGAAGAACAGGCCGGGAATGGCCAGCAGCTCCGCGCCGTTGGTACCCTCGACCCGCCAGCGCGATGCGGAGAGCGTCACCGAGCTCGGGATCGCCCGCGCCAGGGTCGCCGGATTTTCGCTGGCAGCCGGGCCGCGAATCTGGTCCAGATGGAGTGACAGGGTCGTGTCCACGGTGCTCTCCCGGGTCGCGAGCAGCCCGGGGAGATCGTCTATGTTGGTGTCGAAACGCGAATAGTTCACATTGAGCTCGAGGGCGTTCAGCAGCGCGGCACCACCCAGCTCCACGGTGCGGCGATCGCTCGCCAGGTAGGATTCGACCGAGCGAAAGTTGCGGTCGACGCGCTGGTACTCCCCGTACGCGCTTACCTGCACACCGTCGCGATCCCATAGCGTGGCGTCTAGCCGGTGACGGCGCGCCACGCCCTCCAGCACGCCTACGTCGACGACTGCGCCACCCACATCACTCACCGAGAAGTCGAGCTCGGCGGGGTTCTCGTAGTCGGACCACGAGATGTCGCTCGAGACCGTCATGCGCCCGCCCAGCAGGCGCAGATCGGCACCCGCACCGAGCAGATCGTTGGTCTCGCCGACGGGCAGCTCGCTCACGTTGAAATTGCTCTGCGCGGGCCGCTCGGCAGAGTAATAGCTGCCACGCAGGGTCAACCCGAGCTCGTCGAATCGCAACAGATCCAGATCCACGCTCAGCGCGCTGCGCTTGCTGGTGTCGTTCAGGCCTAGACCATGGCGAAAGCCGATGACCTCCGAGCCGAAGGTGCGACCTCCCTGGAGCCGCACGCGTCCATCCAGGAACTGTGCCTGAAGGCTCAGCCCGCGCGAGTACATCGAGCTCATGACCAGCGGACTGTTGCCACCCACGGAGACGTCCCCGGCCGCGAAACGCCCGCTCGCGACATCGGATTGATACTCGGCGAACGCCACGGCACTGGCAAGATCCACCTCGCTGCCGGTCGGGCGAAGCTGCCTGGAAGTCTCCGTGGTCCCCTGGACTTCACCATCGAAGCCCACCGTCCACCGGCCAGAACCGGCCTCCACACCCACACCGGCCACGAAATCATTGAAGGCGCCTGAGCGCTCCTCGCCCGGCACCTCGGGCGCGCTGCGCGTGAACGCCTTGAACCCAGCGTCTTCCTGCAAATGATATTCCGCGCTCAAGCGCTCGAAAGGGGCGGGCGCCGTCATGCGGTAGCGGCCCTCGTGGAGCACGGTGCCGGTGTCCACGGCATGCACCGAGACCGTGACAAGCGCGCCTGAGTCCGGAAACGGGATGGCGAGTGTCAGCGCACCAGCCCGGACCTTCGCAAACGCATCGCCGAGTGCCCCGTCGATGAGAACGCGCACCTTGCCCGGTACGATTCGCGCATCGACAATCTCGAGCATGGGCTCATCGAGCACCAGGACGTCATCCTGGGCCGCCACACGCGGCGCGAGATGCTGGAATGCAGCCACAGCAGAGAGGATTATCAAAAGACGCTGCACGCCTGGCACGGGAGAACTCCCTCCTCAGTGACGCGAAGAAACGCGATTCGCCCCCCCCGGTCCACCCGCGCGAACGCATTGTGGCGCCCGGTCGAGCGGTGCTCCGGCGTGCCGGCCGCAGACCGAGGCTAGGGCATCGACTATGGCCCGTCAACACTTAGGACTCGAACGCTAATAACGTTACCATTTCGAGAGCCTATGCTTCCCGCCTGGCGGCGTTGCTCGTCGGTTGAATAGAACGACTGTTCGCCCACCTCGCGCCTTGCCACTCGGGCACCTCGACACCGGAAATGGCAACGTTGTTAGCCTCCGAGTCCTTAGCCTTCGGTCATGAGTTGACGTAAACTGGCACACGGGGGATGAGGGATCGTCCGCCGTTGATGGGACAACCATCGTTCAGGGGGGCGAAAACATGACCGCACAACCATCGACGACGCGTTTGCGCCGCAAGCTCAGGCCTGCAGCGCGAATCCTTTGCGTGGCGCTGATTCTGGTGGCATCGACGCCGCTGACAGCCGGCGGACTGAACGTGATCGTGCAACCGCAGGGTGTGAGCTATTCGGACCTGTTCGACGTGCTGAGAGACAAGAAGGTCGACCCCTCGGAGGCGGTCACGCTCGCCGCCAAGGCCATCAGCGCCGGGCTCAGCAAGGTGCTGGAGGAGGGGCAGATCTGCCGTGAGGCCGCCAAGCAGTGGGCGCTCCACAACAAGACGACAGGGGGCATCGACATCAGCTACACGGTCACGGTGGTTGCTCCGCCGGGTGAATCCGGTGCCGATATCAGCTTTCCGGCCAGCGCTCGGGTGAGCATTACCCCGGGGGGCAAGGTACTCGCCGTCGGCGTATACAAGCCGGGCAGCAAGGGGTTTGCCAAGGTGTACCGGTGCGACTACAAAGGCGGATAGCCACCACATCCAGGAGCCTGTCGGACTCAGGCAATCGTAGCGAGGGAAAGCGGGGTCGAGTCGGTTTGTGCGGTCGTTCTAGGAAAGAGGCAGGCATGGCGAGAGGTGGAGCCGTAGCTATTTGACGACAGTCGCCGGGAGCGGCTGGACCCGGGGTTCTTCACGATCGCGGCCAGGTCGCGACGAGCAGCGTCTGGAAGCTGTGCACGGGCAGGCCGTCGGTGGTGCGCAAGGTGCGCGCGTTGCGCTCGGCGCTCAGCGAGACCTTGGCCTGAGTCACCACCGAATCGCCCACGCCTCGGTGTCCTCACGGTCCTCGTCGTCGAAGAGCATCGGCGCGAGCGCCGCGCGCATGTGCCACCCCACGTAGTAGGCGAGCATGCACACGACGTGCGCGCGTACCCGCCGGCAACGTGGCGAACGATGTTACGCAACAGCGCGCTGATGTGGTCCGCGGCCACCGGCGGGTCGTCCACGGCACCTCAGCCGTCCCACAAACCTTCCTCGCGAACCTCCTCCATGGCGCGCTCGATGCCCTCGCGCAGGGTGTCGACCATGGTGTCAATCTGCTCGCGCGTGATGATGAGCGGCGGCGACATCACGCACATGTTGATCGCGGGGCGCACGATGAGGCCGAGCGCCTGGCAATGCGCGTCGATGCGGTTGCCGATCTCGTGGTCGAGCAACAAGGGTTCCTTGGCGCCCTGGCTGATGACGCACTCCACGCAGCCCATCAGACCGGCCCCGCGCACATCCCCCACGATGGGAATATCGGCGAGTTCGCGCAGGCGCTGCTGAAAATGCGGTGCGACGCCCTGCACGTGCTCCAGGAGTCGCTCGCGCTCGAAGATGGCGAGATTCGCGAGCGCCGCCGCGCAGGCGACCGGATGACCCGAATACGTGTAGCCGTTGGAAAACACCGAGCCTTTCTTGTCCTCGCCGCAGAGGGGCTCCAGCAGGCGATCGGAGATGAACACGGCACCGAGCGGCACGTAGCCCGAGGTGATCCCCTTGGCCGTGGTGATGATGTCCGGCACGATGCCGTACACCTCTTCGCTGGCGAAGTAATGCCCGAGGCGGCCGAAGGCCGTGACCACCTCGTCGGAGATGTAGATGACATCGTGGCGCCGGCACACGGCCAGACACTTCGCATGGTAGCCGGGCGGGGGCACGATGACACCGCCCGAGGCGAGCACGGGCTCGGCGATGAAGGCCGCCACGTTCTCGGCGCCCAGCTCGAGTATCTTGTCCTCCAGATCCTGGACCTTCTCATCGCAGAAGGCCTCGATGCTCGTGCCCTCGGCACGGCGGAAGGGGTTGGGTGCCGGCAGATGGTGGACGAAGCCGGTCTCGAAGTCGAGGTAGTTCTTGTCGCGTTCCTTGCCCGAGCACGAACCCGCCAGATAGGTGCTGCCGTGGTAGGCGTCCTCGCGCGAGATGATGTGCTTCTTGTGCGGCCGCCCAAGGTAGTTATTGTAGAACATTGTGAATCGAAGAGCCGAATCGACCGCACCGGAGCCGCTGGTCGCAAACGCCACGTGGTTGAGATCGCCGGGAGACAGTTCGGCCAGTTTCTCCGCCAGCACGGCGGCAGGCTCGTTCGCGAAGTGCCACGGGCTCGCGTAGGGCATCTCCATGATCTGCTCGTACACTGCCTTGGCGATTTCCTCGCGCCCGTATCCGACATTAACGCACCACATACCGGCAGGGCCGTCGAGCAACTCCCTGCCGTCGCTGTCGATGATGTAGGGGCCCCGGGCACCGCTGATGGCGGTGCGCTTGTGCCTGCCCGCCTTGCTGAAGTCTTCCCAGGGATGCACCACGGTGTTGTCCTTGGACTGAAGATCGTCGGTCGAAAGCTTGTTTAGCAATGCCATTACCCGTCACCTCCGGTTAGTCAGATCGCCCTGCGCGTCGCCCGCACATTGCGAATGGAAAATGCGCCGCAAGCGCCCACGCGAAACAGCTCGCGGACGCCACGTGCAGACCGCACCGAGGCACCGCCAGGCGCACCGTCGAGTGTACCAGAAGCCTCAGAAATCAGCGGCAGGCGTCGCCCAACGGCGCGCCGGATTGAAAAAAGGTTTATCCACGATGTGGCAACGTGCCATCAACTTGTCCCACTTGAGCTCCTTGTTGACGTAGATCTCGACCCACAGGTCGTCACAGCGGCTGCGGTATTCGCTCTTCAGCTCCGCGATGGCGATGTTTCTCTTGCACACCGGCGACCACATCGCGGAGGTCACCTGCCCCGCGTGCACGCTCTTGGCGTGATACACGAAGGCGCCTTCGGCAGCCTTGTTGCCCTGCACGTCCATCCGCACGAGGCGATATCTGGAACCGGTGCGTTGCTCCTCGAGCAACGCACGGCGCCCATTGAAATGACCCTTGTCGAAATCGACCAGCCAGTCGAATCCGAGCTCGAAGGGTGAGCGGCCGCGCGTGGGGCGCAGGGCCGAATCGACGGGCATGAAGTCCACATGCGGGAGTATGAATCCTGCCTCCACGCGTACGAGCTCGAGCGCCCTGGACCCCATGGGGCGCAGGCCCGACAATTTCCCCGCGTCCAGCAACGCATCCCAAAGTGCTTCCGCGGCGCCCGGTTCCACCCACAGCTCGTAGCCCAGATCGCCGGAAAAACCCGTGCGCGAGACGCTAAGAGTGGTGCCTGCAACCTCGTGATCGCGGATCTGGAAAGGGCGCAGATGCTCAATGCCGTCGAGGCCCATCCGCTTCAGCACCGCGCAGGCCGTCGGGCCCTGCAGCGCGAGCGCGGCGATGGAATCGGTCACGTCGTCGATCCGCACATCGTAGCCGATGGCCGAATCGAGCAGCCAGCCGAGGTGCCTGTCCTGCGCGCAGAGGCGGTACTCGGATTCCGAAAACCGGAACAGCGTGCCGTCATCCAGCACCTTGCCCGCGTCGTTGCACCATACCACGTAGGCGACTCGGTTCACGCCGAGCCTGCGCACATCGCGCGTCACCAGACGGTTCAGATAGCGCTCGGCGTCGGGTCCCGCAATGCGGTACTTGATCATGGGACTGAGGTCAAACAACGTCGCAGCGTTGCGGCATGCGAAGTATTCCAACTCCACATCCGTGTAGCAGTCGACCGTCGTATAACCGGCCCAGCGCGACCACTCGTTGGTGCGGCAAAGCGCCGATGTCCGCGAGTGAAAAGGCGTCGGCGTCACCGCGCTCTGGATACGCTGGACAGTCATTCTCCCACCTCCATCGCGATGATCTGCTGCGCCGCATTGAACCCCACGGTCCCCGTCACACCACCACCGGGATGCGAGCCCGCTCCGCACAGATACAACCCCGCCATCGGCGTCGTGTACTGCGCGGCACCCGGCACGGGCCGCAGCATCAGGAACTGGTCGAAGGCGAGCTCGCCGTGATGCCAGTGCCCACCGGTCATCCAGTAGGTGCGCTCCAGGTCGGCCGGGGTGAGCAACTCTTTCGCGACAATCAGCTTGCGGATTCCGGGCGCGTAGGCCGACAAGGTATCGAGAACGACCTTCTCGAACTTGCGCCTGGACTTGTCCCACCCTGCCCTGAGATCGTACGGCGCGTACTGCACGACCGCCGACAGCACGTGCTTGCCATCGGCGGCGAGCGTCGCATCGTGCACAGACGGGAGGGTGATCTCCATGGCCGGAGCGGTCGAGTATTCTCCGTATTTGGCATGGTCGAAGGCGCGCTCCAGGTAGTCGACATCCGGTGCTATCAGGAGCCGCTCGCCGGCCAACTCTTCACCGAGGCCGGCGAAGGCGGGCAACGCCTTCAGCGCGAGGTTCAGCTTTGCCGCATTGCCGTGCATGCGTATGTTTCTGACGCGCCGCACGAATCCCGTGTCCAGATGAGCGGTGCCGAGCAGTCCCAGGAAGGTCTGCTTGGGATCGGCGCTCGAGGCGACCACGGGTGCACGAAACTCCTCACCGGAACGCAACACCACGCCGCTCGCTCGATCGCCTTCGACGAGGATGCGTTCGACCGGTGCCGCGGTTCGAATTTCCACACCGTGGGCCTGCGCCGCGCGCGTCATGGCCGCGGTGACACCACCCATGCCACCCGCGGGATGGGCGAGCGTCGTCCCCCTTTCCCCCGCGCGCCGGTGGAGCAGTGTCAACACCGAACCGGGAGAACGCGGCCCCAGATGCGTGCCGAGCACCGCATCGAACGCGATGGCGGCACGCACGGCGTCGGATTCGAAGGTGTCCTCGACCCAATCAGCGATGTTCATGCCGATGACCCGGAGAAATTCGCGCATGTCGGTGCGACCCAGACGGCGAATACGCCAGCCGAGCTTTGCCAGCACCGCGCGGCTCCCCCAGTCGCGGGTCCCGAGCCGAGGCGGTACGCTGGTGATAAGCGGCGCGAGCACTTCGGCGAAGCGCTCGATGCGACGTTCGAACTCGCCCAGGCGATCCGCGTCGGCCAACGAATGCTCGAGCAGCGATTCATGCCGACGCGCGGGGTCAGGGTCGAGCACAAGGTGACGGCCACCCGCATCCAGCACGACCGTCTTCATGGCCTGCCGTGAATAGCCGAGACCGTGACGCTCGAGCGCGAGGTCGTTGACGACGCGCGGGCTGAGCATGTGCGCGATGTGCGCGCATGCCGATACGCGGTAGCCTTCCTTGATCTCGCTGGTGCCCGCCGCCCCGCCGGTACACTCGCGCGCCTCGAGCACCAGCACCCGCTGTCCCGCACGGGCGAGATACGCGGCGCAGACCAATCCATTGTGACCCGCGCCGATGACGATGATGTCGTAGCTGCTCATGCGCGGGCCCATCCCGTCATCTTCAACCCCATGTCCTTGAGCATCTCGCGCGCGGCATTGAGCCCGGGCGCACCCATCACGCCACCGCCCGGATGCGTGCTCGAGCCGCACAGGTACATGCCGGAGACGGGAGTGCGATACTGCGCGTAGCCCGGTACGGGTCTGTTGAACATGAGTTGATCGAACGTCAACTCGCCCTGGAAGATGTTGCCTTCCGTCAGGCCCACCTCGTTTTCAATATCGCGCGGCGTGCGCACCTCCATGTGCAGGATCAGGTCCTTGAAGTTCGGACTGTAGTCGGCGATCTGGTTGATCACGGTCTGGCCGAAGGCCTCGCGACTCGCGTCGTCCCAGTCGCGACCCTCGAGATAGGGCGGCGCATATTGCACGAAAATCGACATGTAGTGCTTACCGGGCGGCGCCATGGTCGGATCGGTCTGCGTGGGAATCACCGTATCCAGGTACGGATCGCGTGACCAGGTACCGTTCTTCCAGTCGTCGTAGGCACGCTCCATGCGCTCCATGGTATCGGTGAAGTGCATGTCGCCGCCAAGCGCCGGACAGTCCGCGGGCACGTTGGGGAACTCCGGCAGTCCATCCAGCGCGATATTGAGCTTGCCCGAGGAGCCGCGGATCTTGAATCCCCTGACCTGCTCGATGAACTCCGGGGGCAGGTCGGCCGCGTCCATGGCCTCCAGGAAAGTCCGCTTGACGTCCATGTTGGAGACCACCTTGCGCCCGCGCACCTCGTCGCCGCCGGCGAGGACGGCCCCGCTCGCCCGCCCGTTCTGAACCAGCACCTTGTCGACGGATGCGTCGGTGCGTATCTCACCGCCAAATGACTCGAGGCAGGTCGCAAGCGCGCGCGTCACCGCTCCCATGCCGCCACGCGCGAATCCCCAGGCGCCGATCGCCCCGTCCACTTCTCCCATGTAGTGATGCAACAACACATAGGCAGTGCCCGGCGAGTACGGCCCCAGCGCGGTCCCGATGATGCCGGAGCCCGCGAGCGCGGCCTTGACGACGTCCGATTCGAAGTACTCATCCAGGAACTCCGCAATGCTCATGGTCCAGAAGCGAATGGTGTCGTAGAGTCTGCTCTCGCCCAGATCGTAGAAGTGCTTGAGCAGGAAAACGAGCTCGTCAATGTCACGCGGGCGAAAACGCGTCGGATCAGGGGGTGTGCGCAGGAGCAGCGGCTTGATGAGGCGGCACTGCCGCAATGCCTCCAGGGAGTAGCGCTCGTAGGCCTCGGCGTCGCGGCGCGAGTGCCTGGCGATCTCGCGGCGGTTGATGTCCGCGTCGTGCGAAGAGGCCAGGTAGTCGCCGTCGCGCATGTGCGTGAGGCTGCCCTCGTAGGGCGTCACCTGCAGGCCGAAACGCGGCAGATCGAGCTGCCGGTATATTTCCGGCCGCATCAGGCTGCATACGTAAGAGCAGTTGGAATAGGTGAAGCCGGGGTAAAGCTCGCGGCTTACCGCGGCACCACCGATATAGGAGTTGCGTTCCAGCACCACGACGCTCAAGCCCGCGCGCGCGAGGTAACACGCCGCAGTCAATCCATTGTGTCCCGCACCGAGGACAATCACATCATAAGTCTTCACGTCGACATCCCCCGCATTCTCCCTCTGTTCCGAAGGTGGTTGCCCGTCCGGACACCCGAGTTGAACACCGCCCCCGGTGGACGACCAGTATGCCACTTTCGCGGCAATTCTGTAGGAACGGACCCCAGTCCGCGAGCCTTCCAGGGCACCAAGCGCCGTTCCCACCCCGTTCGCGGACTGATCCCGCTCCTACAAGCATCGAAGAATCGCAGGCGCGGAGCCCTCGCCGATCGTGGACGCACCGGGCACGTGCGCGAATCGAAATGATCGCGGGGACCGATTCGATGGTTTAATATCGCCCGGCGGCACCGGCCCGCGGGGCGCACCCCAGATGCTATTCGGCGCTCCGGGGGCACGGACTGCCCGTATTCCGCACAGGAGAACCCCATGACCCGCACACAGGGGCGCACAACGCATTTGATCCCCTCCGGCACCGTGCTCCTCGGCGGCGTGCTGCTCACGGCGGGAAGCGCACTCGCCACCGGCATCGAGTACATGAGCGGCCAGGATGTCGAGAACGTGCTGAGCGGCAAGCGTATCGAAGGCGAGGAGGACGGCACACGCTGGCGGGAGTTGTTCACCGCTGCCGGACGCATCGAGGGCGACTGGGGGGGGGAAAGCTACGAGGGCAACTGGATGGTGAAGAACGGCATGTTGTGTCTGGATTACCGCGGCAGCACTGACGACGGGTGCTGGTATCTGTCGCGCGGCGAGGGCGGTCTGGTGCTATGGTTCATGAAGGACGGGACACCGGAGCCGCGCCGCCAGAATGTGCGTGTCATGGAGTAGCGCCGCCTCGCCTGTGACTGACGATGACCGACCCGCTCTGCCTCTACGAGACCACCATCCAGCCCGAGTGGATCGACGAATTCGACCACATGAACCTCTCCTACTACGTGCTGGTCTGCGATCACGCCACCTACGCCTTCTGGGATTATGTGAACGGGGGCAGCTCGCTCGCCGAGCGCGGTGGCGCCGAGTACGCCGTCGTGGAAACGCACGTCAACTACATCCGGGAGGTGCGACTGGGGGATCCGGTCAAGGTTTTCACGCAACTGCTCGGTTGCGATGAAAAACGCTTCAGGCTATTTCACACGCTGTATCACGCGGGCGAGGAATTCGTGTCTGCAACCAACGAAGTGATGGGACTCGGTTTCGACCTTCACGCGCGGCGCATCCGCACGTTCGAGGCCCACGTACATGACCGACTGAAAACGCTACTGGCGCAACATGCCCACCTCGAAACGCCGCCGAACGCCGGACGCGCGATCGGGATCCCCTGCTAGCGCGCATTTCTCACCGGGCTTGGAATCCGGTGCGGCGGGCTTTTCCCTCAGATCTTGCTGTCGACGCTCCAGTCCCTCTTGAAGAGCTTCGGCTTGCGCTTGCCGTCGCGATCGGAGCGCTTCAGGCGTGCCTGTTTTACGCCTCAGCGCCGCGATCCCGTAACGATTGCGCGCAGGTGGCGACCGCGCCCATCGGTGTTATGCTTTGTGTGCCCGCCACTTTCCGAACAGCGATGAATTCGAACCGAGGCCGTGAATCCCGGCGTGTGACCCATGCCTATCTGCCGCTCGTCGCGCTCCTTGCCGCATGCCTGTTACCCCTGGTGGGGCACACCGAGGTGCAGGCGCCGGTCGGACCGTGGCGCTTCATCACCCGCTCCGGCGATGTGAAGACGTTCCGCCGGCCCGTCGCGGGATCCGATGTGCCGGTCGTGCGCTCGCGCATCGACATCCATGCATCTCCCGCGTGCGTGTTCCATGTCATATCGGACTACGACCATTTCAACGAGTTCGTGCCCTACGTGATACGCAGTCGAATCATGCGCACCCAGGCCGACACGCGCTGGGTGTACCAGCGTGTCGCCCTCCCGGGCCCCGTCTCTGATCGTCACTATGTCATACGCATCGACGACGATCTGAGCCGCCGCCAGCACGACGTCTACCGCGTCACCTGGGCGATGTCAGCCGGTGTCGAACAGAATCTGCCCGACGTCGACGCCATCATTCCCGTTGCCATGAGCGGGTCTTGGACTCTTCTGCCTCGCCACGGCGGGCACTGGACCGAGGCGACCTACACCGTGCACCTCGACCCCGGTGGCGCATTACCCGCCTGGCTCGTCAGCATTGGCGCCAGCCACAACCTGCCGCGCGTCATGAACGCCGTACGCGAACGGGTTTATCGGACGACCTGCGGATTCCAAGCACCCTCAGCGATGGCCTCCTCCGCCGGCACATGGCATTCAGAGCGCGCCTCACGGTGACCCGCGGCCGACAGCACGCCCCCACGCGCGACAGGGCACGCGAATGGTTCGTTCCGGCGTTCGGCCCGCGACGCTTTCGTGTCTTCGTGGGTCTTCTCTTCCTGCCCTACACGGCGATGGTGTTGTCCTATACGGTCATCGGTTCCATGCTCGCCGGGCGTATCGCGTGGGACCGCGTGGTCGCCATCGTGCTCATCTACTCTCTCGGTCTGGGCGTCGCTGCCCATGCCCTGGACGCGCTCGGCGGCAAGGCAGAAAGGCCCTGGGGCAACATGTTCACGCGGCGCCAGCTCTGGGCCCTTGCCGGCGTGAGCCTCGTGCTCGCCTACACGATCGGCACCTTCTACATTGTGTTGTTCGCGCCATGGCTGGCGCTCGTCGCCCTCCTCGAGGGCTTCTTCGTGTTCGCCTACAACCTCGAATGGATGGGCGGGCGGTTCCACACCGACGGCTGGTTCGCGTTTTCCTGGGGTGCGCTGCCGGTGCTCGCCGGCTACGTCCTGCAAACGAACGACCTCTCCGCCGCCGCCGTCGTGACAGGCACGGCGACGGGCTTTCTGAGCCTGGTCGAGATCCGCGCCTCGCGCCCCTACAAGGCGCTGAGGCGGCGCCCGTCCGCTGAGTTGTCAGCGGCCGAGGAAGACCATATGCGCACGTTGGAATCCGTGCTGAAGAGCATCAGCATGGGCGTGATCACGCTCGGTGCCGCTATGGTGCTGTGGCGGTTGACGGCTTGATCGCTGCGACCATTCCCTTGCGCGCACTGATTATCGCCGACCCGTACGCGGTAAGGTAGTCCATTGTGATGTCCTCGAACCCGCAGCGCGCCAGCTCCACATTGAGCTCCTCGGTCCAACGCGTCGACTCGATGAGGTCGGGCAGACCGAAAAAGATCTCCCGCCAGGAACTGAACAACGGGCCGCCGATGCGTTGCAGGCACCAGAAATAGGCCCGCCAGATACTGGCCAGGTAGGGCTTCGGCGGGTAGGTGAAGTCGTGCATCAGGACCACGCCCCCGTCGACCAGCATGGCGTGGGTATTGGCGGTCAGCGTGGCCAGATCGGCGTACTTGGCAAGATACGATGAAATGACGCAGTCAAAGGGCGTGGCGCATCGATAGTCCTCGGCACGGCCGAGCACCAGCTCCACGTTGCGCAAGCCGAGCCTGCGCACCTTGCGCCGCGCAAGCCGCAGGTACTCATCGCGAAGTTCCACCCCCACCACCCGGCACTGCGGGAAGCGCCGCGCAATGGCGAGCGTCAGGATCCCGGTGCCGCAGGCGAGATCGAGCACGCGCGAGGCGTGTCCCGGAATAGCGTCGAGCAGACGCCGTTTCCACAGCTTGTCGATGCCAAAGGTCGCCGCATTGACCATGAAGTCATAGGTGTTCCCGGTACCGGCGAAAAAGCGGTGCACGATATCCAGCTTATGCTCGCTGGCACCGGGTTTTCCGTTACGCGCGATCACGGCGCACGCGTGGGCAATTTTCGTTGGCTTCCCGGCACCACCAGATGATAGCGTGCGCTTCATCAGCCATCCAAGCTCACCTCCAAGATTGCCGTGTCCGACTCATCGCGTTTCGACGCCGCCTATTACGAACGTCACTACCTCGACCCGGACACCCGGGCCATGAGTCCCGAGGAGTTCGGCAGGCTGGGCGATTTCGTGTGCCATTATCTGCGCTACCTGGAGCAGCCCGTCGAGCGCGTGCTCGACATCGGTTGCGGCATGGGCTACTGGCGAGAGATCATCGACTCGTATTTTCCGCAGGCCACCTACACGGGCGTGGAAACGAGTGAGTACCTGTGTGAACGCTTCGGCTGGGAGCGCGCCTCGGTGGTCGACTACCGCGCCACGTCGCCGTTCGATCTGGTCATCTGCAGCGATGTGCTGCAGTATCTCCGCGCCGCGCGGGCGAACGCGGCCATCGAAAATCTGCACACCCTGTGCCACGGGGTGCTTTATTTCGGTGTCCTGACAAAGGAAGACTGGGCCGAGAACTGCGACCGCTCGCGCACCGATGCAACGGCCTATCTGCGCACCGGGCGCTGGTACCGAAAGCGCTTGGCGCGCCACTTCCACAACATCGGCGGCGGCCTGTTCGCAAGCCACAGGGCCGGACTCGTGCTCTTCGATCTGGAAAAGCTCTAAGGGCGGCTTCAGTCGGCGCCGTACCAGCGCCGCCGAGTCCATGGCACCTCGTTGCTGCCGGGCGGTGCGAACAGCACCTGGTAGAGTTGCAGGGTACCGACCTCGAAAGCAGCCACGGATCCAGCGAGGTACAAGCGCCAAGCGCGCGCGAACGGCTCGTCGTACATCTGTGCGACCTGATCCCGCACCGCCTCGAAGCGCTCGAGCCACGCCTGGCAGGTGTTGCGATAGTGCAGGCGCAGGTTCTCGACGTCGAGTATGGCGAACTCGTAAGGCTCGAATATTCTCGTCATCTCCGACAGGCTCGGGGGATAGCTGCCCGGAAAGATGCGCTTCTCGATCCATGGATTGTTGGGCGCCGGCTGGCTGCGCCCGATGCTGTGGATCAGCCCGCGACCGCCCGTGCGCAGAACACCGCGAACGAGCGCGCCCAGGATCTCGTAGCGTTCCACGCCCACGTGCTCGAGCATACCGATGGAAACAAAGGCGTCGCAGTCGCCCGCGATGTTGCGAAAGTCGTCCTCGATGAACTCGACGCGGTCAGCGAGGCCCCGCGAGAGCGCCTGACCCTGCGCATGAGCGATCTGCTCGTGGGAGATGTTGAACGCTCTCACCCGCACGCCATAATGCTCGGCCATGTGCAGCGCCAGCGCCCCCCACCCGCAGCCTGCCTCGATGACCTGCTGGCCGGGCTGTAGGTCGAGCTTGCGGCATATGTGGTCCATCTTCGCGACCTGCGCCTGCACCAGAGTCATTCCGGGATGCTCATAGTAGGCGCAGGTGTAAACCATGTGCTCATCGAGCCACAGGCCATAGAACTCGTTGCCCAGATCGTAGTGGTGGTGAATATTCCTCCGCGACCGTGCGAGCGTATTGCCGCGCGTACGGGTGGGTCGCGGCAGCCCGTGCTGCGGCAAAGTCCACCGTGCCCGTGCGGCGCCGCGATAGGCCTCCGCCAGAAAGTCGACCAGGTTGCCCGTGACCTCAATCAGTCCGGCGCTGTACGCATCGCCAAAACCGACGTCGGATGCCAGCAGCATTCGGTACAAGGTGGCGCGATCGCGCACGGTGAAACTCGCCACGGGCGCGCTCTCGGCAACGTAGATTTCCTCGCCGCCCCACAACCTGAGGGCAATACGGGGCTTGCCCACCATGTGAAGAAACCGAGCGGCAACCCATCGATCCAGCACATTGGCTGGAACCCCGTCCGCCACGGTATACGTCTCGCCCGGGTTCCAGGTGTGGCTGCCCGGAACGCCCAGAGGATGCGAATCCTGCTTCTTCATGTCAGTCCTCCGCAAATACCAGGTCTTGTCCGCTGTCACGACAAATTTTGACACCGGCGGCGCACCGAGACAACCGCGTGAAACGCGCGGGTGACCCGGCAAGACGCTGCGAGATACATCCGTGGAAGCGGGTGTCGCGGGCGCCGGCAACGCGCGCGGGAGTCAATGGTGTCGCGGGAGCGACCCTTAAGCCCCGCCGCGCGGGCCGGCTTTTGCATCAGGTATAGACATGGAAGCCATCGAGCATCTGCGCGCGACCGACCGTGACGGCAAACTCCGTTACCGTGGCGCCCGGCGGCCCGCGGGCAAGCCAGTCGAGCATGCGCTCGAGCGCCACCGTCTCACCCTCGATCCACACCTCTACCCGGCCATCCGGCAGATTGCGCACCCAGCCGTTCACACCCAACCGGAGGGCTCGCTCCCTGGCGTTCCAGCGAAACGCGACCCCCTGCACGCGGCCGCTTACCAAGACATGCCTGCACTCGACCATGCGGGATCCGGGATGCTGCCGGTCGAGGCTCAGCCCGTGTAGGCCATCTGGAAGTAGCGCTCGGCCTCGGCGTCACGGCGCAGCGCCAAGCACAACGCGGCGAGGTTGTGGCTTATGTATTGCCTGTGCATCCCTTCACCGTCGTCGGCCTCGAGCAGTTGCGCATAGATGTCCACGGCATCGGCAAAACACCCCATGTGAATGGCCTTCTCGGCGTCGGCGATTTCCGCGCTCGGCTGCACGATCGCATCGCTGCCCGGGGCGCGGTTTCCCTTCTTGACGAAGAGCTTCGGGTCGAAGGTCGTGCTCGCCTCGGGGCGCCAGCGCGGTGCCGACGCGGAAAACCCTTCCTCGAAGGGACGTGCGACCTGCCCCCAGTCGAGCCCCGGCCCGAACGCAAGCCGCGCATACAGCGACTCGATGAGAGGATATACCGCGCTCCGGAACGCCCCGCGCGCCGCGCCATCGCGGATATCCATGGGCAACAGCGCGGCGAGCTTCGCCGCAATCGCGCTGCCGGGCGACTCGAAGTAGTGGATGAACCAGTTCGTATGCAACAGGTCGTGGTCCAGATGCTCGCGCGCGAGCGCGTGACGCTCGATGGCAGAGTCGTACTCGCGCTCGAGCACCCCGCAGTAGCACACCAGTTTGTACAGATCGATGAGCACGCTCTCCAGGAACTGCGCCCGCGAGAGCTGCGTGCAGTGCGCCGCTTCTTCCCAGTCGAGCACCGAAAGCGACTCGCCGCAGTAGGCGTGGTTGTCGAACTGCAGCTCGTGATGCACGAACCCGGCCGCGTGATAGCAGCGCGCTTCGCGCATCAGTCCCGACAAGCGCCGCCGCGTCCAGCGCACCGAGTCGAGAAGTATCATCGCGCGCGTCTGCGCGTCGGCGGCATGTGCGATGCGTGCGCAGTCGGCCTTGAAGCGCGCGCGCCATTGCTCATCGAATCGCTCGTCCTCGGGATGCTCCACACCCCAGATGGAAAAGCCGACGGGCTCTCCCTTGAAGAACAACGCCGGATCTTCGTAAATGCCGAGCCCCAACGGCACGGCGACCGCGCAGCCACGGCGCCACGCCTCCGCGACGATGACGGTCTCGTTGAGCACGCTGCGAAACTTCTTCGCGCAGTAGGGCTCGCCGACATCGAAGGTCACGAACCGCTCCTCGCCGGCCGGATTCAGATACGGCACCAGCGTCGGAATGTCGCCGCGTCCGAGCAGGCGGATGTGACGGACCTCGCCACGGTCGACGGCCAGGAGCCTCGGGGAGATCCCCTTCAGCTTGATGGCGCGCACGTGCCGGCCGCCGATCTCGAACTGATCCGCCAAGTCAAGCGTGAGAACGGTCTTCTCGGGACGCGGTCGATCGCCGGGGTGGCGAAGCGTCACGACATCCGCGATGCGCTCTGCCACGCGCGGCGCGAGCTTCCCGGCTGCTGATTCGAATAATCCCCAGAACGGCGACAACGGCCCGCGGCCCGTGGCGCGAATCTGCAGGCCGTCCAATGCCGCGATGCACTGCCTTATCGCCGCGAGCGACATCGGGCATGCAACCCGGGGATATCTCCAGATTTGTTGCAAGGCGCCGACCCCTCCCGATCACTGCCGCATTCCCGAAAGCATACACGTTTCGTCATACATCCCAAGCCCGGCGACACTTTGCCGCCGTTTTTCCTCGATAGCGCCCAAGGCGATATCAGCAGGCTTCGTCGACGCGGCCGCTCGCCTTTCGTGAACCCTTAAGCGCCTCTTAAGCTTCCCCGCGTTCAATGAGTATCAACCCGCCCGTACGTGGCGCCGTCGCCGACAGCGCTCAGGCCGGGCCACAAACACACGTTCTCAACAGGGCGCGGTGACCCCCGCGCCATACGCCAAGGAGATAGGTTCATGTCCATCTGGAATCGTCGTATCGCTCTCGGCGCGGCCTCGAGCGCCGTGCTGGCCACAGCCTTGATGATCTCGACTTCCTTCGCGGCCGAAGCGCCGCAGGGGAAAGTTCTCACCCCGACCGAGGTCACGGCCAAGCTCGTGGACCAGGGCTTCAAGAAAGTGTTTCGCATCGAAATGGAAGACGGCATTTACGAGGTCAAGGCGCGCGGGGCCGACGGCAAGCGTGTCAATCTCAATGTCGACCCGCATACCGGCGACGTGCTCGGCAAGCACAAGGACTGGTTCGCATGGTAAGCCGCCAGGACGCGCCGGAACCGGGACTGGTCCAGGTTTGGGATCCGCTGGTGCGCACCTCTCATTGGGCCCTGGCCGCGGTGTTCGCCGTCGCCTACGTCGGGGCGGAAGCGTCGATCCCCGTGCACGCTGTCGCAGGCTACGCTATCGGCGCCCTGCTCGCCGTACGCATCCTGTGGGGCCTCGTCGGCCCCCGCCATGCACGATTCAGCGATTTCGCCTATCCGCCACGCAGTACCATGGCCTACCTCGAGGCACTGCTCACGGGCAAGCCGAGGCGCTACCTCGGCCACAGCCCGGCGGGCGGGGCCATGGTGTTCGCGCTGCTCATCACCCTCGCGATGGCGGTGCTGACCGGCGTCGCGAGCTACGGGGCGGAAGAGCAGGCGGGGCCGTTTGCCGCGATGCTTGCTCATGCCAACTTGTCGCTTCGCGGCACGCTCGGCGAGGTGCACGGCTTTTTCGCCAACGCCACGCTGGTGCTCGTGGCGCTGCACAT
>CAZSDY010000020.1:0-2833 GCA_964605765.1 uncultured Ectothiorhodospiraceae bacterium | reverse complement strand
GTTGGCGATGCGAGGACGAGACGCCCACCGTGAAGCTGCTGTTGGTCGAGGATGATGAGCTGCTCGGCGCGGGCCTGCAGCGGGGCCTGGCACAGGACGGTTACGCCGTCGACTGGCTTACCGATGGTGAATCGGCGTCGCATGCGGCCGAGACCGGCAGCTACGATCTGATGGTGCTCGATCTCGGCTTGCCGCGCCGCGACGGGCTCGACGTGCTGCGGTCCCTGCGCGGACGCGGCGCCGACCTTCCTGTGCTGATCGTGACGGCGCGCGACGCGGTCGAGGAGCGCGTGCAGGGGCTCGATCTCGGCGCCGATGATTACCTGGTCAAGCCCGTCGACCTGAAAGAGCTCTGCGCACGCATCCGTGCGCTGCTCCGACGCCGCGAAGGACGCGCCGATCCCACGCTCACTGTGCGCGACGTGCGCATGGATCCCTCGAGCCATGTGGTCACGCGTGCCGGCAGCCCAATCGAGCTCACGCATCGCGAGTTCGCGTTGCTGTGGGCCCTGCTGGAACGCTGCGGGCGGGTGCTGTCCCGGGCACAGCTGGAAGAATCGCTGTACGGCTGGGACGATCTCGTCGAGAGCAACGCGGTAGAGGTCCACATCCACAACCTGCGCCGCAAGCTTGGCAAGGATTTCATTCGCACGGTGCGCGGCGTCGGCTACCTCGTGGAACCCGGCAAGGGAAAACGGCCGCAAGCGTCGTGCTGAAACTGCGGTCGATACGGTTTCGCCTACTCGCCATGCTGCTGCTGGTGATGTGCGGCGCGTGGGGCATTGTCACCTACTTCGTGTTTGCCGATGCCAGCGAGGAGGTGCACGAGCTGTTCGATGCGAACCTGTCGCAAAATGCCCGCGTGCTGATGGACCTCATGAGCCATGAAGCTGAGGAGGGCCACGTTGGCCTTACTGCAACCGGCGCGGAATTCGCGGCCGCTTATCACAAGTACGAGACCGAGCTGGCCTACGTCGTCCGCGATCAGGACGGCACGCTCATGGCGAGTTCCGCGAGCGCACCCGCGTTTCCACTCGCCGGTGACGGCTACCATGATTTCTTTGTGGGCGACGATGCCTGGCGCGTGTTCACGCTGCGCTCACCCACCCCGGGACTCATCGTGCAGACCGGCGAACCCAAGGAGAATCGCGACGAGCTGGCGAGAGAGGTCGTGCTGCACGCGGTTGTGCCGATTCTCCTGCTGCTGCCCGCCTTGATAGCCGCCGTGCTGCTTGGTGTGACGCGCGGGCTGCGCCCGCTCGGCCTGCTGGCCGGCCAGATCTCGAAACGCGCGCCCAATGCCATGGATCCGGTGGACGCGGGCGGCGCGCCCGCCGAGATCCGCCCGCTCGTCGATTCTCTCAATACGCTACTCGAGCGCCTGCGCCATGCACTCGCGCGAGAAAGGCGCTTCACGGGCGACGCCGCGCACGAGCTGCGCACGCCCCTCGCCGCGCTCAAGACAAACGCGCAGGTGGCCATACGCGCCACGAGCGATGAGCAGCGCATGGCGTCCCTGACGGCACTCGAGGAAGGCGTGGACCGGGCGTCGCATCTGGTCGATCAACTGCTGTCGCTGGCACGTCTGGATGCGCCCGCCGGCGCAGCAGAGCAGCGCAGGGTTGACCTCGTACCGGTGGTACGCGACGTGCTGGCCGAGCTTGCGCCCGCGGCGCTCGAGGCCGGCGTGGAGGTAGCGCTGGAGGCGACCAACGAGGATGCCATGATCACTGGCGACCGGCACGCCTTGTGGATTCTCGCGCGCAACCTCATCGACAACGCCGTGCGCTATACACCCGCGGGCGGCACCGTGCAAGTGTGCGTGACGACTTGCGCCGACGCGGTCGCGCTCAGCGTCGTCGACAGCGGGTCCGGCATCCCGAGCACCGAGCGCGAGCGCGTCTTCGAGCGCTTCTACCGCGGCGCCCGCACGACAGCACCCGGCAGCGGCCTGGGTCTTTCCATCGTGCGGGCAATCGCCGCACAACACGGGGGGCGCGTCGAGCTTGCCGACGCCCCCGGCGGCACGGGCCTCGCTTGCCGCGTGTGCTTTGCACGACGCGTGGCGCCCGACCCACGGGTCCCGGGGACAAACACTGCGCCTAGCGATGACACTGGTTCGCGCGCGGCACCGCCCGGGTCCGCATAGGTTGCGCGGTGAGCTGGCTGCGAGCACGTCGCGCCGCGATTAGCAAGGCAGTTGATGCTGGGCCCGACGACCACCCTCCAGTGAGGCGAGTCGAACCCCTGCGCCTGCGGCCTGGTCTGGCCCTCGCGAGTTGCGTTGGGTATCTCCGCAAAGGCAGAACAAACGATCGGGCACGAGAATATTACACCTCCCCGATCTCAGCATTGCGGAACCGCTTTTCAATGGAGCTCAAGCTTGCCACCGAAAACCTGAAGGTTGGCATGTACGTATGCCGACTCGACCGACCCTGGCTTGATACACCCTTCCTTATTCAAGGTTTCTACATTCGAACGCCTTGCATCGATGGGCTGCGAATATGCCCAGGGGTTCCGTATGGGTCGCCCTATGGCTCTCGCCGACATCGTCACGTGGGCCAACGAGTCGGTTTGGGGTAAGCGCTGCGGCCCTGATGCGGGTCGAGCGGCATCAAGCACGTCCACCAGGACATGAGCGGACCGCCACGGCATATCTGGGACCGGTGCGGGCGATCTTGGTATGGGGTCGGACCACGCCAAGAGTTAGGCTAACGGAGTACCTGTACCCCTGTCATCCCGCAAATATCGGAAGTAGCGAACAGCGCAAAATGGGGCATTGCGTTTTACCTGTGGACTTGTGGATAACTGCTGCGCAGTTACCCACAGGGTC
>CAZSDY010000019.1:21262-23639 GCA_964605765.1 uncultured Ectothiorhodospiraceae bacterium | reverse complement strand
TCGCCGAGCGCGGTGACGTGATTCCCGCGGTGCGCGTGACCTGCGAGGCTTTTGGCATGAACGCCACCGAAGCGCGGGCCTTCGTCGACGGGCTGCTGGGCCGGGATGCGCCTGGCGATCTCGACTTTTCGGAGTCGAGCGTCGGCGAGCCTGGGCCTCACGATGAGATGCTGCACGCACTGGCGCAAGGCGAGAGGGTTGCGTTGGGGCGCATGCTGCGCCAACGCTACGGGCTGTCGATGCGCGAGACGCTGCGTGTGGCTGGCGAGTTGTGCGAGCTCGACGAGCGAGCCGCACAGCGCTACCTGCAGGCGCTCGATGCGCGCAACCCGGATGTGCATGAGTCGCATTGACATTCTGCTCGATCGGCCAAATCGAAGATACATTTCCCTTGCAACGCGTCTTTCCCGGGGTGTCTAGGCGCTGCCGTGCCTGGCACGCAGCAGCGTGAAGAGCAGGTACAGCGGCGCACCGATTCCTGCCGCGGCAACAAACGCTGTGGTCCATCCTGCCCAGGCGATCGGGCCAATCAGGTAGAGTCCATCCTCGATCTCGAATCCCCCTGTGGAGGGTTGCGCGATGGCGTCGTGGCCGTGATGCAACTCTACGCGGTTGCGAACCGCGAAGATCGAGGCGACAGCGATACCCGCTGCGGTGCCCAGCACAACGGCCCAATCCCCGAGCGCGCCGAATCGCGCGCCGAAGCCCAGGCCAATGAACGCGGCGGTGAGCACGATGGCCGACGTGATGCGGTCGAAGATGTGTCCGAATCGGGTGCAGCGCTGCGTCAGGCGCGCCAGTTCCCCGTCCACATGGTCGAGAAAGCACGCCAGCATGAACAGCCCGCCGGCCCAGCCTGCGGTGCTGCGCGTGCCCGCGGCGAAGAGGACCGCCGCGGTGAGACCCGCGACGAGGCTGCATGCGGTGATGGCATTCGGCGTGATCGGCAGGGCCCCGAGCGGCTTGACAATCAGCGCGGCAAGACGTTTGTCGAAGGGTTCACAAATCATTGCCCGGACCCGGTGTCGGTGCGGCTTCGCCGACCGTCATCTTGCGGGTCGTCGCGCATTCTACCCGCTCCGATAGACCGCGCGCGCAATGAAGGTGGCATATCGACTATGGTGCATGTGCGTGCCGGGGCGTGTCGAACAGTACACTAGATCCCGAGTCGGGTTCGACCGGTCACTGCCTGCGTGCCGCTTGCGCGATCCTGGCGTATCGCATACGGGATGTCGATTCGTTCCTGACGGGGGAGAATTGCAAACGTGACCACTGAAACTGCCGGTGATGATTTCGTCTCGCTCCGGCCCACCATCGTGCTCAAGAGAATTATCCCCGATCATGAAGAGGCAAATCTGGTGCTTATCGAACTCATCACCGAGCACGACCGGTCCAGAACCGACATGACCACCGAGTATCTGCGCGTGGAGTTTCTCTCCGAATCAGGTAGAGGCGGTGCGTGGGGACGCTCCCTGGTGTGCTTGTCACGTCGGAATCCCTGTGGCGGCCCCCGGTTTCGGATCGGCAAGGTCTTGCCGATTTGCCTGAGTTTCTCTTGGCGGTTTACGGACGCGGGTGAAGTGAGGTATCAGCCGGCGCCCGATGCGGCAGCGCGACGTGAATTCATGGGAACCGGTGTATTCACAGGGTGAGCAGGTCGCCGCCGGGGCCAGTCAAGAAAGCGCTGGCGGGGGCACGTGGTTGGAGCTAGAATCGCCGCGCAACAAGAACAATCGCCATGGTGCTCCATCGTGGCGTCCGTCGCCTGGAAGCTCTAGTGATTGGGGATAAGGTGATTGTCCGTGGGTCGGGCATTTCCCGCGCGTGTGGGATGTTGATGTCCGGAGCGTCACGGGAGGTGCTGCCCTGGCGTGCGGAAGGCACGTCGGCACGATGATTGCCTGTTTCTTAGTGAAACGTTCGGCGAACCGACTGTCTAATCCGGACACACGGAACCGTTGCTAATGGTCAAGCACAGGATTTATGACGAAGCCAAGCGGGCCATCGAGGAGCACCGTTGGCTGGAAAGCGAGAAGGCGGGTTACAACCGTGGCACGTCGGCCGACAGTGAGTGGGCGCAGGCGCATTGGCTGCGATTTTATCGATCACGCTTCGTGCAGCATCTTCGTGGCGAGGTGTTCTACGAAGAATTCGGCAAGGACTGTTTCGCGCTGGTGTCGGGGTCCTTGAACGTGGACAGCGTGTTGCTCGACAAGGTGTTGGACAAGGTTCAGAGCGGCGCGGAAAATCTGGACGTCCTGTGCTGGGCGATGCAGGAAAGCATTCCTCGCGAGGCCATACTTCCTATTCTCAAGGCGGTGGATATCAACAGGCGCCGCCTGCCCCCGCCGGCCCCCTGATCGCCGCCATCCGACGC